>DBTI01000258.1:665-31630 GCA_002306975.1 Ruminococcaceae bacterium UBA1320
CAAATTCCCTTGGAACCTGCCTGCCTATGGGAATGATATTTGATATATTTGGTGACAACAAAGCACACCGCGATTTCCTGGCGCTGAGATATATTGAGGATATTGGTTATGACGCATTTGTCCGTCAGCAAATATTTATGAGCAATCCGTCTCCGTTAGGGTTTAACAAATTTGATGTTGATGGGCCGCATGGCAAGGTTGCAAAAATGGCTCAAGATTTACTGCAGCAGTTTGCCTCGCAAAATCTGAATAACAATCAGCACAATGTAAAGGTTACAGATTGCTATTTGCCATGGAGCAGGCTTTTCGAAGCCGGCATTACCGTAGATGTATCTTGATATATTATATTTCTTATTCATGCTTATGACAATAAAAGGATGATGTCGGTCAAAGGCATAGAAAGAAATTTATATATACCGTCATATTAAGTTTGGCATAGAAAAACTTCAATATAAGGAGGATAAAGGAAATGAAAAAAATCGTATCGGCTATTCTTGCAGCATTGATGGTGTTTTCATTCACAGCATGCTCGAAATCCAATCCGGGAACAGCGAGTGGAACAGCAAGAACAACAGTAAACTTCTGGTATCTTTGGACAGGTGATGAGGCAAAAACCATTGAAAAAATCGTCACTGCATATAACGGAAGTCAAAGCAAGTACACTGTTGTCGGACTCAGCACCCCAGACCAGCAGAAAATCGTTACTTCAATCTCGGGTGGGAAAGGTCCAGACATAAGCGACTGCTTTGGTTCATCAATGGTCAAGTACGCGAGCGACGGTATTGCGATGCCGTTAGACGACCTGATGTCAAAGAACAGTGTAACGTCAGACGATTATGTAAAACAAGCCTTTGAACAGCAGCAATATAACGGTAAAACTTATGCACTCCCGATAAGCATGAATATATTTGCACTTTACTACAACAAAGATCTTCTTAAAGCTTCAGGAATAACTGATGCTCCTAAGACCGCGGAAGAACTTTTCCAAATGAGCGAAAAGACAACAAAGGTCAGCGGCGGTAAAGTAACGCAGCTGGGTTCGCCTTTTGTTACAAATTCCTACTGGTATTCCTGCATGGCTCTTGCATTTGGAACAGATTTCGGCAAATCCGACGGTTCAACGCTTACCCCTGACAATGCAGGCTTTAAAACAGCCCTTCAGTTTGAAGAATCACAGGTTAAAAAATTCGGTTCAGGTCTCAATAACTTTGTAACCTCAGGTGTTGCAAAACAGTATACCGCTCAGGATCCATTCCTTGCAGGCACACAGGTATTCAGAATTGATGGGCCTTGGTTCTACAAGATGGCGCAAGATGCCAAGATTAACTTTGGCATTACTGATATTCCCGGTTCATCTTCAACAGGCGGTTCAGGCTATACCATCCTTGATACATCCAACTTCTTTATTCCATCCAACGCAAAAAATGCAGATGGCGCATTTGATTTCATGAAGTATATCACCGATGGTGACGGAGCCAAAATGTTTGTAACACTCAAAGGCGACCTACCTGCGAAGAAAGCTCTTACAACAGACAGCAGCATCACCGGTATTTCTGAATCATTCAAGGTTTATCTTGATATCGTTTCAAAAGATCACATGTATGTAATGCCACAGTCTGAAAAGGCAACAAAATACGGTGAAGATTTAACAGCAACAGTTGATTCGGTTATCACAGGGAAAAGTGCATCTGACGCATTGAATAAGCTTGTCTCACAGGTTAAGGCTTATAGCTGATAGTAGAAGCACTTAAGAAAATTAGCAGCCATAATCGTATAATTACAAGCTGCCGAATGATCAAATTAAAGTTGTTAACGGCAGCACCAATTTAAAGTGTGGAGGGCAGCCGGCCTCATTTGTGTGGTTGAAACAAGTTTTAGCAGCCTGTTATCAAAGCACAAAAATGTAACGTGCTGCTCTCCCAACTCTTATTTCAACTAATTGCGTTGTCTGAAACCTTAAATGTAGCTTGAATGATTATCGAATTTTTCTATCACCTTGTACAGATTCGGTGATTTTTCGGGCAATCGCTAAAAGTTCGGCGGATAACAATATTTGTACGAGGGGGAATACACATGCAAATTGCCAAAAGGCAAAGCAAGTTGTCGAGGGATACTGTTCCCGGCATACTATTTGTGTTGCCTTGGGTTGTTGGCTTCTTACTTTTTAGTTTGTATCCAATAATCATGTCGGCGTATTACAGTTTTACCGATTTCAGTACAATCAAAGCGCCCGTATGGGTTGGTTTAGATAACTATACTAACCTGTTTCATGACGCGCGTTTTATAACGAGCGTAATAAATACCCTGGTGTATGTTGCAATATCTGTGCCGGCGACCATATTTCTGGGCCTTATTACGGCGTCGCTTCTAAACCTTAAAATTAAAGGCAGAGCAATCTTCAGAGCGATATTCTATATACCGTCAATCCTGCCGATAGTTGCTTCTACAATGGTTTGGGTCTGGATTCTTGATCCGATTGACGGATATTTAAATAAACTTTTGAGCCTGTTCGGTGTAGGTCAGATAAACTGGCTTGGGGACTCAAATTTCACACGTCTATCGCTGATTATCATGTCAATGTGGTGCATAGGTACGACAACAGTTATATTTCTGGCCGCTATTCAGGATGTTCCTGCGGAATTATATGAAGCGGCGGATCTTGATGGTGCCGGCAGGTTCCACAAGATGCTTAATATAACGATGCCCACGATCGCTCACGTTATCCTCTATCAAATAATTCTGGCGATTATAGGTGGATTCCAGTATTTCACTCAGGTTTATGTCATTATTACGGCGCAAAACGGGCATCTTGTTCAAGGTGCGCTGGGTGGCCCTAATGATTCATTGTTAATGTATCCCCTTTACTTGTATTATAACGCGTTTACCTATTTGAAGATGGGACGTGCGTCTGCTATGGCGTGGATTTTGTTCCTCATCGTCGGTGTTATAACCTACATTTTGACTAAAACATCGAAAAAATGGGTGGATTTGCAGTAAGAAAGGGTGAGCACAAATAATGAAACAGGTTTCTAGGATAGTAGTCAAGTATCTGCCGTATTTCGTTCTGATTCTTTTGGCACTGATCTTTATATTTCCCATAGTAATCATGGTTTCAACTTCATTCAAGTCCATGAAGGAAGCCTTTAGTAATAACTCGGGTCTTTTCCCTACTTCTTTTTATATTGACAACTATAAAAATGTATTCGCAACAATCCCTTTTTTCCAATATCTCGGTAACACAATGTATGTTACGATTATGAATGTTATCGGAACATTGATTGTCACGCCGATGATCGCATATTCGCTCGCAAAGTTAAAGTGGCGCGGCAGAGATGTTGTCTTTTCCATTATCGTGGCGTCAATGCTGATCCCTTATACCGCTACGATGATTCCGCTTTATAAAATTTGGGCAAATGTAAATCTGGTAGGAACTTTCTGGCCCCTTATTATTCCTGCGTTTTTCGGGTATCCGTTTTACATTATATTACTCAGACAATTTATGCTTTCAATACCCGATGAACTTTTGGAAGCTGCAAGAATAGATGGTTGTGGCGCGTTTTCAAGGTTTTTAAAAATTGTCATTCCGCTTTCAAAACCCGGTCTTGCAACGATAACTATTTTCGCATTTATGAATACTTATTCTGATTTCCTTGCCCCATTACTTTACGCAAACAGCGCCGACCATTACACGTTGTCACTTGGGCTGCAATCGTTTATGAATGAGCATTCGGTTGACTGGACCTCACTTATGGCGGCTGCCACGCTCTTTATGATACCGATTATCCTATTGTTCTTGTTCGCTCAAAAGTATTTCATCGAAGGCATATCCACCTCTGGCTTAAAATAGTACCAGTTTCCGAGTGCGGCAATATTGCCTATTGCCGTTAGCGTGTAACCAATGGTGCTTATATGCGTATTAAGTTATGGTAATTACTTAATATCTCTCGGAAGGAGATAAATTATTGGATAAAGAATTTATTTTTAACAAACTGAAGGGCCGACTGATTGTATCCTGTCAGGCCTTGGAACAGGAGCCTTTACACAGCTCTATGATCATGGGAAGAATGGCGGTTGCCGCAAAGGAAGGCGGTGCCTCCGGCATAAGAGCCAATTCGGTCGAAGATATTATAGAGATAAGAAAAAAGGTAGACCTGCCTATAATCGGAATCATAAAACAGAACTATGATGATTCTGAAATATATATAACCTCAACAATGACAGAGATCAAAAAGCTTGTTGACTGCCCGGCAGAAATCATCGCGATGGACGCGACATTGCGGAAAAGACCGCAAAATGCACAGATATCTGAAATGATTGACTATGTAAAAAAATCAGGCAAAATCGCGATGGCGGATATCGCAACCTTTGAAGAAGGGGTCAATGCCCAGAAGCTTGGTTTTGATATCGTTTCAACAACACTTTCAGGATATACGCCTCAAAGCGAAAAAAGTGAAACCCCAGCCTTTGAGCTTATTGAAAAGCTGAAAAATGCAATTAATATTCCGATCATAGCGGAAGGGCATATAAAGACTCCGCAGGAACTTGTTAAAGTGATTAAATGCGGGGCATACTGTGCGGTTGTGGGAAGTATCATTACTCGTCCACAAATTATCACAAGATATTTCGTGTCGGCGCTTGAGAGTATTCAGAATTAATTTGCGGGGTGTATTTTTTGAGAAATTATGCTGCCGTTGACATTGGCGGAACCAGTATAAAATACGGCGTGGTGGATGAAAACGGCAAGGTCGTTTTCAACGCCCAGTCAGACACAGAGGCCCAAAAGGGCGGCAAACACTTGGTAAAAAAGGTAACTGACATTATTGCGTCGCTGATAGAGAGAGATTCCTCAATTTCAGGAATCGGTATCAGTACTGCCGGCGTTGTTGACACCAACACGGGTTGTGTTGTATATGCAAACAGCAATCTGCCCGACTATATAGGAACCGAATGGAAAAAGATCCTTTCAGAACGCTTTCATCTGCCCGTATATATCTGCAACGATGTACACGCGGCAGGTGCCGCCGAAGCTTGGATTGGCGCAGGACGTGACTGTAATAATTTTCTATGTGTAGTCATCGGCACCGGCATTGGCGGTTCAGTATTTATAAACGGAAAACAATTTGCCGGCCCGCATTTCAGGGCGGCGGCGTTAGGTTATATGAATACGTCTGGCAATGAAATTGTATATGAAAAAAAAGCAGCTACCCAGGCTCTGGTAAACAGGATTACTTTATTGACGGGTGACAGCGATGTCAACGGTAAAAACGCTTTTTCACGGGCAAGGGATCATAATGCCTCATACGCAGAGATCTTGGAGGAATGGGTTGACGATCTTGCAAAGGGAATTGCGAATGCTGTTCTTTGCTTTGACCCGGAGCTGATTGTAATCGGCGGTGCCATAAGCAAAGAAGGGCAGCCATTGCTTCAAAGCATCCATGATTCGCTTGCAAAATATCTGCCCGAAGATTTTCTTGCCGGTATAATATTAAAAACAGCGGAATGCGGCAATCTTGCCGGGATGATCGGTGCTGTTTACCATATTGTGAAGCCGCAGGAATAAAAGCCGGGATAATAATAGGTTTAGATTAAGAGTTGTGCTGCTAATTTTTTTTAAATTTGTTATATTCAAAGGATAGAGCAATGCATAAGAACAGAGAAATCGTCACTTTTGTCATGTATTATATATTGATCTATATGACAAATTCAATCTATGCGACATACATCTACGTCTATTACGCCAGCAAAGGGTTTTCTTTGTTTCAGATTGGTATTCTTGGTGCAATCGGCCCGCTCTTTTCAATTCTCATTCAGCCCATTTGGGCTGTGCTGTGTGATAAAGCAAAATATAGAACCACGGTTTTAAAAATCGTTCTTTCAGGGGCACTCATATCCGTTTTGTTATATCCGCTTTTGCCCACATTCTTTTATAATATTGTCATTACTGTGGTATATATGGTGTTTAGTACGGCGATATTCCCCATAAGCGACTCAATCTCTGTGGATAAAATCAAAAAGCTAGGGTTTAAATTTTCAACAATAAGAATGGGTGGGACAATCGGGTACATACTGGTTGTTATTTTGGCAGGATATTATTTTAAAAACCATCTGGACAGCCTGTTTTTTGTTAATGCGGGTTTCCTGCTTCTTTGTTTGACCGTCGCATGTTTCATGAAAAATGAAAAGTCCGTAATAAGCAAAAAAGAACAGATCAGTTTCTCCGTTATACTTAAAAATCAAAAACTGATGTTTGTACTTATGTTTATCTTTGCATTATCCATCGCATCAAGCTTTAACGGATCATTTTTGAGTGTGAGGATTAATCAACTGCACTTTTCAAACGATTTTGTCGGGTATGCGTGCGGTTTGGCGGCAATAACCGAAATACCGATACTCATTGTCATATCAAAGTATTACAAAAAATACGGTATCATAAACATTATTCTTTTTGCGGGCTTTATGATGGCAACGCGCATGATTATCTGCTCATTTGCCACAAGTATCGAAGTGTTGTTAGCGGCACAGCTGTTGCAGGGCTTTACTTATATGACGGTTCATTTCAGCACGATTACCTATATCAATGAAGATTTGCCGTCAAATGCCAAGTCGTTTGGTCAAAGCCTGCTTGCAATATCCCAATCCGGTTTCGGAAGTATTCTGGGAAGTATCGGTGGCGGATATGTCAGCAATGCGGTTGGTATCGCTCCGGTCTTTGGAATTATCGGATTTTCTCTTCTAGCCATTTCATCTGTTTGTGTCATGGGGAAGTTTATCAGGTTAAAACGGTTAAAATGCCGACTATGATCTACAGCAATTCCAATTCAGAAAAGAAAATTTGTTGAGTTTCAATCTTAACTGAAATAGCTGTAAATCATTTGTTTTGAGGGAAAGATGGATAAAAACGAACAATGCAGCCTTATTCTAAATGGGCTGCGCGGGCTGGGGATCAGTGAAGGTGACACATTGCTGGTACATTCTTCGCTAAAATCACTGGGGACAGTAGAAGGCGGTGCCGCCACTGTAATTTCGGCACTTCTTGCGGCTTTAGGAAAAAAAGGCACGTTGCTCATGCCTGCGTTGACCTATACGAGTGTAAATCCGGAAAATCCGCTGTTCAGTTCCCAAAACACGCCTGTCTGTGTCGGCGCGATTTCAGAATACTTCAGAACACTCGAAGGTACGGTAAGAAGTATGCATCCAACCCACTCGGTGTGTGCTTATGGGTACGCCGCACGTGAACTGACGCAGGATCATTTCAAGGACACAACGCCGGTCGGTGCAAATTCACCTTTTTCACAACTGCGGCGGTGTGGCGGAAAAATTCTGATGCTCGGATGCGGGCTTCGCCCCAATACGTCGATGCATGGGGTGGAAGAGCTGGTAAAATCTCCGTACCTTTTCAAAGAGCAAAAGACGATATACACGCTTGTGGATTGCAATGGGAAAGCGCATAAAGCTGAATATATCTGCCACAATTTTCGCGGAGTTATACAGCGTTATGACAGGATTGACGGAATAATGAGCAAGGCTGAACTGAAGCAAGGCAAAGTACTTCATGCCGATTGCAGCCTTATTGACGCAAAAGCACTTTGGAATAAGGCCTATGAAAAGCTTTGTGTGAATCCGCTATATTTTGTTGATGAAGAAAAAACGGCGGGCAATTAATGCCCGCCGTTATAGCGTTACTTCTTTGTCGGATCTTAATGCCGTATCCGCGGCATAGGCGGCTTTGAAAGCACTGTAAACTTCATCAATTGTTGGTCTTCCTTCCTCTGTGCCCTCTATCATTCCAATCAGGTTTAAAAGCTGTATGTAGGTTGGCTTATACTCGGATTTTATGCTTATCTGTTTGTATTCGTTGCCGGGATAAGTGAAAAGCTCAATCAGATCGCCCTCTTCGCGGTTTTTATCACGATTACCCGATAAAATAATTGAAATCCGGCCTTTTGGCCCGATAAATTCTTTGAGGTTGCAGGAGGATAAATTGTTGCTCCAGCCGGCTTCATAATAGCCAACCGAACCGCCGGAAAGCCTTGCTGTGACTAATCCGTAATTATAGGAGTTTTCTGGTGTATCGGTGTCTATTGTTGATTTTATTCCGCTTACCTTTACGATACGCTCGCCGGTAAACCACTGCATAACATCAAAATAGTGAACACCGCAATCAACAATCGGGGAACAGTCGGCAAGAAGCTTCTTATACCGATCCCAGTCCATTGTATGATGATTCTGAACCATTCTCATAACAATAGGGAAACCGATCTGCCCGCTTTGTATCATTTGCGCAGCCTTTTGATAGGTGGCGTTGTGTCTGAGAATATGCCCGACCAGAACCTTTGGCTCAGAGCTTTTGACCGCCTTATAAAACTCCGTTGCCTGCGCCATATTGAGGGCGATTGGCTTTTCGCATAATACATGAATGCCATTTTTAAGACATTCCTTTAAAATAGACAGATGGGTAGAAGTGTAGGTAGCAATAATGGCAATATCGGTCTTTGAAGGGTCAAGCCAAGGCTTATAGTCAGTACCCCATGCGTCGGCACCATATTTTCTGGCTGCAAGCTGTGCCTGCTTTGCATTGCGGTCAATCACGGCTGCTATTTTTATATTATCTCTGAAATAAATATCCCTTAAATGTTCTTCACCCATATGCCCGCAGCCGATTACTATGATTTTGTATATCTTGTTCATTCAGCTATTGTTCCTCCTGTCAGCGTCGGCTGAAAAAATCAGATGCTCTATTTACATACTTATTATAAAGCAAAACCTGAATTTTTATCTTATCTTAATTTGTTCTTTATATTGACACTCAAGAACATAATAGACAAGTTAAGATAAGCCGATAGTAAACTGTAAACATTCCGCTAAAAAAACAAAGCCTTATAATTAAAAGAGAACAAAATAACAGCCAGAATAGAAATAAGGAGGAATCATCATGTCGAAAATTAAAGTTGCTGTAATCGGATGCGGTAATATCGCAAAATCAGCGCACATTCCGGCTTATATGGCCAATTCCGAATCGGAGATCAAGTATTTCTGTGATATAATCCCGGAACGCGCACAGGAAATGGTGGACAAATATAAATGCGGAAAAGTTATAGCTGATTATAAAGAGATACTTGGCGATCCCGAAATTGAAGCTGTTTCTGTTTGCACACCCAATAACCTGCATAAAAAAATAGCAATCGATTTTTTAAGGGCGGGGAAAAATGTCTTATCGGAAAAACCTGCCGCAAGAACGCTTGATGAGGCGCTTGAAATGCAGAAGGTGCAGCATGAAACAGGCAAGGTGCTGAACATAGGTGTTGTAAACCGCTTTAACACAAGCGTAAACAAAATAAAACAGCTTGTTGAGGACGGCACACTTGGAGAAGTTTATCACGTTTACGGCAGTTTCCGGTCTCACCGCTCTATCCCGGGGCTTGGCGGAAATTTTACAACCAAAGCGGTTTCCGGCGGCGGTGTCCTGATTGACTGGGGAGTACATTTTCTTGACCTCATCATGTATTGCTGCGGTGACCCAACGCCCAAAACGGTAACAGGGCAGGCTTACTGCAAGCTCGGAAAAAAAATGAAGGACTATTCATATGTGGATATGTGGGCAGGCCCTCCGAAATATGACGGGATCTATGATGTTGAAGATTTTATTACAGGCATGATAAGGACGCAGGGCCCTACGATTACCATTAACGGCGCATGGGCACAGAATATAGGCGAGCAGGAGATGTATGTAGACTTCCTTGGTGACAAGGCAGGCGTCCGCCTGCAATATCTCGGCGGCTTCAAACTTTACACTTCAAGGGGCGGCGACTTGCTTGAAATAACACCGGAGTTTAAAATGGCCGATCATTTTGATGAGGAAATAGGCGCATTCCTCCGCTGTATAAAAACGAAAGAAAAGCTGCCCTCGCATATTGATACCGTTGTGATTACGGCTAAAATAATGCAGGCGCTTTATGATTCATCAAGTCAGGGACACGAGATTTGTCTGGATGGTGATAACAAGTGAAAAAAATAGGCTTTATCGATTACTATCTTGACGAGTGGCACGCGAATCATTATCCGAAGATGATTAAAGAGCTATCAGGCGGTGCTGCGGAAGTGTCTTATGCCTGGGCTGAAAAAGATGCTGAGAATGGAATGTCGAACGCAAGATGGGCACAGGAAAATGATATTGTTCTTGCGGGAACACAGGATGAGCTGATTGAAAAAAGCGATTATCTGGTGGTACTTTCCCCGGACAACCCCGAAATGCACGAGGAGCTTTGCCGGAAGGCACTGAAGTCAGGCAAAAGAACATTTGTGGATAAAACCTTTGCACCGTCTAAAGAGATGGCAGCAAGGCTGTTTGAACTGGCTGATAAAAATAATACGCCGATGTATTCCTGCTCTGCTTTAAGATTCTGCAAAGAGCTTGCCGGTGTTGATAAAAACGGTGTGGATTTTATCAGCAGCCGCGGCCCGGGGTCTTTTGAGCCATATCTTATCCATCAGGTTGAACCGATTATATCCGTTATGGGATTTGACCTCAAAAGAATTATGTTTGTCGGAACCAATAAAATTCCGGGTTTGCTGATGGAATACCGTGACGGCAGAAAAGCAGTGCTCAATATGTTTGGATGGGATTGCCCGTTTAGTCTGGCGCTTGGGTACAACTCAGACAAAACAGTGGTTATCAATGAATGTACCGACTATTTTGAATCATTCCTGAAAAATATGATCCGCTTTTTTCTAACCGGAGAAGGTAGGATCGAGGCCGCGGAAACAATAGCGATTATGGATGTGATTGAAAAATCACGTATTGCCGCACAAAAGCCTTTGACTTGGGTTGAGCTTTGTTAGCATAAAGCGTTTGTTTTAAGCAGAAAAATAGGAGATTGTTTCTCCCCCGCCTCAGGTGGGGGAGAAACAAAAAAATTCTCTTTGTTTTTTTGATTGCCATAGGGATAGGAGCTGGTATGATGAGTAATTTCAAAATTGGAGTAATGGTCGATTCTTTTCACGTCTGTTTTGACGAGGGGCTTATAAAAGCCCGTGAGGCAGGGGCACAGGGCATACAGGTTTATGCAACCGAAGGAGAAATGGCTCCCGAAAATCTAACAAAAGCGATGACCGCCGAAAAAAAGAAAAAAATAGCCGCTAACGGGCTTGAAATATCCGCGTTATGCGGTGATCTTGGCGGTCACGGGTTTGCAAGGCAGGAAGACAACGGCTGGAAAATAGAAAAATCAAAACGCATTGTCGATTTGGCGCTTGAACTGAACTGCAACATTATCACCACCCATATAGGGGTAATACCGGCAGACAATCAATGTAAAAGATATGCGGTTTTGCAAAATGCATGCCATGAGCTGGGTGAATATGCGCATAAGTGCGGCGCGGTTTTTGCAATCGAAACAGGGCCGGAAAAATCAACAACGCTGGCCGGTTTTATATCCGATACATGCCCAAACGGTCTTTCAGTTAATTTTGACCCTGCAAATTTTGTGATGGTAACGGGTGAAGAACCGTCGCAGGCCGTGCGTAATTTAAGCGGGCATATCGTGCACACCCATGCCAAAGACGGTATTATGATAAAGGCCACCGACCCGCAGATCATCTATGATTTTTTTGCAGAGGGCGGAATCGGGGATTTGCGGCTGGAAGATTACTTCAAGGAGGTTCCGCTTGGGCAGGGCGATGTTTGCTTTGACAAATACCTTGGCGCACTTGCTGAAATCGGCTATAAAGGTTATCTTACCATTGAACGTGAGGTCGGCAAAAATCCTGAAGAAGATATACGGCTTGCCGTTCAGTATTTAAAAGCGAAAATAAATCAATGACATTAATGCCGCTTATAGCGGTTAAAAAAATAAAGACAAATTTTTTGTTTCTTCCCCGCTTACGGCGGGGAAGAAACAATCACCTATTTCCCTTTTAATAATGAAATGACTATAGAAAACGACAAGTTGCAATCTGTTTGAGATAAAAGGAGGGGCTTATTATAAACAATCAAAATCGTCTGGGCAGGCGCTTTGAATTTAACAACTGCTTTTTTGATAAGCCCCAAAAGTATGGGTGTATAAACCTTATGCAAATAGGTGAATTGTGCTGTGAATGCGGATTTAATATTAAACCGCATATACAGAGATGCAATGAAATAAGCTGCGTTGTTTCAGGCGAGGGATACTTTTTTGTAAATGGAGAAAAGCATCCCGTAAAAGAAGGCAGCATATTTATAAACAGAAAAGGTGAATTACATTCAATCGAATCATCGGAGCAATCCGAATTAAGATTTTTATATGTGGGCTTTGATTTTAACGACGAGGAAACTGACAGCAGCCTGAAAAAGGTGATCGACTATATTGAAAATCCGGCAAGCGGTAAAATGGCACAGGATAAGACCGATTTCATGTGGCATTTTGTAAGACTGATTAATGAATTCTATTCCAACTCGGAACTTTCCGGCGTTATGATCGAAAACTACCTTACGCAGATTCTTATATTGACATACAGAATATTTACCGGTGCCTCGGCGGTGAAATGTTTGCCAAGTAAATCTTTAAATGTTGTGGGCAGCACGGTTTACAGCGTAATACGGTATATCGACGATAATATTATGGATATCATAAATGTCAAAGATATTTCAGATTGTCTCTGCTATAGCTACAGCTACCTTTCACACACCTTCCGCAGTAAAACCGGTATGACACTTCAAAGTTACCTCAACTATAAAAAAATTGAAAAAAGCCTTGAATTTATTGATTACGGAAGGCTTAGCATCACGCAGATCGCGTTTATGCTGAATTATGATACGGTGCAGTCGTTCAGCAAGGCGTTTAAAAGAACGATCGGCCGCTCACCTGCCAGTTACCGTGAAAGTATCGGGATGCCTGCCCAAAAGATGCAGAAGCAGGCTACATAATCATGAATTTGTCAGCTTATACAGTTATTAAACTTTTCAAACTGCTCTTAATTTAAAACGGAGGCGAATATGTTGAAAATTGCATTTTCTGAAGTTGAAAAGACACTGCTTGGTGGCGTATCAGAGATTTCAGGTATACTCGGCATTGAGATATCTGCTGGTGGGGTGCCCGTCGCGGCTGTCCATAATGATCAGGGACTTTATGTAGCATTCAAAGACGGCAAGGGAACAATAGGCTATTCCGGTAAGGTGGAGTTTTACCGTGGACTTGGATTGTTTGTAGAAAATTATTCTGCGGGGAAAAATTTTGAAATTAGGGAATCCGCGAAATTTGAAAGCCTGGGTGCGTTATTTGATAATTCACGCAACGGCGTTTTGAAAGTCGGCACAATTAAAAAGATGATTACGCATATGGCGCTGATGGGATTTAACCAACTGCTGCTATACATGGAAGATACATATGAAGTCCCGCAGTACCCTTATTTCGGATATATGCGCGGCAGGTTCAGCGCGGAAGAAATACGCGAGTGCGATCGTTTTGCCAAAATGTTCGGCATAGCGCTTATCCCTAGCATACAGACGCTTGCACACCTTAATGGGGCATTCAGATGGAATGATTTTAAGGAGTTCAACGACTGTGACGATATCATGCTTATCGGTGATGAAAAAGCATACGAGTTTATTGACGCCGCGATTGCTTCCCTTTCCAAAATGTTTACCAGCCGGGAAATAAATATCGGCATGGACGAGGCGCATATGGTGGGCCTCGGCAAATATCTCGAACGCAACGGGTATCATGAGCGCTTCGAATTAATGATGGGGCACCTCAAAAAGGTTATCGGCATTTGCCACAAATACGGCTTTAAACCGACGATGTGGAGCGATATGTTCTTCAATCTTCTTTCCCTTAATTATTACGATGACGCCGATATCGACAACAGTGTTTTGGAAAAGGTTCCTTCCGATGTGGCGCTTGCTTACTGGGATTATTACAGTACTAAAAAAGAGACGTATGACAAAAATCTTGAGAAGCACCAAAAATTTCATAATAAAATTGTATTTGCCGGCGGCGGATGGAAATGGATGGGCATGGTTCCGGCAAACCGCTTCAGCTTGATGACCGGACGTCTGGCTCTTCAAAGCTGCGTGGAGCATAATATCAAAAAGGTAATGGTAACAGGATGGGGCGATAATGGAGCCGAGTGTTCATCTTTTGCGACATTGCCGGCATTACAGCTCTTTGCGGAGTTTTGCTATTCAGATGACAACAGCGACAGCAGTATTGCCAAACGGCTTAAAACCTGTGCAAATGCAAATTTAGAGGACTTCATGAATCTTGACCTTCCGAACCTGCTGCCGGGCAATGAGGCGCCGGGCGGATGCTCGATCAACCCATCAAAATATCTGCTTTATCAAGATTTGCTGTGCGGTTTGTTTGACAGCCAAACAGAGGTTGGAAAATACAACGATTTTTACGCATCAAGCGCAGGGGTGGCATTGAAGGCAAAGAGTTCAAACCCGAAGTGGGCTTATCTTTTTGAGACCAACGCCTGTCTTAGCGCTGCTCTCGAAATCAAGTGCGATATCGGATTGAAAATTAAACATGCGTATGAAAGCAAGGATATAAAAACTTTGCGTGAGCTATCGGAAAACGAGCTCTCAGAGCTGCTTGCGCGTGTTGAAAAGCTGCACGAAGCACTCCGCACACAATGGCTCAATGAAAATAAGGTCTTTGGATTGGATGTTCAGGATATCAGGCTGGGCGCGCTTAAGGAACGCATCAGGGCGGCACAAATAAGGATTAACGACTATCTTTCGGGTAAAGCGGACTGCCTTGAGGAACTGGAGCAGGAGCGGCTAGACTATATGTGCAGAAAAGGCGACAAGATCAACCCGCATATTACGGAAAACCTGTGGGGAGATATTGTAACGCCCAATGTGCTGTGATCAGTATTTACTTTCCTACTATGAAGGGGGGCACTCATGTTATGAAAAGAAATGCTACGGAGATAGTATCTCAAATGACTTTGGAAGAAAAAGCAAGGCTTTGCTCAGGAAGAGATTTTTGGAATACCGCTGAAATTCAAAGGCTGGGTATAAAATCTATCATGATGACCGACGGCCCTCATGGATTAAGAAAGCAATCGGGTTTCGCTGATCATCTGGGCATAAACAAGAGTAATCCTGCAACCTGTTTCCCGACAGGCGCAGCGCTTGCAAGCTCATGGGACAGAAAATTAATTGAAAACGTAGGAAAAACCATAGGCGTGGAGTGCCAGTCGGAAAATGTCGGCATAGTTTTGGGGCCTGCTGCGAATATAAAACGTTCACCTCTTTGCGGACGCAATTTCGAATATTTATCCGAAGACCCATATTTGACGGGTGAAATGGCCGCACACCACATCAAAGGTGTTCAAAGCCAGGGCGTCGGCACATCGATTAAACATTTCGCCGCCAACAATCAGGAATTTCGCCGGATGTATATCAACGCCAAAGTAGATGAGCGCACCCTTCATGAGATATATCTTGCAGGTTTTGAAAGCGCAGTTAAACAATCACAGCCGTGGACAGTGATGTGCGCTTACAATAAGCTGAACGGAACTTACTGCTCTGAAAATAAATATTTATTAAACGATGTTTTAAGAGAGAAATGGGGATTTGACGGAGCCGTCATATCAGACTGGGGAGCGGTAAATGAAATAACAGATAGCATCGCGGCAGGTCTTGATCTGGAAATGCCGTCAAGCCATGGGGCAGGAGAAAAAAAGATTGTTGAAGCGGTAGAGAGCGGCAGACTGTCGGAAGAAGCACTGAATAGAACAGTCGAAAGGCTGCTAAAGGTTATTTTTAAAGCGTTTGACAATCAAAAAGGGAATGTAACCTATGACATTTCGCAGCATCACAAGCTGGCGCGGAAAGCAGCGAGTGAATGTGCTGTTTTGCTAAAAAATGAAGGCAATATACTTCCGCTGAAAAAGCGGGGGAAAATTGCCGTAATAGGTGAATTTGCTGTAAATCCGCGTTATCAGGGCGGTGGAAGTTCCCATATAAACCCTCACAAAATTGATTCTCCGCTTGATGAAATCAAAAAGCTTGCCGGTGAAAAAGCCGATATTTTATTTGCACAGGGGTATAAGCTTGGTAATGAAGCAGCCCTGATGGATGACAACAGGCTAAGCGATGAGAGCAGCAACCCCAATTATAAATTAATTGATGAAGCTGCTAGATTTGCTGAAAGCTCTGATGTCGCAGTGGTATTTGCAGGGCTCCCCGCCAGTTTTGAGTCGGAAGGATATGACAGGCAGCATATGAGTATGCCTGACGGACATAATGAGCTGATCAAAGCGATTGCAGAAGTCCAGAAGAACCTTGTCGTTGTATTAAGCAACGGATCACCGGTGGAAATGCCGTGGATTCAAAACGCCAAGGGGGTGTTGGAGTGTTATCTGGGCGGTGAAGCTGTTGGCGGGGCAATCGCCGATTTGTTATTCGGTGAAGCCAATCCCTGTGGCAGGCTTGCGGAAACATTCCCGCAAAAGTTAAGTGATACACCGTGCTACCTCTTTTTCCCCGGGGATGAGAAAAATTCCGAGTATTGTGAAGGCATTTTTGTCGGATACCGCTATTGTGACGCCAAGGGAATAAAACTGCTGTTTCCTTTCGGATATGGCTTAAGCTATACTCAATTCGCATATAGCGACATGCGTTGTGATAAGATATCAATTGCTGAGAACGATACAATAAAAGTCAGTGTAAAGGTAAAAAATATCGGTAACGTCGCAGGTAAGGAAGTCGTTCAGCTCTATATAAGCGACATGGCCGGTTCTGTGTTAAGACCTGTGAAAGAGCTGAAAGGGTTTGAAAAGATAGAATTACAGCCTCATGAAGAGAAAACTGTTGTGTTTGAGTTGGGAAAAAGGGCCTTTGCATTTTATGATACCGAAATAAGTGATTGGTCGGTTGAAACAGGGTCCTTTGAAATTCTGGTGGGCAGATCAGCAGAAGAAATATTATTGAGACAGGAAGTCACCGTCCATTCTGCTGAGAAAAAACAGAATTATACCATAAACACGACATTTGGAGAGTTGTTTGAAGACGCAGAGGCTACCGATAGGGTCAAAGCGTTTTTGAAGGATATTTGAATACAGACATGGTGGAGATTAACGACGATCAATCTTTTAACAAATTATCTGATCTTCCCATTCGCTCCATAACGGTTTATTCCGATGGGAATATTGAAGATAAGATTCTGAAGTTGCTTGATGAAATCAATCAAAATCAATAAAGGCTAGTAAATGATAAAAAGCCCGCCGCTGACGAATAGCCGTCAACAGTGGGCTTCTTTCATTTTATTTCCTGCTCCAGATCATCAAATTCTTTTGTGTCAAAAAACTCACCAAGTGTGATACCCAATACGTCACATAACAGTTTAATCGTGACAATCTTCGGGTTTTGGCTTTTGCCGTACAAAATATTCTTGACTGAAGATGGGGGCACAGCTGATAAATTTGCAAGCCTATTAATTGTCATATTCCGCTCGTCACAAAGTTGCAGAATACGGTGACGTATTGCCAAAACAGTATTCATCATATCATCTCCGCATCTTCGTTTATTCAAGGATGGCGGGCTTTCTTTAGTCTATTTCTTCCTGCTCAATATTGTCCAGCGCATAAGCTATACATTGATTGATGATTTTATTAAATGAAACGCCTGTTTTCTCACTGAGCTGCGTGATCTTGTCAAAATAATCTGCTTTGATTCGGATAGTCCTATTGATCGTCTGGAGTCTATTATCATCTTTGTCAATTGCAAATTTTTTCATTTTACAGTCACCTCTTTGTAATTAGTATTGTACATTTTTCAGAAATCACTTATAATGTACAAAAGTGTAATTATAAAATGGCTGCAAAAAGAGAATCAAGGTCATTAATGTGGCTACTTGAATGCTCTTAATAACCTTTTTTTGATTTGCGTATCTTTAACATAGAACGTGCAAGTTAAGAATATAAAGAAAAAGATATGGTTATATCGGTAAAATCACAAGTATTGTATATAAAATTCAAGTTAGCAAGCTTTATTTTGTTATATATCACAAAATAATCATAGAATAATTAGCAATAATTAAGATATGCAAACAGCAAATAAGGCAGTATAATATTAATATGATATGAAAACGGTTTCAAGAAGTAAGAAATAACGATAAAATTGTATAAAATCAGACTGGTAATACAAAGAAAACTGTAATTAATAATCATAAAAATATGAAAACGGTTTCTCAGAATTGGAGATTGATGTTATGGTTACGATTAAAGATGTAGCAAGAGAAGCCGGGGTTTCACCCGCTACGGTTTCCAGAGTTATAAACGGCACTGCAAAGGTTGATATTAATAAAAAAAATAAAGTATTTGAAACGATAAAGCAATTGGAATTCAAGCCCAACGAAGTTGCCAGGTCGCTTATAAAAAAGAGCTCCAAATCCATTGGGTTGATCATTCCCAGTATAATTAACCCCTACTTTAATCAGATTGCTGAAGATGTAGAAAAAACCGCGAATAAGCACAATTATAAAACGATCTTATGCAACAGTAACGGCGACTTTAATAAAGAAAAGGCTTATATTGAGAGCTTGCAATTAAGTAATATAGACGGTTTCTTAATAATCAGCGAGAATGAAGAGCTGGAGAAATTTTTAGAATGTGTAAATGTCCCGGTAGTAGCACTGGATAGATATTTTTTTAAGCCTGAAAACAATGCGTTAAAGTATTCTATCGTGAAAACAGATAACTATCTCGGAGGGCAAATGGCTGCGCAGCACCTAATAAACTGTGGGTGCAGGCGGATTGCCCACATCAGGGGACCTGAAAATTCAGTGATCGCCACAGAGCGTGTACACGGTTTTCAAAATGTACTGAACGAAAATCATATGGATTATCTTATTTTAGCTTCATCTTATACATTTGAGGACGGGTTAAGTGCATCATACAGGTTATTGCATGAGCATCCGGAGATAGATGGGGTTTTTGCAGGGAACGACCTGATAGGGATATCTCTTATCAAGGCCGCGTATATCGAAAACAGGAAAATACCGGATCAATTACAGATTGTTGGGTACGATAATATTTTGTTCAGCGAATTAGTTACACCTTCTTTGACTACTATTGCACAGCCAATAAATACAATGGGAGAAACAGCGACAGAACTTCTGCTTCCCCAAATAGTAGGAAGCTCTATAAAAAATGAAAAGATTATTTTGCCAATCAAACTGATCGAACGCGAAACAACAAAAAAGAAAACAGAGTGAAAGAGGATAGTTTTATGCCGAAAATTTCTGTTGTAGGCAGTATGAATGTAGACATAGCGGTAAAAACAGACAAAATGCCAATCGATGGTGAGACAGTCATCGGAAATGACATTAAGATAAACCCAGGAGGAAAAGGCGCCAATCAAGCGATAGCAGCCGCACGGTTAGGCGGTGAGGTGGAGATGTTTGGCTGCATCGGCCGCGATGATTATGGAGAATTAGTCAGGAAAGTCCTGAAGAGGGAAGGCATTTATTACGATAATGTGAAAACGGTTTCAGACGTTAGTACCGGTGTCGCTGTTATCGTCGTAACAAAGAATGATAATCGAATAATTACAATTCAGGGCGCTAACGCTTTTACAAATATTGAATATATCAACACGGTAAAAGAGAAGCTGTTAGCATCTGATCTTGTTTTATTACAGCAGGAGATTCCACCCGAAACCATTGAATATGTAATAAGGCTGTGCAGCAAGGCAAAAATACCTGTAATTTTAAATCCTGCTCCTGCAATACCGGTGAAACAGGAGTTAATCGACATGGTACAGTACATAATACCAAACGAACATGAAGCGGCGCCTGTTTTCCAAACAAATGAGAGCCTTAACGACATTATGCTTCGCTATCCGAACAAACTGATTATCACGCTTGGAAAAAACGGAGCGGCATTCTCTGACGGTGAATCCATTGTGAATGTGCCTGCAATCGAAGCGAACCCAGTCGATTCAACAGGAGCCGGTGACACGTTTTTGGGCGCATTTGCAAAATCAATCGGTGACGGGGCAAAAATATATGAGGCAATCGTTTTCGCACAGTATGCAAGCGGGCTGTCGATTGAAAAGTTCGGTGCTCAGGCAGGTATGCCAACCATGCGGGAAATAAATGAAAGGAGGGGATTAGCCAAGCGTGAAAAAACAAGGAATTCTCAATAGTGATATCTCCGCTGCTCTTAGTTACATGCGACATATGGATACTTTGACCGTTAGCGACTGTGGATTACCGGTGCCTGAAGGTGTCGAGTGTGTCGATGTTTCTATTCGTTTCGGTTTGCCTCATCTTATGGATGTGCTTGATGAATTGTCAAAAGATTATAAGGTAGAGAAGGTAACGATGTCGGAAGACATAAAAACTGCCAACCCGGAGCTTCTTAAAGAATTACTGTTGCTTTATAAGGGTATTGATCTGCAATTTGTTTCTCATTCAGAGTTTAAGAAAAAAACGGGACAATCAAAAGTTATCATTCGAACGGGAGAAGCAACACCATTTGCTAATGTTATACTTGAATCTGCATGCATTTTTTAGCTTTTGTTCTGATTTTGTATTCGTATAAGTTATTTATTAGGAGGAGTATCTATGAAGAAGAGTGCAACAATATTGCTTGCATTAACAACTGCAGCTGCGTTGATGCTAACCGCATGTTCCGGAAGCTCAAATAGTAGCACTAAAGCTTCAGGCAGCTCGGGCGATACCGGTGAAAAAACTCTGGTGGTTGCTAACTGGAAAGGTTATGGCTCTGATGCAGATTATGGCGCTCCGGCTTTTGAAAAACTGTATAACTGCAAGGTAGTTCATCAATATTTCACATCTGAAGATGAGATGCTTACCATGCTGCAAACAGGCGGAATGGGGAAAATTGATGTTATTCTTCCAAACTCGACATATATTAAAACTGCATATGACGAAGGGCTTATTCAGCCTATTGACACCTCAAAATTGACAAACTATAAAAATTTAAACGATACGTGGAAGAACTTCAGTGACGCAAACATAGACGGAAAGACATATGCTGTTCCATGGACATGGGGTACAACTTCTCTTGGATATAACCCGGATATTGTAAAAGATAAAATAACCTCATGGTCATCTCTTTGGGATCCGAAATATGCAGGGAAAATAGGCTTTTTCGATGACTATGAGACGGCCATTATGACTACTGCTCTTTATCTCAAAGAACCGGATCCAATGAAGCCCGACCTTGATAAAGTAAAAGACTCGCTTTTGCAGCTTAAGAAAAACACAAAGGTTTTGTGGTCAAGTTATGATGATTATCTGAAGCCGTATGCCGCAAACGAAATCGCCATCGGCAACATGTGGACAGGAACTGCGACACAGCTTACAAAAGCAAAACATTCAGTCGCTTATATTACACCGGATGAAGGAACTATAGGCTGGGGAGACTTTTGGTCTATCGCTAAAAACGCGCCTGATTATGACCTTGCTTTAAAATGGGTCGATTTTATGACCGGCGAGCAATTCCAGACTGCATTCGCTACAGGTGATAACGCTCATTGCCCTGTAAATAATTTAGTCACGGATAAGCTTACGACAGATCAAAAGAAGGACCTTTGGATTTATCCTTCCACACCATCTAAAATTTATATTGAGCAGGCTCTTGATACTCAAACACGTCAAGCTTGGCTCAACGTTTGGAATACTATAAAAGCATCGTAGTTCTATCTTTCAAAGAAGTGGGGGGTATTTAATGCCGAACAGCGACAAGAAAATCACGAGGGGCAGCCTTTTAGTTGCCCCTTCCTCTCTGTTACTGTTATGCTTTTCGGTGATACCTTTGTTCATGTTGATATTTTTTAGTTTTATCAACGGCAACATAGGACCCGATGGAAGTATAGCCGGTTACACAACAAATAACTTTACTATGATTTTTTCCGATTCCACTTTTACCAAGTTAATGTTTAAATCACTCGGAATCGGTATTGTTGTCACACTTATCTGTGTTATAATCGCATACCCCGCAGCATGGGGTATTGCAAAGATAGCAAAGGCTAAAAATCACAATTTACTTATCATGCTGGTTATCATTCCTTTTTTCACAAGCCAGATTTTGCTGATCTATTCGATTATGGTAATCCTTCAGGCAAAGGGGCTGTTGATGTCTCTGCTGGGCTTTTTAAAGCTTGCAGATCCGGCGACGTCAATTCTTTACTCCAACGTAGCAGTCATTATTGTTCTTATCTATGAATATCTACCTTATATGATCCTTTGCATCTATAACTCTATTGAGAAAATCGACGACAATCTTATTTATGCTTCGCATTCGCTTGGCGCAGGCTGGTTCAAAACATTTGTCAATGTTGTTTTCCCTATGAGCATGCCCGGCTTGCTGTCGGGAATTATGCTGGTATTGGTGCCTGTAACAGGGAGCTTCGTTGAACCCGGACTTGTGGGCGGCTCAAACGGCATGATGGTTGGTTCACTGATCAACTCTCAATTCTCTACCGTACTCAATATGGGATATGGCGCTGCGATTTCATTTGTCTTCCTTATTATAATCAGCATTATTATGGGTATTGTGCGTGTTCTTATGTCTCGTGCGAATCGTTCAATTGGGGGTGCCTGATAGATGAGCAAAAGCTTTAACAGGGTAATTAAAGTTATTATGGTATTAACTTATGTTATAATTTTTTTGCCCATTGCAGTAATAATTTTGATGTCCTTCAATAATAACGAATATGGCATGATGCCGTTTGAATTTTCTTTTAAGTGGTATCAATATCTGTTTACAAAGAGCGAGCTTCTTCCCGCTACTATTTTATCATTGAAACTGGCAGTTTCCGTTTGCCTCGTTACCGTAATAATCGGTACGATAAGCGCACTTGGAATGCAATATTTGCCGAGAAAAATTTTAATGTTCTTCCAGCCCATTTCACAGCTTCCTATTATTATTCCATGGCTCGTTCAGTCCATTGCATTGCTGCTTCTGTTTAATTTTGTCGGTATCGGAAGATCGTATGTAAGTATGTTTTTTGGCAACCTGATCGTCGTTTTGCCCTATGTGTTAATGATGGTGGCCGGCAGGTTTGCCGACGCCGACCGAACACCCGAAGACGCTGCCCGTATGCTCGGGGCAAAACCGTTTAAAGTTTTTGTTGACGTAATTTTTCCCATGTTGCTGCCGGGTATTATATCAGGTGCGCTGATGTCATTTATGGTTTGCTTTAATGCTTTCTGCATGCAGTATTATCTTGCTCCGTTCGGCATACGTACACTGCCCATAGAAATATACACGTTGGTAAAGGTAGGGTACAAACCTGATTTAAATGCGCTTGCTTCTATTTTGATTTTGATGTCAACATTAATCGTTCTGGCTTTGAACAAACTCGGTTATTCTGCGAAAAAACTGTTCGGTTAATTGAGGGGTGGATAGATTATGTCAAATCTTATCGTAAATAATCTGAATAAATCGTTTGGTGACAATAAGGTTCTGGACAATATTTCCTTTAAGGTCGAAGACGGCAAGTTCCTATCATTGCTTGGGCCTTCCGGCTGTGGTAAAACAACTATTTTGCGAATAATCAACGGTTTGGAATATCCTGATTCGGGAGCCGTATTAGTCAACGGTAAAGATATTACAAAGCTTTCCGCAGAAAAAAGGAACATAGGAATGGTTTTTCAAAACTATGCTCTTTTCCCCAACATGACAATAGAAAAAAACATTGCATATGGCCTGAAACTGAGGAAGAAAAGCAAAGCCGAAATCAAGGAAAAGGTAGACTGGGCATTAAAACTGGTTCATCTGGAAGGCATGGAGCACCGCAAGACAACAATGATGTCAGGCGGGCAGCAGCAGCGTGTGGCTTTGGCTCGTGCTCTTGTAATTGAGCCCGACATACTTCTTCTTGACGAACCGCTCTCAGCGCTTGATCGCAAGATCCGCTCCGAAATGCAATATGAAATACGTAATATTCAGCAAAAAGTCGGAATTACTACCGTTTTTGTAACCCATGACCAGGAAGAAGCCCTTACCATGTCGGACGAGATTATTTTGATCAATAAAGGGATTATTGAGCAGCAATCCGATCCGTGGAACCTTTACAATCATCCTGTTTCTGCATTTGCATCAGATTTTCTCGGAAAAGCGAATCTTTTGGATGCGGAGCTTATAAACAATGGTGACAATTGGCTGGCAAAAGGTAACGGCTGGGTATTCCCGTTGGAATATAAGAGCGGCAAAGTCGGAGATAAGCTTACGGTTGCAATTCGCGGGGAGCATTTTACCATTAGATTAGAGCCTTTTGAGAATGCGCAGGAGTTTACGGTTTCGAAAAAAATCTTCAGCGGCCCGACTTGCAAAATAATGGGTAAACTGGGTGAGGATAAAGTCGAACTTACCTGTATCAGTCTGGATGCTGAAAAATGTGAAATTGGCGGGAAAATCTACATTATGCCGCCAAAAGTCAATGTTCTCTATTTTGTAAAGTAAGTATTTGCTGTTAAGCTGACCTGAGAAAATTGGGCTTTGAGGCGTCCTGAATACTGATATTTTCCTTATGGTTAATCATAAATTGCGTAAATTAAAATTTAATCTTAGCCTCAAAATATTCTTTAAGGAGTCGGCGAAATGTATCAGATACCAAGCAATAAATACTGGAACTCATGGAACTCCCAAAGCCCGGCAATCATGGAGTTCCTTCCTGCCGGGTTTTCCATTTGCCCGTATGCCTACAGCTTTTCAATAGAAAAATCCACGGGTTTTCCTTTTTCAAAAGCTATAAAACTTTATGAGCATGAATCAAACGGCCGTTATTGCCGTTTGCAGATGGATCACGCGGGTACGGTTTTGGAACTTGAGTATTTCAAAACTGACGACTGGACGATACTCGGGCATATGCATGTTATTAAAAACGGCGAATGGGGGCTGCGATTTATAACAATGCTTTCATTTGGGTTTGACGGGGAAGGCAGGATCGAGTGCGATGACGGAAATTCCCATGGCAGTATGCGCAGTTATGAAATTGCGGTATCTCTAAAAAACAACCCTGTTTGTGATTGTTACGCGGACAAAAACGATGCTTTAGCAGTAAATATGGAAAAATTGGGTTATTATGCGCCGACGCCGACACCCGAAGGTTCCAAATGGTATTCGATAGCCTATAATTTAGAAGAAACACCGGATTTATATTTTTCTGTTTCAGTTGCAAATTCATATAAGGATGCTAAAATTAAGGCAGACAACGCAATTTTACTTTATACAAATGATGAAACGCATGGGTCAGCTTTGGAATCATTAAAAATGAGCTGCCTTAACGGTTTTACAAAGCAAACAAAAGGAAAGTTCCGGTCCTCGACCGATGCGATTCGCGATGTAATGGCCTGGAATACAATAGCCGACAAAAAGAACAGCCGGGTTTATACTTCACTCACACGTTTCTGGACAGATAAAAAATTCGGCGGATGGTTTGTATGGCTTGATGATGTTTTTTATCACAGTCTTATTAATGCATGGGCCGGCGACTGGGTGACCGCGAGAAATTGTCTGAAAGCGATTATGGACTGTAATACACCTGCCGGTAATCTTGCGTGTCTCATGTCGGAGTATACCGAGTGGGTGGATCGCTCACAGCCTCCGATATTCAGTTTTATTATTTATAAATACTATCTGCTCACCCATGACAGGGAACTTCTTGACGAAGTCTATCCAATGCTGTTAAAATCACATATGTGGTGGTACGAAAAAAGAGATGGAAACGGCAACGGAGTTCTTGAATACGGAAGCTCTCAGGTAGGGCATGGTCACTTTAACGGCACAAAATTGGCTGCCAAGGATGAAGCGGCTATGGATAACAGCCCTATGTATGACAGCGCCGTTTTTAAACCTGAAAGCAATACAATTAACATGGAAGATATCTCGTTAAACAGTTTGCTTGTGCTTGATGGCGAATGTTTAGCCGAACTGGCGGAAATATGCAATGATGCGGAAAATGCATGCAAACTGAAAAACGATTCCGAAAAGCATAAAGATAAAATCAACCAGGTCCTTTGGGACGAAAGCCGGGAAATCTACGCAAACAGACACTGGGAAAACGGTTTTGTATGCCCAACGCCGACAAGTTTCTACCCGTTGGCCGCCGGTATTCCTGATAATTCCCGTGCGGACAAGCTAATCAATCATATTTTTGACGAATCCGAATTTTGGACTAAATTCCCTTTGCCTTCTGTCTGGCTTAAGGATGAGTCATATAAGGATAATGTTTATTGGCGCGGGCGCTCATGGCCTCCCCTTGATTTTATCACCTATATCGGGTTGAAACGTTACGGCAAGGATGAAGAAGCGACGAAACTGGTCACACGTATTATTGAAAATTTCAATGATCTGTGGGAAAAGGAACGCCATTGTTATGAGAATCTTAACCCGTTTACAGGGCAGGGCAGCGATTCGGTAGATGCCGATCCGTTTTACGGATGGGGCGCGCTTTGCCCGCTGATGTGGGTTTTTGAGCATATAGATATCGATCCGTGGAATGGGTTCCATTTTGGCAGCACAACTGGGGATACGTATGAAATAGACCGTGTAAAAATGGGCGACGGTGTTTATGCGCTTTCATGTGAACCTCAAAGAACAGTGCTTAAACGCAATGGTAGTATAATATTTGATGCGGATGCGGTCGGACGTTTCAGATATTTTGTATTTGACAGCCATTACGCTTCGGTTGTTGTGCCGCCTCAGAACAATAATTTTACAGTGCAATTTCCAACCTTATTGCCTTTTAGAGCGGCGGTAAACGGTGAAAATGTGAAGGCCTCAAATACTATTGAGCTTTCGCGCAATATAAATAATAAAATAGAATTATGGTATTAAAAATAAGATCAAAGCGGAATAGTTTTCTCATCTCCCCGCCGGAGGCGGGGAGATGAGATCGCCTTTGTTTTGAAATTGCAGTAGTTAAATACAATATATCGCGTAATTACAGTTTTGCTTGTATTGCGCGGTATATTGTATTTCTATATCAAATGGATCTGCAAATACATCCGTCGGCATACATGATTTATCATTTGGGAGATTTAAAATGGGAAAATATATTGAGCGGCAGCTTGTATTTATTGAAAAAAGCACATATATATATCGCGTTGTTCACAGGATAATGGAAGGTGACTGCCAAATGGATCATGGCCCCCTGCTTATTGAAGCAGGCGGATTTTATGCGGATAAATATCCTGTCACAAACAAAATGTTTTACGATTTTATCAGAGAAAGCGGTTATAAGCCAAAAAACAGCGATGGATACCTGCGGCACTGGGAAAATGGCATTTTCAAGGAAGCCGATGCAAACCTTCCAGTGGTAAATGTAAGTTTGGAGGACGCGAAGTACTACGCGACATTTTACGGAATGAAACTTCCAAGCGACCGTCAATGGCAGTATATGGCTGCCGGACCTCTGAATTTAAAATATCCATGGGGTAATGAGCCGGACTATAAAAAATGCAACGTTTACAGCGACGGGCTTACGCCTGTTGACGCCTATTCCGAGGGCGCGTCACCTTTCGGATTATATGACATGTGTGCAAATGCGTGGGAAATGGTCGACGACATTATTGACGACGGTTGGCACCGTTTTACGCTGTTGAGAGGGGGATGCTATTACAAGGGGAATAACTACTGGCATGCGGAAGGCGGAGCGCTACCCAATAACAGCCATCTGAAAATGCATCTTTTAGGGAACGCCATGGATCGTAACAACACCGTAGGATTCAGATGCATTAAGGAGGCTGAATAATTTGATAAGCCACGACCAAAACGCGAGAACCATACTTATCCAAAACCAAACGCTAAGCGCCGTAATCAATTATTCTTGTGGCGTAACGATTGACGAGCTAAATAACCGGTTTGGAAGTATAAAATCAAATTGTCACCGTGAATTATTAAATTTAGAGTTATGTGGCAGGCAGTATACTTCTGCCGACTTTTCTGTAAAAAGTGTCATAACAGGCAGTGATAAAACACGTGAACTGGCCACTATATTATTGCAAAATAAAACGCTTGATCTGGATTTAAGGATTCACTTTTTAAACAACAAAAAAGACACATTAAATATTATCATTCAGGTCGCCGATTATTATAAAGACGGTTTGCCGCACAAAATGTTTTTTCATTCGCCTTTTTTAGCTGATTTCGAATTGAATGGAAAAGACGATAGCTATTATTATCCTGACTGCTTTGTAAAAAGCCGTTCCGGCAAAAAAGTAATAAGACCGGTTCGCGAATCAATTGCGGCCTATGACATAAAGCTTCCGCTTGTCGTGTGCGACAGTGAAAACAAGATAGGATTCAGTTTGCGGTTTCCGTCGCTTTCCGACCTTTTAGATGAAGGCTCGACTCAAAACAGAAACATCATGCTGACCAAGATATCGAGCGGGGAAGAACTGAAAAATCACCGCGTTCCGTTAGCGGCGGACAATACTTTTAACGACAGTATAGAGTTTGAAATTACAGGCCTTCATAACGGCTGGGCAGAGGCATTTGAACGCTACCGTGAAATCTGGAGCTCAAATTATGATTTTTCAGAGTATAAAAAAGAAGATCTCAGGTGGTTTAATAACTGTGCCGTACACAACTTTACTTTCTTATATGGCAGGGAATCATTTAATTTCGACTCAAAAGCCGTTGACGTCGGCAAACTTTTAGAGAGCGGCAAAGAATTCGGCGGATATGACACGGTCACGGTTTGGAATCAGTATCCGCGTCTCGGAGTCGACCAACGCAATCAGTGGGATTTCCATGATGATTTTCCGGGTGGCAGGGAAGCGCTCAAAAAGATGGTCGATGAGTTTCATAAAGAGAACGTATTCGTTTTTCTGCCGTATTTGCCATGGGATCACGGGGATGATGAGTCGACGAACACCATGGGAGATAATCTTGCAGAACTGATTAAAGAAACCGGCGCGGATGGATGCCAGCTTGATACTATGGAAAGCATACCGGAATCATTTAGAAAAAAGCTTAATAAGGTTCGCCCCGGAATTGTTTTGACCGCACAGAAGCATCCGATGAAAAAGCGCCCGCTTGAGATAATTACAACTTCATGGGATGAATTCTGGGATACAGAATGTATGCCGCAAATTGATGTATTGCGCTTTATCTTACCTTGTCACATTGCGCCTGCCCTCTCCAGATGGTGCCGGACGGAGGATAAAAAACTGCTTATCAACTATGCTGTGTTCAGCGCCGAGCCCATCGTCATCTGGCAGGACGTCTTTGGCAGATGGATGCCGTACTCGGCAGAACAAAAAGCGAAAATCAAAACATGGAAAAGTGTTTATCTGAATAATAAATATGCCTATCAGTGCTTGTCGCCTATCCCGCTATATCCGGTAAGGGCAAAAGATTTATATTGCAATGTTTTCCGGGCGGATGACGGTTCGCAGGAAATCTATTCACTTTATAATGATGGCGATAATGACGTCGAAGGTGATATCCTGACACTGCTTGATTCCACGAAGAGATCTGCTTCTATTATTTTTGGAAACAGCAGGGTTGAGCTAAAAGGGGAAAAACTGTTTGCAACAATTCCGGCAAAGGAAGTAGTCCATATCAGCGTAAGGTAGCGAAAATGCAATGCTTAAATGGATCATCTCTATGGATGGGTAATCGAAACCATTTTCGATTATAAGAATACATTGCCTCCTGTCACTTATATCTTGTGACAGGGGGCAATGTTCGTTTTACGGTACAAAACTTTTTGCTAGTGGGTTTAATGCTTGTTGGCTATTGGTAATTCTAATGATCAGAAGCAGCAGATGCTATTTAAAACTTAACCTGCCTTTTTACATCGTCATAACTATCCGGCATAATATTGCGCTGAATGATCACGGCACTGCCTATATCGGTGGAAGCTCCAAACATTGACTGGAATTCGTGCTCTGTCATGATATTTTTGAATTCATTAAGCATTACATTAAAATAGGTATTTATTTTGTTTGCATATTCGTCGCTGGAAACATCACCACGGATAAGCAGGCAATCTAAATCATGCTTGAGTGCATTAAACCTTGCATCTGATGCAGTTAAGGCGCCTATATTTAACTGTTGCAGATTTTCTTTTGCCTTTAAATTATCCAACATAGAGGTTGCTTCCTGTTTTCGGGATTCGAGTGCTTTGTTCTTATCACTTAGATAATCACTCAAAAGGTTCATTGACATGGTTTCGGGTGAAAAATCATCAGTAGATATATTTCTAAGCTCTCCGTCATTCATAGCTGCCTTCCTTTTGACTGCGATATCAATAAGCTTACTTGCTAATAATAATACAAGATTCTCTTGCATTCCCCTGAACCCGTATATCCAATAGGTAAAGGTTTGGCTTGGAGGCCAGTTAACCGGTGCGCTGGTAATCGAATCCTTCTTGGTTGCCAGTAAAATTCGGTTGCATACCTGATGGCAAACACCCATTACACCGTAAACGATTCCGGCATTGCAGGTTGGACTGAATTGATAATGTGTTTTCCACCAGTCCTCCCAATCCTTTATCGTATAATCATAGCCTGGGTCAAGCGTAAACCTGGCAATTCCCAACGCAACATATAAATTTCCGGTAAATTGTGTTCCTAGATTTTTGGAATTAAATATTGAGGGAGTCCAAAGGGAAGCGGGATAAACCACCTTTTTGTTTCCGTATTCTCCCTCGTATCGGGCAAACCCACCGTAGCAGGGGAAACCGTAAGTATTATCCTGCGCTTCAGCGAAGGCATAAGTGTGTTGTGCCGCAGCGGTATTGAAAACGCCGTAATAGCCTGCCGTCATCAGGCAATCAAAATAATCTCCGCTTTCAAATATGTTGATCATGGTTGCGACTTTGCCGACTGAAGTCGCTGCTTTAGCCTGAACATCCCACTGATCATGATTCCATCCTCTGGCTCTGCTCCACCAGATATGATTAATGTGTCCCTGCGCATCACGATAAAACGTATGCTGCTCATCGGTCGTTAGCATTATTGAGGGATCGCTTACAGCGGCGGGGGGGGCTGCCG
>DBTI01000258.1:31879-32073 GCA_002306975.1 Ruminococcaceae bacterium UBA1320
TTCCGGCGGGTGTGCCTGCCGTAACATCCCACTGATTGTGGTAATAACCCATGGAAGTATTCCAGCATACATGATCGATATGCCCCTGAGCATCACGGTATAGGATATGCAATGAACCGTCTGCCAACATAACAGCAGGATCCCCTGATGCCTTAGGAGAATTACCCAGCACATCCCACTGGTTGTGGTTCCAC
>DBTI01000025.1 GCA_002306975.1 Ruminococcaceae bacterium UBA1320
TTCCATCCGCATAACGATGGTGACGCCCCTCGCCCCAACGGTGACGGCCCTCACCCATTCCAGCGTGCTGACGGCGACAGACCTTTTGAGAAAAAGCCTTACAACAGGTACGAGGATAAAGGCAACAGCTGATTTTGATTTTTTAAAGATATAATGAGAACCCGAGAAGGTGTTTTAAACTTTCTCGGGTTCTTTTTTGTGTTTATAATTTTTTTTGTTCAGAAGAACATTCTTTTAATCCGAAAAATTATAGTTCACTGCTTATAAATATATATAAAAAGTCCCCTGATTCAATTTCAGAGGACTTCTAAACCCTTATAAAATTTATGTATAAAAAACTACCTTTTCCCTTTTACAAACCCTTTCATCGTCGGCATAATCAGCAGCGCCAAAGCGCCGCCGACAGCCGCTGTCACCAACTGTGGAACAGAGACTAACGCCACAAGTTTAGTCTCAAGTGCCGGTGCAATATGAAGCACCGGAACAACGATTTTTTCCGTTGTCAGCCACATAGTGGCAGCCTTCAAAACCGCACCCGCCGCTACCCCTGTTATCTTTAAAGCGACGGCGCTGCTCTTGCCAAGCCCGTTAGAAGCACGGAAGCAAAGCCACACTACAAAAACTATCACGAGGTTGCCGGCCATCACGACCGGAATCATCTGCGGCAGCTTGCCGGGGATGATTCCGAAAAACGCGGCAAGTATCGGGGAAATCAGCGCTGACGTGCCGGCTGCCGACATGCCCGCAATATATGCGCCTACAATAAGTACAAGGTTAACAAGCGAACCGGTTATCAGCTGACTAAGTGTAACAGGCCCGATCACAATGGGCGGAATAACGTTTGAAAGCAGCTGAGCCAGCACGATAAGCGCAATAAGCATTGCCGTTTGCGTAACCCATAAAATTTTTTTGTTCTTCATTGCAAAACCTTCTTATCTATAAAATTTTTAATCGGCTTCCTGTTCATCAAGCGTGAGATAAAAGGCAGGTAAAAATTCACCTATAAAAATATCAACCTCCGGCATGGCCATTTCCTTTAGGGATTGTTCCTGTGCGGCGGCGGCGCGGCGAAATTCACAGTTGCCCGCTTTTTCTTCCTCAATGCATTTAACAAGTGCGGAAAGTTTGTCTGCCGCTTTCACTATTTGCCACAGTTCCGCGTCTTCCTTGCGCGGTGTGGTGACATTTTCGTATGATCCGCGGATGTCGTCGGGCAAAGATGCTAAAAGCCTTTCGAGCGACGCTTTTTCAACCTCTTTATATGCGCCTCTTATCCCGCTGTTGAAATATTTGACCGGCGTGGGCAAGTCCCCTGTGAAGATTTCAGAGGCGTCGTGATACATGGCAAGTATGACGACCCTGCCCGCGTCCACCTGCCCGCCGCAGCGCGTGTTGCTGATTACTGCGAGTGCGTGGGCGATATAAGCGGTATCAAAGCTGTGCTCCGCAAGGTTCTCACTGCGCGTGTTGCGCATAAGCCCCCAGCGGTTTATCAGCTTCATACGTGACAATATGGCAAAAAAGCTGTTTTTCATCAACTTTTCCCTTCCTAATTAAAAAGATCTCACTCTTTATGAAATTATTATAACATTTACAAAATTAAAGCGGAATAGTTTTGTTCTCTCTCCGGCTCAAGCGGATGGCTTCCGCCGGGGAAATCCTGATTTTCCATTTCATTTAAAACTATTCGTGTTGCAAACGATTAAATTATAGCAAACAGCACTGGGTTTGTCCATGTTTAGGCAAACGGCTTATAGAATAATGCTTCAAAAATGAGCAAAATTAACAAATCGTTTGTTTTTTTGACACGCGATTAATGCTATAATATACTTACTATAAAACGTTATCTATAGCAATTTAAAAAGGAAAATGAAGAAATGTCTTTCCCCCTCGCTGAAGCGGATGGTCTCCGGCGGGAAGAAGCAAAAACAATTCCTTTCATTTTTAAATTGCTATAAGTTCGGTAATCGGCGTTTTTAAAAAATATTAGAGGTGTAATAATGCGGATTCAAGAATCGCTTGACAAACCGGTGCGATTAGGAAAGCATAACAGCCCATATCTGAGGGTGTTTTTAATTGCATTTTTTACCGCCCTTACATTCCTTCTTCCATACATGATTCTTGACAAAGGCCTGTTCCTTTTTTACGGTGACTATTGCGTTCAGCAGGTGCCTTTTTACTCCCTTGCGCACGACGCTATAAGGAGCGGAAACATCTGGTGGAACTGGAACACCGACCTCGGCGCGAATTTCATAGGCTCCTATGCCTTTTATCTTTTGGGAAGCCCTTTTTTCTGGCTGACAATCCCGCTGCCGTCGGCGGCTGTTCCCTATATGCTAGGGCCGCTTCTCGCGCTTAAAATGTCGGTCGCGTCGATAACAGCCTACGCCTATATCTCCCGTTTTACAAAAAAGCAGGAGTACGCGGCGCTGGGCGCGCTTCTCTATGCTTTTTCAAGCTATTCTATTTATGATATATTCTTTAACCACTTTCACGAACCCATGGCGTTTTTCCCGCTTTTACTAATCGGTCTTGAGGAATTCATGGTTAATGACCGCCGGGGCGTTTTTGCCATAACGGTCTTTATAAACGCCCTTGTCAATTACAATTTCTTTGTCGGCGAGGTTGTTTTCATCGTCATTTACTGGTTTATCCGCATGTTCTCGGGCGACTGGAACATAACGTTTAAAAAATATCTGCTTCTCGCCTTTGAGGCTGTGATCGGCTTTACAATGAGCTGCGTCCTTATCATTCCCGCAGTGCTGGCGATAACGGGCAACCCGCGAACGTCCACCTTGCTTTCGGGCTGGAATCTGCTCGTTTATAACTGGCCGCAGCGCTATCTTGATATTATACATTCCGTGTTTTTCCCTCAGGATCTGCCCTCCGCTCCCAACTTCTTCCCCGATTCCAACGCAAAGTGGTCGTCGGTTGCGGCGTGGCTGCCGATGTTTTCAATGACCGGTGTTATCGCCTTCCTTTCCGCCAAGAAGGGGAACTGGCTGCGCCGTATTTTGCTGATCTGCTTTGTTTGTGCCCTTATTCCCGGGCTTAATTCGATGTTTGTCCTTTTAAACGACGCCTATTACGGGCGCTGGTTTTACATGGGCGTGCTGATGCTCTGCCTTGCCACAGTCTACGCTTTTGAGCACACCGAGATAGACTGCATGAGAGGGCTTCGCTTGACGGCGGGGATTACCGCGGCGTTCGCGCTCGGCATCGGGCTTATCCCCAAGATTGAAGACGGCAAGTTTATAAGACTGGGGCTTGAGGACGACCCCGCGCGGTTCTGGGCATATGTAGTTTTGGTTGCCGTCGGGCTAATAATCGTTTATCTGCTTTTAAAATACTTTGAAAAGGGTTCCTCCTCTTTCGCAAGTTATGCGACAATTGCCCTTGTCGTTATGGTATGCCTTTATGGCAACCTCTTTGTCTCTACCGGCAAAGGACTTGGCTGGGATGGAAGCTGGTTTAAAAAGACCGCCGTCGAGGGTGCGTCTGCCATCAAGGTTGACGAAACGCAGTTTTCGCGAATTGATGTTTTAAACGGCATCGACAATCAGGGCATGTTTTGGCATCTGCCGACAATAAACGCGTTTCAAAGTGTTGTGCCCGCTTCTATTATGAGCTATTACAACACAATCGGGGTTACGCGCGATGTCGGTTCAAGGCCGGATACCTCGTTCCCCGGTGTTCGCTGCCTTTTATCGGTCAAATATCTTTTTGACCAAAGCAACGCGACAACCATCGACATGCCCGGCTGGGAAGCCGTGGGCTCTCAGCTTGGCTTCAAGCAATGGGAAAATACAAACTATATTCCTATGGGGTTCACCTATACAAACTACATCTCCACACAGGATTTTCAAATTTCGCCGAACAAAGATAGAGTGCTTTTAAAAGCGCTTTTGCTAAACCCTGAACAAGTTTCACGTTACAGTGATATTCTCACTCCGTTCGATTCAAAAATCGGAGCGGATTTCAGCGATACAGCGTTGAGAATCGACTGTGCGACAAGGCGCACAACCACGTGTTCGACCTTCGGTTATGACAACAAAGGGTTCTCAGCGTCGATCACTTTACCGTCAAAAAACCTTGTCTTTTTCAGTGTTCCCTATGATTCGGGGTGGACTGCGACAGTTAACGGCAAGGCGGCAAAGATTGAGGAGGTTAACATAGGTTTCATGGCGGTTGAGTGTCCCGCCGGCACAAGCAGCATTCGTTTTGATTACACAACACCCGGGCTTTATGCCGGCATAAAGGTTACCGCCGTTTCTGTGGTGATATTTGCTGTTTATCTGCTTTTCTGCCGCAGAAGGCGTAAACATAAAGCGGTGCGCATTACCGCCGGGTGCGAAGCGGCAGCTTTACTGCCGAGCGAAACGTATGAGCCCCAAGAAGACAGTGTTTTGGATGGACCGATTGAACCGGATGAGCAAACCGCCGAAGGCAACAACGAAAATGACACAACGGAAGAAGGCAACAACGAAAACGGAGGTTAAAATGAAAACTATTTATTTCGTTGTACCCTGCTACAACGAAGAGGCAGTGCTGCCTGAAACAGCAAAGCAGCTTTGCGCGCAAATTGACGGCCTTGTCCGTGACGGGCTTGCGTCAAGTGAAAGTCGTGTGATGTTTGTTGACGACGGAAGCCGTGACCGCACATGGGAGCTGATCGCCTCGCTCAGCGAAAAAGAAACTTATGTCTGCGGGCTTAAACTTTCCCGCAACTGCGGGCATCAAAACGCCTTGCTTGCCGGGCTTATGACCGCGAAAGATCTTTGTGACGCTATTATCTCGCTTGACGCTGATTTACAGGACGATGTCGAGGTTATCCCTGAATTTATACAGAAATTTAGCGAGGGGTGCGACATTGTTTACGGCGTTCGCAAAAGCCGCGCCACCGACACAACGTTCAAGCGCGGCACAGCGCATGGCTTTTACCGTGTTATGCAATTGATGGGCGTTGAGCTTGTCAGCGACCACGCCGACTACCGCCTTATGAGCCGCCGCGCCATTGAGTCGCTTTCACAATTCCGCGAGGTCAATCTGTTTCTGCGCGGAATGATGCCGGTTATCGGTTTTAAAACCGCCAATGTTTTTTACGAACGCCATGAGCGTTTTGCCGGGGAATCCAAATATCCGCTTAAAAAGATGATTGCGTTTGCTGTCGACGGCATAACCTCGTTCAGCACCGTGCCACTTCGTATTATTAGCGGCATTGGCTTTGTCGTTTTCTTTATCAGCATAATCGTGCTTATCTATGCGCTTGTTGCAAAATTGACAGGCAATGCACTGTCGGGCTGGGCGACAACAATAGGATCAATCTGGCTTATCGGCGGCATACAGCTTTTGTGCACCGGAATCTGCGGCGAATATATCGGCAAGGTTTATAAAGAAGTAAAGGCGCGTCCGCGCTATTTTATTGACACGGCAATTATAAAATAAACAAATCGCTTCAGTGACAGATATATTTTTATGAAAATGAAACAGGGAAAACACCATGAACGAGAATATCTACGATTTAGAGCTGCCTAAATTTAGTGAAGTTTACACAGTCGGCGAGCTCGCAAAGATGTCGGGCATCACCGTTCGCACACTGCAATATTACGACCGCTGCGGTCTTCTCACTTGCGCGCACAGCGAAGGCGGCAGACGGCTTTACGGACGTCACGACCTTATTCTTTTACAGCAGATTTTGTTTTTTAAATCCTTCGGGTTTTCACTTGCACAGATAAGGGACAGATTGATCGAGGTTAACTCCGGCGCAGAGCTTGCGAAACTGCTGACGACGCAGCGCGATGTGATTAAAAGTGAAATCAAAAGCCTTAACAAGATGACTGAAAATCTCGAAAGCATAATTTGCGATGTGCAGGACTGCGACGAAATCGGCGCGGATAAATTTGTGGCAATCGTTGAGACCGTAAAACTGACTGACCCGAACGCCTTTATGCTCAGATATTTCAACGAAAACCAGTTGGTTGAAATTACTGACCGCATGGGCAATTCTTCTGAAATGAAGGACCAGCAAAAGCGCTCTCAGCACCTGTTTGGCGAGCTGTTGCGGCTTTATCAGTCAGGGACCGACCCGAAGGGTGAGGAAGGACAGCAGCTTGCGGACAGCTTCTGGCAAATGGTTATGGATTTCAGCGGAGGAAACCCCGAGATGATCAAGTCGTTTATCTCAATGGGCATTGATTCTAAAAACTGGCCGGAGGATGCCAAGGAGCTTGGCGGCGCTGTCAGCGAGTTTATGTCAATCGCCATGTACACTTACTTTAAAAATAAAGGCATTCCGCTTGACACTTTTGCAGCGTTAATAAAGCTATAATTAAAAATCCAGCATGATATCTCCCCTATCCTTTGGGGTAGATATAAGACTATTCCGCAAAAAATCAGAGCTTGCCCTGTGGCTTGTTCTGATTTTTTTAAATTTCTCCGGTTTTTCTCTTGCTTGTTACGTTACGTAATGATATATAATCATAAATATCAAAGGAAATGGAGGAAATTGACTTGAATGGTGAAATGATTATTGAAGTCTCCGGCCTAAAAAAACATTACGGCAGCACTCATGCCGTTAGCGATGTAAGCTTCGGGGTTCGCAAAGGCGAAATTTTTGGTCTGCTTGGTCCCAACGGCGCCGGAAAAACCACCACGCTTGAGTGCATTGAGGGCATTCGGCGGCAAGACGCGGGAACAATTCATATCGCCGGCTTCAACCCTCAAAACGGAGGGCATGATTTTCGGCGTATCCTCGGTGTGCAATTGCAGGCATCGGCGCTGCCCGAGGCAATGCGCGTAGACGAGGCTATCTCACTTGTCAGCGCTTATCAGAAAGTGAGCTGGCGCAAAGACATAATCGAAATGCTCGGTCTTGACGGCATTTTAAAAAAGCAGTATCACGCGCTCTCTACCGGGCAAAAGCGCAGGGTAAACCTCGCGCTTGCTCTAACAAGCTCCCCTCAGGCTGTTATTCTTGACGAACCCACAGCAGGTCTTGACGTCGAAGGAAGAGCGAACCTCCACGCCATCATCAGAAAACTAAAAGGCGAAGGTGTCACTGTTGTGCTCGCAACACACGATATGGCGGAAGCAGAAGATCTTTGTGACCGGATTGTGATAATTGTAAAAGGCAAAGTCTCCATCACCGGAACACCGGAGCAGATCACCGCGGCGGCAGGCATCAGCACGAATATCATGATACGCACAGCCAAAGGCTGCCTGATAAAAGAAGGAATACAAAACAGTCAAAACAACGGCTATGTAAAATATACAACAGAAAACACGGCGGATTTTTTAATGGAGCTTTTGCAAAAAGTCAAAGATTGCGGTGACACTGTGTATGACCTTCGTGTGGAACGCCCGTCGCTTGAGGAGCGTTTCCTCGAGATTGTTAAGGGAGGCAAATCAGAATGAACGCATTTTTAAAACATATGCTGATACAATTTAAGCTTGGTTTGCGTGACAAAACTCTGCTTGTTGATTTCTATTTATTACCTATCTGTTTTTATCTTATCATGGGCGGCGTAATGTCAAGCATCAACCCACAGTTTAAACAAACTTTGATTACCTCTATGATAGTTTTTGGCGTGACTATGGGCGCGCTTCAAGGTGTTTCCGCCCCTATAGCGAAGTTAAAAGAAAGCGGAACACTTCGCTCATATCGGGTTTTGGGTATTCCCGCCCCTTCTGTGCTGCTCACGGAAGTGCTAAGTACCTTTTTACATGTGTTTTTTGCCTCTGTAATCATTCTGCTAACCGCGCCTGTCTTTTTTAAAGTCGATTTGCCAAAAAACATTCCTGCTTTCTTAGTGGTCCTAGCACTTTTTATTCTCGCAACAACCGCAGTCGGCATTTTTGTTGGCGCAATTGCAAAGATGCATATGGCATCTATGCTTTCTATTGTAATATTTGTGTTTTCCGTCATGCTCAGCGGGATGATGTTCCCGTCAAATATGCTTCCCAAAGCGCTTATATATGCCGGACGTATTCTGCCCGCCACCTTTGCCGTTCAGGCGTTTAACGGCTTGTCTTTTGACCTCTCAACTGATATCAACGCGGGTTTATCATTAGTGATCCTTGTGGGTTTCTCTATTGTTTTCGGGTCGGCGTGTGTGCTAAAGTTTATTTCAATAAACAGAGAGTCTGTATAAGTCATCTGTCTCAGAATGATCGGACAGCTCCGCAGCAATACTGTGCAGCTGTCCATTTTTATTTAACCTATTGACAAAACTGCTTCTGAAGCATACCATATGAATGAGTCATTCATTTATGAACGGAAGTGTTATTGTGATAGATATACGTCTTAAAACAATTTTCGAAGAGGCAAGCAAGCTTTTTATCAACAACGGGTATGCAAGAGCACAAATCAATCATATAGCAAGTGCCTGCGGTATTTCAGTAGGTGCTATCTATATGTTATTTACAGGTAAAAAGGCAATCTTTGATTTTGTTTTAAAATGTGTTATCGATAATGATTATATAGAAAGTAACTTTACGCTTCCGATCGGTGAAGATCGTTTCAGCACGTTGGACAATGAAATACTTAAACTTTGTAAGAATAATAATCTGAGTATTGAAAAAAATCTTCAAAACGACTCATATCGTTTTGAAAACATGCTTTCTGATTCGTTTGATATTATATCGCATTATGGCATAAGCTTTTTGATTTTTCAAAAAAACGGAACGGATTGCGGCGTACTGTATGACTATTATGTCAACTTTAGAAAGCTTTTTTGCAACGACATTGCAAAGTACGTTAATAATTTTATGAAAAAGGGGGAAATCCGAGAACTCGAATATCCGGAATACCATGCAAGGCTTATTATTGAAACCCTATCGTGGTGGGGAATGCACGTTAAATATGACGCCTTCGAAACAAACGCAAATATTTCTAGGGAGGTATCAAAAAAGGTTGCTCTTGATGCGCTGCTACATGCATATTCTGTTTAATCAGTTAAGCAACTGTTTTATTTTATCTTCAGAATGAATGAACGATTCAGTCATATTCTTTTAACATCATCGAACCAACAATTCAGTCATATGGAGGGTCATAAATGAAAAAGGTAAATGCCATTGACTTTACTAAGGGCAAAATATCCGGAAATATATTAAAAATGTTTATCCCGTTGTATATAGCGTATTTTTGCAGCGCTTTATATGACATCATCGGCAGTTTTTGGGTTGGCAGTCTGTTAGGAGAAAAGGCTCTTGCGGCGCTATCAGCGTCTTTTCCTCCGGTCATGCTTTTTTCAGCACTTGTTATGGGCGCAACAAACGGCGTAACCATATTGCTTTCAAAATATTTAGGGGCAAAGGATAATGAAAAAATCAATTCGACGATTATAACCTCCTTGGTGGGTTTATTCCTTTTTGGCATCATTCTGATGGCTGGCTGCATTTTCGGCATAAACGGAATTTTGAAGGTCAGTAACACGCCTCCAGAGATTTTCGAAACTGCTAAGTCATATTTATTTATCCGAATCTTGAGTTTTCCTTTTATTGAGCTTTATATGTATTTTGCAGCTGCGTTAAGAAGCTATGGCAATTCGTCACTGCAAATGATAACCGTGATTATATCCACAGTGCTCAATATTGTGCTTGATCCTGTTCTGATTTTCCGCATTGGTATCAACGGAGCCGCCGTTGCAACTTTAGTCGCTCAGATAATTTCAATGGTGATTATGATATCATATATTTCGATCAAAAAAGTTTTCAAATTTGACTTTAAAGCGCTCGGGAAAGAGCCGTTAAAAGAATTGATTAAAGCATCGGTTCCTTCTGCGATTCAGCAGAGCATTCCAACGATAAGTATGGCGTTTATTCAGGCATTTTTCAGTGGTTTCGGAGTAACAGCCCTTGCCGCATACGGTGTGATCTCAAAGCTTGAAATTGTTGTCCAATATCCTGCATTAACAATCAATATGTCAGAGACGACAGCTACTGGCACTTGTTATGGGGCAGGTCAAGAGGAAAAAATCAAAGAATACTTAAAATGGGGAATGATATTTTCTGTTTGTCTCAATCTGATTCTAATTCCGCTGATAACGATATTCTCTACGAATTTGGCAGGACTTTTCGGCGTAGGCCCAGACGCCGCATCCATTGTGAAAAGCTATTTTGAAGTAGTTGCATTTGGGTATCTTTTAAACTGCTTAACGAACTCCATAATGGGTGAAATGAACGGGCTTGGGCAACAGACAAGATCTATGATCCTTATGGCCGTATATTTTCTTGTCCTCCGCTACCCCTTGGCTAAGTCTTTATCATCCGCTGTATTTGGTGTTAACGGAATAAGCATATCCATCCTGGCCAGCTATATTGCGGCAATTATTATTGCTTTTGTATATCAGCGAAAGTCATTAAATAACAGGCTGCGTACTGATGCTTCCACTTCCAAGCTAACGAAGACAATTACTAATAGCGACACAATTCAGGCAAATCAATAGTAGCTCAGCGTATTTATTACTCATAAATCTATAAAAACAGCCCCATGGTCAAACCACGGGGCATTTCGACAAAAACAAGAACCGCCGCGCTATTGCGCGACGGCTCAAATGGCTCCTCAAGTAGGACTCGAACCTACGACCCTGCGGTTAACAGCCGCATGCTCTACC
>DBTI01000004.1 GCA_002306975.1 Ruminococcaceae bacterium UBA1320
TTTTTGTGAAGACTTCCCATGCGCTCATCAAGCCGCCCAAGTGCAACCGGAATCGAACTGATAGCTCTGACATCGGAGTCCAATTCATCAATTCTTTTGTGCGCTGATTTTGAACTTTCTAGCGCTTGTGTGGCAATTTGTAAGATTTCTTGATTGTCCATCCGGCCACCTTATTTCTTTTCAAATACTGAGTCTTTAAATTCCAATACATCGTGTTTATGATTTATTTTCCATCTTGCATACAGAAATATTGATAAAGAAGTAATGACGATTCCTAATAAAAGCGCAATAATCCATATATTTGGTTTAGCTGTATCCCAAGTTGTAAAATACCGGTTAATTTGTACCATTTTAGCCGGGCCGATTCCTACTACCTTATTTACATCTTCTATGTTTTGATACGGGGCGTTGCTTGCTAACTTTTCCACTGTAGCGGTTCCAATTCCAGAAGCGTGAAAGTTGTTCCAGTCTGTAGAAGTCATTCGGTTAATATTGGATGGGCTATTAAAATAAGTCCATCCAAGCAGAACAATTCCAATAGCCATAAAAATGATTAATATTTTTGGAAATTTTCTTCTAAGCCAAGCTTTTACCATGGAATCAACTCCAAATCTGCATATTGGTCGTCAGTAATCCAACCATATTTATGCGCATCTTTGATTGACATTTTTGCAAGATTACGCCCTCCTGGCAATGTGGAATAAAGAAGCTGCTTTGTAGCAGTAAGCAAGCTGTTTACAGTATAACTAGTTTCCCCGTCAGCAAAAATGATGCTTTCTGTGTTTTCCGGAATCGTAAACGTATAACCAGCTTGAAGGGCAAATGCAACCATTTCGGTATCGTTGATTTGTTTTAAAATCCAATATACGACAATAAATACGATTTTCCCTAATTTAGAAATTTCCGAGTCTGCTAAAACTGAATTAATTTGTTCTGTAACTGTCATGATTGTGCCCCCTCTAAATCATTAAACCTTGCATCTACCGCTATATCCATAGAATTTAAAGATACGGCTATAATTGATATTTGTCTTTGCATCTTATCCCGGGTTACTTCGTCGGAAGTTCTCTGAGCCAGCGTAAATATCAGCGTCGTATCAAGCGTTACACCACCGACTAAAATAGTAAAATTATCAAAAGTTCCGGTCACCACCGAATCAGTGACGATCTCAATTGTTGAAGTTTTAGCCGAGTCTTTAACAAGGGTCTTAACATTTTCGGCTGTTACGGTTTCGCTTGGCGTGATCTGAATATTTTCTAAAATTGTTCTTCCGGTTACGCCCTCAATAGAAATATTGCTAGTTTTTTGCAATGGTGTTGCGGCAAGCGGCAATTCTGTGCCGTCTGCAAACTGTAAATTTGTCATTATAGGCCTCCTTATAAATCTGCTGTATTTGCCGAACTAAGCATAAACGAATTATTCCCTGCTGAATTAATGGTGGCTTTTACTCGTGCAAGATTTCCTCCGGATGTGTTTCCAAAAGCTAAATGAATTCTTACAGATGTTAAATCTCCAGTAAAATTAATAGCTCCTATATGTTCTCCAGAACTATAATAGTAAGATGATGTGCTGCTACCATTTAAATAAATATTAACAGATGTTGGGTTGTCATTGTCTGACCAAATCGATATTGTACTACCACTTAACATTTCAAGAAATTCAGAAAAAGTGTAAGTGATATCTGCGGTTACTACTCTCGTAGACCCAATATATGGACTTCCGTAAAAGCTGTAATTAGAAATGTCAAAAGAAAATCCTAAACTCCCGTCAGGATTTACAGCTAATATATATGTCCATTCCACTGCTTTTTTATAAATCAGTACTGCCGCACCGCTAGAATTAATAATCGCACCTTTATAAATTTGAGTAAGAGAGCCGTCAGAATTTATTATTCCACCTTTATATATTCCAATTGCTGTTCCACTTGAATCAATAATTGCTCCTTTTTTATTCATTATGTTTGGTCCTTCCACCACACAATTGTGTTAGCAGCTAATCCGGTCGGTACGGAGTCTGTGCGATGCTCTAATATAAGATTGTTTCGAAGTGCGGCGGTTGTGGCTGCTATAGTTCCGGCATAATCAGCGCTATTAACGTGACTTGCACTTAGCATGTTTAAAGACGGCCCACCCCGCAAAGCCATAACAACAAACATATAAGCCCTAAACGCTTTATCATATAGCCCTGATGCTGTCGCATCTACCATTAATGTGTTTACACTAGCTACGCCGTTAATGGTAAACGTATCACCTATGTTAAAATCCCATGATGTAAAAAATCCTATAAGACGTTGATACCCATCGGTATATGTTGTTGGAACACCCGTAAGAGCAAATACTGTTCCGGATTTTGTACAAGTCACTTGCGTAATTAGCTGCTTATCAGACAGTGAAATCCCGTTTACTGTTTTTGCATCACTTGCCGCAATATAAATTTTATAATTTGTTATATCAAGAGTAATTGGAACTATTGCTCCATTTACAAATGCTCCGTTTGCCAACGCCACACCGCTAGACGTTTGAACGGTATAAGCTGCCGTATAAACCGCACTTGTGTTTGCCGATGAATTTAGCTCAAAAATTGAAACAGATAAATTCGCCGTGTTAATTGTATACCGTGCATAGTAAGCGGTTGACGGTGATGTATATGTTCCATTCCCTGTTGCACTACCATAAGATGTACCGGAAATATATGTTCCGGAAGAGTTATACCAAGCAATTCCAACGGTTGCGGCAGGTTGAGTGTAAGTATGGCCAACAATTTTATAGGCTGTAAAAGGAGATATAATAATTAACGCGGATGAATAATTGCTAACAGCTGATGTTTTAACAGCCCCATCTGTTGAATCGATATATCCAGCAACGGCTAAATCCTTATTAAACTTTTGAGCTGTTGGGTTAACTCGAAAAACATCACCCGCTACGTAGGCAGCTGGAGCTAAAAATTTACCATTTTCCGGAGAATTTGAATTTACAAGGTCAAAAATTGTACCTGTTTTTGTGCAAGTATAAGTATCAACTCCCATAGCCTTAAAGGCGGCACTAACGCGAGTATCAAATCCATTAAGATTGGTTGCGTTGATTTTGTCTCCCTCGGCCGTGATAGTACCTTCTGCGCGCGTTACTTCTTTTACGTCTGTTATACCGGTATTAGTCAACATCCTTCGGTTTGGGTATTCGGTTACACGGTCAACCCATATCTTTGGTGTATAAGCCAATTAAATCACTCCTATCGTTTCGCCGGAATAAACTTCACCGGCATAAAATACGTCTTGCGCGTTTGTGTCATAGAGAGCCTTTATATCGTTTAAAATTTGTTCAATGTCATTTGCTTTGCCATAAGCGTTAAAAGGCGTGTTGGGCGTTGTGGGTGTCACTGGCAAGGTATAATAAGCGTTTCTTACTGTGCTAATATTATTTTTGATTCTTGTCATTTCAGTAGGCGTTGGGAAATCTGTCCGTATCCATGTTTTTGTTGTAATTGGCACATTAAAAAGGGCTGCGAGATAATCGCAGTCCTCTTCAATACGGTTCAAATCCGTATAATTGTAATAGCTTTTTGACGTTTTATTTATTATGTCTGATTGTGTGCGGTCATAAATAGGAGTTACCCACAATTTACATCACCCCTAACTCTTCACCGACATATCGCTCGTTCAAATAATCTGCCGATGTAATATTTGTACCGTTTCCAATTGTTGTGAGTTGCGCCGTAAATCCTCCGGTTAAATCGATTGCCATTTTTTCAATTGATTCCATTGTATATGCGGAACCGTTTGCCCGCTGCATTGCCAATTTTTCCCCGGGCAATTCATCTTCCAGCATGATTTCAACGGACGTTTGATATCTTAGTTGATAATAATTCCATAGCGATTGAGCTATTTCTGCAACGTTTGATAGTGAAATCAAAGTCGCATCAGTGCAAGACACGGCGTTTCTTGTTGCACCTGATGGCAGCGTTTCAACTCCGTAATTATAAACAGATGAATTGTCTGAATACTTTTTTCCAGTCAGCGTTACGGTTCCTGCGGCACTTACTGTGATGATCGCGTAATTTGGATGGGATTCTGTTATCGTTGCGCCGGTCGCGGATAAATCAGATACCGCCGCGTCAAACTGAATCTCATATGTGCCGGTTGCATATGTTCCGGTTGATATCTGTTCCGAACTTGCATTCAGAATATAATTATGGGCTGTCAAATTAACGTCAGAAACATACGAAAGTAGCGTTGTTTCACCGCCGTCAAACTTTCGGCTGCTTGTGATAACTCTGCTGTATGACTGTGTTCCTTTATAGATTCTAATTGTATTCCCTCTGCTATCGTCTACGATGGCGCCAAGGGCAAAAGCCACATGCTGCAATGCTGCGCGGTGTGTACAAATTGGTATCCAGCCTGACAATGTAACGGATTTTAAATCATTCTCAACCGTGTAATCCGTAACCCCTGCAGATGCCATGATTGCGCTTATAATGTTTTCTGCCGTTTCATCAACATAAATTTGTCCTAATTTGAAATTTGTTTTATCCATTTGCCCGACTGCATCCTGCGCGGTAAATGTGGCATTATAAGCGTCCGAGCTTTTCCACGTTTCAAGGTAAAATGTTCCCATTTGCTTTGTTTCGGTATCAAATACTTGCTTGATATGCACTTTTTGAGATTGTTGAAATAGTTGGTACATGCCTTGCAAGTTAGTTAAATCAAAATCACCATTATCACTATGCAAAGAAAAATCTGCCGTGTTGATTGAAATTTCTGAGGATACTGGGTTGACTTCTTCGTTGATAGATGCGTCTGTGACTTCGTTGTAGGCGAAATCCATGAATATGCCGTAATCTATTGCAGTAAGTTTAATATACCGATATGGGGCTGTCTGGACAAACTCAATCACTATCTTTCCGAAGTTCTGAATCGAATTGTCACAAAAGTAATAGAGGGAATCAGGAACGAAAGTTTTATCAGATATCACCACATTTGCTAATGTGTACCAAGTTACCTTGACTTTAAGCGGGTAATCATCCAGAAAAGTTAATGTAATCCCGGCACTAGAATGGTTTGCAGTAAAGCTGATTGTAAGCGTTGGGTTTGCCGTGAATAGCCCGCTTGAATTTGACATTGAATTTGACCAATATCCCATATCGATACTTGCTGGGTTATCCGGGAACGGTTCAAACGAACCATCAAGCAGAAAAAAATTATCTTCCATTGTCGCGTACTTCGGAACTGAAAGACTATCTTCTTTTAGCTGATTGAGATTCACAAAAGTTTGCTTATCGATTGCTGTTGGAGTGCTATCTGATTTTGCGGTTACGTCAAGCAAATCCAGAGTCATTACGGTGTGCTCCAATCAGATCACTCCTTTATGATGGTGTTCGTGCGGGAGATTGCGCGGTAAAATCAACAGTAAGATTTTGCCAATAGTTTCTGTTATCTTTTTGCTTTTTTAGCTCATCCCCCACATTTGAAAAATAGGCCGTAAAAGTATACGTCCTGTCGCTATCCGGAACAACTACCGTGTGAAATTCTACCGGTTCAGTAAGTTTATCCCACAAAGCTTGATAAACCGGAGCTGAAACTGTTCTGCTGCTTCCAAGTTGCAATGAATAATTATAATAAACTCCAATTAGCTTTCGATGCAGCACGCCGTCTTCTGTACGCTTTGCATATTTGTCTAGAAAATCGCCTGTGCGCTTTAAACTTACGACCGGAATATCATATGTAATTCCATCAACAATCAATATCGCTCACCTCCTGTTACTAATTTTGTTCCAATTCGGTTATCCTCTTTTTGAATCTCAAATTTGAAATATTTTACGAGTCCTGCGCTGTCGGCAGAAGCAATAATATTGACTGGGGATGAACTGCTACCAGAAATATTCATACCAGATAAAGCCGCTTTGAACGCATCAGTCATAGTTGACAATGGGGTTTCAATATTGGTTCCGCTTGTTTGATCACCAAGGATTGCCATGAATTGACGGTTTGGAGGGATGACTGCGCCTTGCGCTAAACGGGGTATAGTAACAGGGGATAACGTGCTGACGTGGAACCCAAAACTTTTCCCACCTATTTTTGGAACCCAATCCGGAATAGAAAACGAAACCTTGTTTAGTTCATTTATCATCCAATTGATTCCGTCAAGAATTTTGTTTACCATCCATTCAATTCCGCCGATCATCCAGTTTATAAAATCGGTTGTGCCTTTTTCGATATCTGTCCATACGTTTTTTACTTTGTCGGTTATCGCATTCCAATTCGGTGCAATAGCTGCGGCCAATGAAACACCACCGGCAGCCAAAAGCCCAATGCCTAAAGGGATGCCTACGCCAGACAAGCACAGAATAGCGCCAAGTGCCAATAATGCGGCTCCCGTGATAGCCGTTGTCTGTCCAATAGGCCCTTGTAATGCAGTTACCATAGAATTCCAGTTTACAGCAACAACAGTGGCAAGGCCCGCCGCACCAGAAGCTATAAGAGCAATTCCAAGTGGGATACCTACACCCGAAAAACATAACAGTGCGCCGAGAGCGAGCAAAGAAACACTTACAAGTGCCGTTGTTTCTCCAATAGGGCCTTGCAATGCAGTAACTATGCTTTCCCAGTTTAGTTCTACAGCAGTTGCTAAAGAAATTGCTCCTATTGATAAAAGTGCGATTCCAAGCGGAATGTTTACGCCAGAAAAAGCCAGCATTGCGCCCAAGGCAAGAAATGAAATTCCTACATTTGCAGTAATGGTTGTAAGAGTATTTCTAATAGAATCACTTGTGCTGTTCCAATTTATCGCAACTGTAGCAGCAAGCCCAATCGCGCCTACGGCCATTAAAGCAATTCCTAATGGGATGTTAGCTCCTGACATGGCAAGTATGGCTCCTAACGCTAAGAACCCAGTAGATACCATTGCATCAATATTTGATATAGTGTCTGATATTGGCTTATCTAATGAATTCCAATTCACAATTATAGCTGCGGCAAGCCCAACTGTTCCCGCTGCCATCATTGCAATACCGAGCGGTACATTAGCACCAGAAAAAGCAATTACTGCGCCTAGCACGAGCAATGCGCCGCTTACTAATTCTGTTATGTCGCCAACCGGCCCTTGCAATGCAGTTTTTATTGTATCCCAATTAACCGCAATTTCAGCAGTAAGACCTATTGCTCCAGTTGCCATCAAAGCAATCCCTAACGGTACATTTACGCCTGAAAAAGCAAGAATAGCGCCTAATACAAGTAAAGTACCCCCAATCAACGTATTGAGTTCGCCTAAAGGCCCTTGTAATGCGGTTTGTATGCTTTCCCAGTTTGCAACTACAACAGTAGCTAACCCCGCTGCTCCGATTGCCATTAATGCAATTCCAAGTGGGATATTAACGCCTGAGAACGCCAATATAGCGCCTACGGCCAGCAGCGCACCGCTTACCAATGCGGTTATTTCTCCCATCGGTCCTTGCAACAATGCTTTTACTGCATTACCATTTACAGTTATCATTGCAGCTAATCCAATCGCGCCTACGGCCATTAATGCTATACCAAGCAATGGGTGACCGGTAAAAGTAAGAATAGCACCGATTACCAGCAGCCCAGCACTGGCAGTTAGAATTTTTGTAATTGCATCCATTGAGCCTTTAATTTTGGAAACCAAACTATTGTCTTCACTTCCGGATGATTTCCCAATTTTCCCAACTGTGCTAGCTAATCCGCCTGTACCATCTGTTCCAGAATCAGATTTCTTATCACTTGATAACGTATTAATTTTATCAAAAGATGCTAAGTTATCGGATGCTTCTTCCGTTGCGGCACTACCGTCCGTTGTTGCAGCGGTATTATCTTTTGTAGTATCCGTTAATCCAGATATAGCTGATGATGTTGAATTAGCCGCATCGGTTGTTCCGGTTAAAATACCGACAAAATCAGTGAAAATTGATGCTGCATAGGTTAGGCCAGATACAAGCTGATTCACAGTTTGCAAAACAGGAGTAAGAACTGCAATAAACGCTTTGCCTAATGTGGCTTTCAAAGTGTCAAAATTAAGGCTTAATATTCTAACCTGATTAGCCCATGAATTGCTTGTTTTTGCAAAATCTCCTTGTGAATCCTTTGTTACAGACAGTATATAATTATATCTAATAAGTGCTTTTTGCTGTTCTGACAGTTTGTCATAAGCCTTAGTCACGCCCTCCTTAAGAGCATAGGCGGATAAGTTTGCTTCTGAAAGATTTATGCCAAGCTGTTTAAGCGGTTCGGTTTCTCCGGATATGCCAGACCGAAGTTTTTCAAACGCTTCATCTGTACTGAGATTATAAAAAGATGCAAGATCACCGGAAAGTCCTGCTATTTTAGTAGACATATCTGCTGCCGCATCAGTAGTAAACCCCATGCTTTTAAACATAGCACCGATTGTTCCAGTGTATTGTTTTGCGGCAAGCGTTGAAAGTCCAAACTGTGTAGCTGATGTACTTGCGAAATCTTCTATTTTGCCTTCCGACTTTCCAAATGTGGTATCGACAACGTTCTGGACTTCATTCAAATCGCTTGCTACGTTAATACATTCTTTACCGAAATTTATTACAGCAGCAACGCCAAAAGCTAAACCGACTGTTGAAGCAAAACTTTTAAGTCCTGATGTTATGGAAGAAAGCCCTGTTTTTACTCCTTCCGTATCCACTTTAGTGTTTATTCTAATACTGCCGTCATAAGCTGCCATTTTATCACCTACCTTTTGGGTATAAGAAAAGCGGCTATCATTTCGATAGTCGCTTCTGTTTTTTAAGATTTATATTTATTTTTTACCCGGATAAAATTTATGCCCACATTTTAAACATACTAATTTTACTTTTTTTGAACCAGAAAATCCAGATAATATGCCAATAATAACACCAATTCCAGACCCTACTGGCCCGCCTATTAATCCGATTAAGCTAAACAGCATAATCCCTCCAAAAGCTGCTCCATAACTGTATCCCCTTGGATTTGCCATAATAGACGTTGAATGGCACTTAGAGCAATATGGAATGTCTTGATTTGGATATTCTGTATGTGGTGCATTATAGGCTTCTGATTTTGTACCAATAACATTTGCATTTTCAGATAATTGATTACCAGTTCCGTTAAATGCAACGGTTAATGGTTTATTTTTCACATCTCGATCAAAAATTTTAGGATTAGCGGTTTTTTTTCTTTCGATAAATTTTTCTCTGAATTCTTCCAATGTGTTTATAGATTTATTTGAGTTGCTTGGCACAATCGTTTCATTGTGAAAAGTAGGATTAAGTTTTTGGATATCTTTAATGTTTTCAATTATGTTAGCGGGTATATCGCCCACCAGCTTAGATAAACTGTATTTGAACTGCTCCGCTTCACTGTTTTTAGGATATCCAAAGGTAATACTATTTTCGTCATGAGTAATATCTTGCAAGTTATTGCAGATTTTTTCATTGCCAATAACGGTAAATTGAATAAACCCCTGTTCCATGCCGCCACGTTTAAACTGAATCCGTTCAATTTGGCCAAAGGGGATTGATATGTCTTGACCCTTGTGGAGTCCTGCCATTGCAGCATAAACGCCATGGTGCGAAATAACCACTTTATCTTCGTAAAGCTCAATTTGTCCGTTAAATCCTTTTAATCCACATATCATATTATTCACTCTCCCATTTTCTATATTATATATGGTAATAAAAGGAATATCAACCTAATTGCGAATAAAAATCATCCAAAATACTTTCATCTTCATCAGTTAAATTGTCAGGCAGCGCGACACTTCGCTTTGCTCTAATGACTTTTTCGCGAGCTTTCACATCTTTTACGCTTGAAATATCATAATTTCGAATGTCTCTGATGCGGTTTAATATACAATCGTCTGTTAATCCTTGCAACAAATTGCAGAATTTCCACCAATGCATTTTAGCTTCATCCAGATCAATTCGATAGTCAGACATGAATGAAGTTTTAATATAATTTTCGTCAACTTCAAAGCTCATGTCTGGTGGAGTATCGTCCTGCGGCGTATCTTTTCCACACCGCAGATACTTTATCGCCATCCTTAGAGCTTCTTTTAAATCGGTTGGTTCTTCTTTATACAGGATTCCAATAATGCCGTAGGCTCTCTCTGTGTCGCTGATTTCTTTGTCATTGATACACTGAAAGCAAGCCAAGGCATATTTATAATCTGTATTGATTTCGTAATCAACGCCATCAATAGTAATTAGTTCCGGGTAGTCAGTCATTTTAATGTTCTCCGGCTTTCACGATTAGGCATATATTTGTTGACGGTTTTTGCTTTCAAGTTTTGAGCATTAAGTCCCATCTTCTCAAAATGTGGTTTAAGTTGTTCGGAAAGGTCTTCGAACATTGACAGATAATTGCTGTTTCCGAAAATCTTTTGGCAAGCTCCTTCGCCTAAAAACGTGTCAAGTGTTTCTCTGGACTTTGAATACAGTTCATCAATCATTTGGGCACCGTCATATTGATTTTTGGTAATCAATGTTTTTTCCGCACCATCAATAACAGCGGTTTTAAATGGTTCGTCAGGCCGTTCGTCAATTTCTCTGCCTTTTTCTTGGTATTCGTCAATAAGGTCATTAACCTTGTCAAACGTTTTTACCATTTTTGTTGCAAGCCCGGTATCCGATATATCAAATTCGATAGTATCGCCATCGTCATTAACTTCAATAGTATAAATCGTAGATGATTTTACTCTTATTTTGTTAGCCATGCTTTCCTCCTAAAATGATAGGGCGGAGTTGCCCGCCCCGCGTTTTTATGATGCTGCTGTAAATACTGGTACACCGGCTGTAATAACAGCTGTTCCTGTTTCCGGGGCGCCATTATAATAAACCGTTGCGCTCAATGTTTGCGGGCTGCCTCCGGTCATTGTATGGGTCCCGATTGCAATTACTGCACTATGCACAAATGCTGTATAAGGGCTGGTAGTTGTCAAGTCAATTTCAAGGATTTCAGTTTCTGCGTCAGCTCCGGTTGCCATATCGTCTCTTAGTCCTTCGATATAAGCGTGTGCCGGGGCGCTGGTTGCATCCCATAACGTAATGTCAAGTGCCGCGCTAGCCTGATAACTATCAACACTGGTATTTGCTGCATCTTCATTTACATAGGTTTCCGTGGTCGTCTGCGCGCCGTAATCAACAGCAAGAGAAGTGATACCTTTGCCAAGACTTGCCCATGTAGGGCTTGCTGTAGTCCCCGTGTTTACAAAATATGTTCTGAGTGAACTTTTCTTTTTTGCCATTATTGTGCCTCCTCATCATAAGTAAGATTATATGTTGCTAAAAAAGTAGTATTGCCTGATTCATCTTTGCCCGTCATATCCATTGGGGCACGTGTCATAACGATTTTATCTGGTTCGCGTCTTTCGCCAATATCAAGTCCGAGCGGGCCATTCTTCTTAAACCAAGTACCAAGATCATTGAGTGGTTTATAAGCTGCTGCTGCGCCGTCAGGGATTGAATTAACGGTAATGTAGACAATGAACGGGACTTCTGCATAAAAGCTACCGTCAACATATTCATTTAAGATATCACCGCCATTGGCTTTAATGCACATTCCTAATCCTGCTGACTCTTCAATGTATTCGAGCCAAAGGTGATCGTCAAGAATTTCAAGACCGTTAATCCATTCTTGCAGGGATGCGACTATTTGAACTATATCCGTCGCGTCTAAAGGTTTTGATTCATCTGCCATTAGCCACCGCCTCCCAGCATTTTCACTCCTGCAAGCCATTTAGGTTTATTAATGCTTTTTGCTACTTCAAACCACATCCTTGTCGCTTTTGGATGAGATTGAGTTGAATATGTCAAATCCCGGCTTGTCAGCATTTTTGCAACCCCTGGGCGCGAAAACCACCCATCACTTGTTAAAAATCCTGCTGCGCCAGTTTCGGGGTCAACCATTACTTTGCCATAATACTGATAACGCGCGTAAGGACTGTTGTATACGATTTCTCCAGAACCTATTACAGTTCCGAAGATTCCAGATTGCTCCAATGCACCGGTTAATCGTGGCACGTAAGGGGTGCAGTCTTTCAAGACCTCTGAATCCAACCAGCGTTGCGCTGTTTTGTTTGCCGCTGTAAGCCTTGCCGCCGTTGCTGCTGGATTAAAAGTTATTTTTGCTGTTATATTACTCGCCATATCAAGTAACCCATGTCGGAAGTCCGCCAACAACTTTTAATGTCTGCCCTGTCGTGCCAATTCCTAAGCGTGTCAATGAACCGGCAGCATTGCGATAATAAATATCTCCGGTTGCATCAGAACCTATGCCAATAGCGGACGGCCCTATGATATCAGTCCCAACCGGAATAAGATGCGTACCGTACAAAGCGTAAAGTGAATTTGCCGCGGTTGCATTGTTTTTACTGTATTGCGTATAGGCCGTCCCGGAGTTTATTCCGAACGCTGTAGCGCCGCCGCCAGCCGTTATTGAAGAAGTGTTCACGATTATATTTGGCGCTGTTATTGTGGCCCCGTTATCGCATGAAATACCCCCGGCAGCAGCATTTGTGCTAGTATTGTAAATTATCGAGTTTGCAGAAGAAAAGAACCCGGCAGTCGATGTTACAAGATACCCCGCTGAATTTCCCGTGTTCATATTGATTCCGTTGAACATCAGTACTCCGGTAGAAACAAACTTACTTGTCGGAGAGCATACCGAAACTACGCATTGACCTGTTGCACCGACCGTTACCGTGCCGCCGTTAAGCTGGCATTGGATAAACTCACAATAGGAATTAACCGTTATGTTGCCTGTTATCGAGCCTCCATACATTGCGCATCGGGAACCACTTGCAAAATTGTTAAATACTACATTTGCGACGGTAAACAAATTGTATCTTGCAAAGTTGGGATTTGGGATTGTTATTGTGTGCCCCGCTGCGCTTATTGTTGACCCGTTGCCGTAAATAACAATAGGCACATTTGGAAAAGTTATATCTGACGTTTCTGCATAGGTTGCCGGCGACATTTTAATTGACAAAGGGACCGTGTCGCTTGCATGAGCTGCCGCAAATTCTGCAATTGTTTTGTAGGGGTAAATTACGCTGCCGTCTGCGGTATATTCGTCTGTTCGGTTTCCGTCAATGCAGATATCGTTTGTAGACATGTGTGCGCTTATTTCGGCCACGCTATCATCAATAAGGTTCTGCGCTGCGACTTCATCCGGAAGATAAATGTTTCCCGCATCAGTCCCAAACAGCACTTGGCGCGGCGTTGTATTGCGTGTAACCATGAACTCGCCCGGAGCCATTTTATGGACTTCCGAGCTAATCCTTTGTTTCCATTTTGCAAATGCCATTTAAATCACATCCTTATAAGTCAGTGATAAAGAATGAATCTACCACCGTCCCATTTAATGCGCTATTGAGATCGATTGTGTTACTTTCAATCGCGGATGCGCTGACCGTAATAGTCGGTTCTGTGCTTTCAACAACATCGTTTAAAAATGTTTGTTTGTAAAGTACGGTATTTCTTGTAAGCTCCCAAGGCAGCCCAAGCTTATCACCCCAACCAATGGAAGTTGTTGCGCCGGTTCCATCATGAGCAGGGATAGTAATGCTCGTTACGGTCTTGAAAGCCTTAGACCCGATAACTGTTCCGGCAGTATCAACCGTAAATGCCGGTAGCGTTTCGGTAATTGTTTCATCATCGTAATTTGTTCCGGCAACAACGACTTGAATTGCTTTAATGTCTCCCGCTGTGCCTCCTGCCGTTGCCGTGATGTTGCGTGGCACTGCTGGGCTTGTAATTGCTGTAGTAACAGTCTGTGACGATCCGGTACTTGTTACGGCTGCGTGGACTCCCGTAGTCGATGCGGCTACCGCGTCAGTTTCCAAAGCATGAAATTGTTTTATAGAAACAGCAGTTTCATTTGCTCCAAATGTCGGAATCTGAACATTTCCGTTATTAGTTCCCATAAATACGCTACGCGGCGATCCGTCCTCCGTGACAAGAAATTCAGCCGGTGCAAGTTTTGGGACGCTTGCCGCATTTCTGCGTTTGTAATGTGCAAAAGCCATATTATATACCTCCTAAATTAAAATAAATTACTATTGATATTGTTGCTTAGTTGTAGTATACTTGATGTATAGAAAAGGGGTGCTACAACATGAATGATGCAACTTTGAACATAAAACTTCCATCTGCATTAAAAGAAAAGGTAGAAAAAGAAGCAGACAAGAAAAGCATTTCGGATGCTTCATTTGTCAGAATGATTTTATCTGAATATTTTGAAAAGAAGGTCAATGAGAAATGAATAATGACTTGATCGGAACAGAAATATTAACGAATTGTGGGACTTCTGAATTTCCTAAATATGTCTTGATGAGATTGGTGAGCAAAGAAAGCTGTTTAGAATACGAGAATAAAATGTTTTTTTACCATAGCGAATTGCCTGACATAGAAGTTTATGTTGGAGACGTTCATGGGGACATTGCATCAATTATCAGTAAAAATCCTGTTTTACCTGATAATTTCCCAAATGCGATAAGAGTAGACTCATACACTGAAGTAAAAATATCTGGTTGGAATAATTAAAAGAATTTGCGGTTCCGAATAAGGAGCCGCTTTTTATTTAGCTGTAATTGTTAAAATAATCGGGATGCCGCTATCGCTTGCCGGAACCGAAACGCCGGTTATTGAATAGCAGCGGTATTTTGCTAGCATTTCCGCTTTTGTGGTAGCCGGCATTATTTCGGCCGCTTCACCGATAACGAAAAAATCATTGGCTGTTGAAAAAGAAAAGTACCCAGTTTTCGTAGCCAGCGCCGCCCATGCTTCATAGGTCAAAAACGTGCGGTTGCTTGTCGTGGTTATATCTCGCAAGTCAATCATCAATGCCGCCGTGTTTGTGGTGCTTACGCCGCGCTGTGCAAGCTTCATTTGATAGGCAAGGTCAAGAGACACACGCTGAATATAAGTGCGCTGGAACGTCATTACACCGCTTGCCGTTGATACATAATTGTATAGAGTGATATTGTAAGGACGCGCCCGCCGAGATATTACTTTCACAGCATAACACCACCTCTAAAAATAAATTTTAAAAACTTTGAAATAATACTTGACATACTACGCGCTGTATGCTACAATAAGTACATAAATTAAGAAAAGGAAGCGGTTAAAAATGGAAAAACTTATTGCTGGTTTAAAAATATTTGGGGTTAACGGCCATGTCTCTGTTTCCACAAAAAATGGCTTTGTTTACGTTGACGGGAAATATTTTGGAGTTTGGGATTTTGCCCGCAACACATTTATTGATTAAAAAGGAAGTGCAACATATGAGCCAACCAACACCCGAAAGTAAAGCCAAATGGCGCAAAGCACACCGCAGAACATGGTCAGCAGATTTGCCACCGGAAGAGTTTGACCGGTTGAAATCCATTCAAGGCGATTTGAGCAATTACCAGTTTTTGAAAAAGATTATTGAGAGGGAGAATGAGAAATGAAAGTTTCAAGGCTGAAAGAAATATTGTCTAATTTCGATGATGATAAAGAAATATTTATAAGAAATTCGTTTAACATTTGCGGTAACATATCGGAATTAAGCCAAGTTGAGCAAACATTTTATGGTTTTTTTGGAGATTCAATTCCATGTTTGATTTTTAACACAGAGAATTCCAAAAAATTAGAATTAAATAGCAATGATGATATCATAGATTTACTTCAAACAGATAGCCACGGAATTAAAATTAGCGGTTCCAAATAAGGAGCCGCTTTTTCATATGCATACCACCCGACTAAATCCCGCACGTTGTAGGTATGTCCATGCCTGTTGCCTAGCGGTCTTTAATGCCGCCGTAATGGAGGTTTGATCGATACCCGAATAGCTGTACCCATTCACGCTTTCAGATGATGCCATAACACCCGCGCTATCCGTAGCCATATCAATTTGTGCCAACGATTCAGCCAGTGCGCAAGTAGCTAATTTAATAGCCTCCTGCGCATCTGTGCTGTAACTCGTCAGCCCGTTTAGCCGGACTAAGTTGACAGTGAGCTTATCAAGTTCATCAGAAGCGCGCAAAGCGATACGCGCAAAGTCAGCGCTTGCTATCGCGGTACCCTGATATGTTGCCGTATAATATGCACTATCGATGTATGCCGTATAAGCCATCAAAACTCACCGTCCTTTATTATGCCACTGTGGTTTTTCTGCAAAGTGCGCGGGCTGCATTGGTTAACCTAAATCCGCTGTTCATTTCGACCTGGGCAAGAGAGCCGACAAATCTTTCTGAATCTACCATACGGGTAGTTTCAAAGTTGGTCAAGATCGAGAATGCGTCGGAATCGTACATCACATAATCGCAATATGCAGCCGCAGGAGTCGCGGTCTGGAATGTCACTGTGCGGAGTGTGCCACCGTAATCGTAGTATGTGGCAGTAGAAGCAGACAAGCCGTTTGCTTCAATGACCGTAAAGCCAAGCCATGAGCCAACGCGGCCAGTGGCGTTCAGAGCATCATTCATAGTCGGCGTGAAATCACTACCGGCATACTCTAAAATCGTCGCATAGGTCTTTGTGGAGCACAAGAGAACGTTTGCCATTGCGCCCGCATCAACAATTGTTTTGCGGTTTGCAAGAATGTCAGACTTAATGTTGCTGGTAGTCAGCGCGTCATCCTCTGCGTTTGCAGTAGATTCATTGACAAGGCAAGCAAGGCCAGCTAGTGTATAGCCCTGAGCACATTCCTGAATGGCGAGGGACAACTCTGCTTCTGCTTTCGGAAACCCGACAGCCGCGGCCTGAACTCCGAAAATCTTGCGAGAACGCATGAAATTATTATTTAATGTAATCTGTACAAGAGTATCAGCTACGTTAGCATCGGAGAAATCACGGCCAGGAGTGCCGGGAGTGATAGAAGAGATACCAGGTTTATGAACATACAGTCCGCCAGCGGGGCCGGTCTGATATTTGTCAGTGAATGTTGCGCCGGGCTGGAACACATTGGAATAGAAAAGATTCGGTTCGAGAATAGATGCATATTTTTCGTCCACATAAACGGAATTGTAAAGAACTGCCATAATATTACCTCACTTTATTTTTGTTTGTAGTACGGATTTTTACCGTACTTGTCATTAAGATATTGCTGGTCTGCGTTTGCGGCAGGAGGATTTCCCCCTTGCCTAAATCCACCGGAACCGGGATTCCCAGCTTGTTCAAAAGCCCATGCTTCTGATTCTTTGATCGCTGTAATTTGCTCGTCAAGCCCAGTAATTGAGCCTTTTTCGTCAACCGCAATTTTAGACATATCGAGCAATGCGGAAACTGCTTTCGGGTTGACTGCTCTTTCTTTCATCAATCGGCTTTCAATGGTGTACCCAAGTTTCATGTTGCCAATTTCAGATTGGAGCTTTTCAGCCTGTGCGGCTTTGTCCTGCAGAGTTTTAAGGTCTACACCCTCAAACTGTTTTTGAAGTTCCCCGGTCTGTTTTGAAACTTCCGCTTGCACTGCTGTATCAAATTCGGATTTCAGCTGATAATCTGAAAGTGATGTACCATGCAATGCCATGATTTTATCCATAAGATCATCGGTAACCCCGATTTCTTTGAGCGACTTTCTACTAAACGACATTTTACGTCCTCCTTATAACGCGCATGACGTGGCGCGAATTTAGAACAGTTTTACGACATAACTTATTGGTCATAATGCTTTAACGCCAGCATTTAGGCGTAAAAATACCGCTTATTTCTAAGCGGCCGTTTGCTTATTTTTTAATAAATAAGAATTCCTCAATTTGGATTGGTACACCATACATTTTCAAATCATCATCGTATTTGCTACAAACGTAATCAACCTTGTTTATCACATTGTCATTAATGATGATTTCTTTTGTTTCATCTGGCATACGAATTCCAAGAATAATTTTACAGTTTGTCGCTCCTTGGGATGCATTAATAAATAGCTCTTTTTGTGTCATACTTTTAACCTCTTAATCATAAAAATACCGCTGTGTTAAGCGGCTACAATAACATCATCAATTGCAAAGCATCTGCCGAACCACATACGCCACACACAGAAATGCTTGCCGTGTTTATCGGAATAATGCGTTCTGTAAAGCAGCGGGAATAGCTGCTTAAGATACCATTTCATGATTTATCCTCCTATTAGTAATAATCGTCTTCTCCGTCGTCGGGTCGTGCTGCGTCAATGCCGCTTGATACACTATACTTTGCAACCATAGTAAGCGCATCTTGACACATTTTAGCCTCTGCTGCCATCACTTTGTCAGCAAATGCAAGTAGCTCGGTTTTTGCCGCTTCTTCTCTAGTTGTGTCTGTCTTTATATCTGCCCCCATTTCTTGGC
>DBTI01000109.1 GCA_002306975.1 Ruminococcaceae bacterium UBA1320
GCTGATAGTAGTCGTAGTAGGAGACAAAATATTCAACCGCGTTGTCGGGAAAAAATTCCTTGAACTCCGCGCAGAGCTGCGCGGCAAGGGTTTTGTTGTGAGCCAGAACAAGCGTCGGCTTTTGAATTTTTTCGATAACCTTTGCCATGGTAAAGGTTTTTCCGCTGCCGGTAACGCCGAGCAGAGTCTGCTCCTCAAACCCGAGCTCCAGACCGCGGGCGAGTTTTTCAATGGCCTCCGGCTGGTCGCCCGCGGGAGAGTATTCGCTTACAACATGAAATTCGCCCATTCTTACCTCCAATGCAAAGGGTGCTTTTTTTATCGCGCTGAGAATGACGGTCAGGCTTTTATACCTGAACCACTTTTATAAAGTTAGTTGAACCGGATACACCGATGGCTACGCCCGCCGTAAGAACGACAGTGTCATTTTCACGAAGCAGACCGGAATCCACAACAGCCTTCAGACCTTTTTCAAAAAGATCGTCAAGATTTGCCTCGTTATTAACCATAAGCGGACTGACACCCCAGGACATGTTCAGCTGACGCAGGGTTTGTTCCGAGCTTGTGCAGGCAATTATACTGCAGGATGGGCGGAACGCGGAAATTTCCTGCGCGGCTCTGCCGGATAATGTGAACGCGACTACAGCCTTTGCACCCAGATCCATTGCCGAGGTACAGGCGGCGTGTGAAATTGCGTGTGTCACGTTTCCGCCGCTGTTAAATTCCATCTTTTGAAATTTCTCAACATAGTCGATATCCTCTTCGGCCCTTGTCGCAATTCGAACCATAGTCTGAAGAGACTCTACGGGGTATTTGCCCGCCGCCGTTTCGCCGGAGAGCATAATTGCGCTTGTTCCGTCATAGATGGCGTTAGCAACGTCCGTCGCCTCCGCTCTTGTGGGGCGCGGATAATACATCATGGAATCGAGCATCTGAGTTGCGGTTATAACGGGCTTGCCGCGTCTGTATACCTTGTGAATAAGGCGCTTTTGAATAACGGGCACATCCTCAAGCGGAAGCTCCGCGCCAAGGTCGCCGCGGGCTATCATAATTCCGTCCGAAGCGTCGAGAATCTCGTCAAAATTTTGTACGCCCTGCAGACATTCGATTTTGGCGATTATCTTAATCTTCTCTCCGCCGTTCCAGTTTAGCAGCATACGAACCTCTTTAACATCGTCTGCGGTGCGGACAAAGGACGCCGCGACGAAGTCATAGCCGACCTTTGCGGCAAAAATAAGGTCATCGTAATCCTTGGTACTTATGAAGGGCATTGAAAGGCTTACTCCGGGGACGTTGACGCCCTTGTGATCCGAAATCGGGCCGTCGTTTTCAACGGTGCATATTATGTCCTTTCCCTTAACGTTGTTGACAAATACGGAAATCTTCCCGTCATCAAGAAGAATCCTGTCGCCATGCTTAACGTCTTTTGGTAAACCTGCGTAGCTGACAGAAACGCATTCGCTAGTTCCGATACATTCATCTGTTGTCAGAGTAAAGGTTTCGCCGGTTTTAAGCATTGCCGTGCCGTTTTCAAAGTTTCCGAGACGGATTTCTGGGCCCTTGGTGTCAAGCAGGGCGGCAACGGGAACATTGAGCTCGGTACGCAGGGCTTTTAGCTTTTCAAGTCTTCCAAGCTGTTCTTCATGCGTCCCATGTGAAAAGTTGAACCTCGCCACATCCATGCCGCTCTCGATCAGTTTCTTCATAACGGCAACATCGTCGGTTGCGGGGCCAAGTGTACAGATAATTTTTGTCTTACGCATATAAGAACCTCCTATATTTAATGCGGTATTATTGTTTGTCGATATTTGAATTTTATTTGATGATATTATACACCTTTTACGAAAAAATGCCACATTAAAATAACAATTTTGGTCCGTTAATGAAGATAAATAATTGGCTAAATTAGCTTAAAACAGTGTTAATCCGCCTTTGGATTATAAATATAACAATTGCGACAGACCGGTCTTATGGGTCTGCCGCATTGGGTTTACTAGATAATTAGGCCATAAGTAAAAAACGGTTTACATAATTAATCATTGCCCCAAATATCGGTACAATCGGGGAGCGGTAATTTGCTGAGGCCAAAGGTTTCGGCAAGGCCGCAGAGCTTATCGGTAATGCAGACAATAAGACCCTCTCTATTCTTCGGGGGAAGGGGTGTCACCGGGAACATATGTCTTACAATGATGTTCTGTTCAAGCGGGTTGAGGTCATAATCCCGCATGGCGTTGTGCAGCGCCACCTTGGGGTGTATATAGCCGTTTTGAAGGTGGGAAATATTCTTTTTGTGCCAGTCGTAAAAGTAATAATCGTGGAGCAGCGCCCCAGTTACCAGACTCTTGGCATCAAATGAAATTTTGAGCTTGTTTGCGGCTCTCAGACTGTAGTATGCAACCGAAACACAGTGAGAATAACGTGTTGTCGCGCCGTGCTGCTGAATACTGTCCGTTTTCTGAAGTCCGCCGTTTCGGATAATCGGAGCCGCATACGAGATAAAATCACGATTTATCTTCCACAATGGCTTTTCTTTATTTGCCCGCATTAAAAACAACCTCACTTAAGATAGTATATCAATATATTATATGAGAGTATTATTACACGTTAACATGAATGAATCAATGATGATTTTGTTAAGGATTAGCAAAATTTATACTACCAATATAATAATTCCGCCTATTATCGCCGCAAAGCCGATATATTTGTAGGGCGCCAGCTTTTCTTTGAAGAACAAAATTGAAAACACAATCGTAAACAAGAACATTGAGCCGGAAAACACAGGCTGAATTATCGCAAGGCTCATCTTTGACAGTCCGTAGGCCCAGAGAGCAAAACTCGGCACATACAGGAAAAGAGCGATAATAAACACATAAATTTGCACTTTGCTGCCTGTGTTTTGAGCTTTCAGCTTCGTTGAATATTTGATAAGCGCGGCTGAGACTGCCTGAATCAGCGCCGATTGCAAAACAATTAAAACGGGTATTGCAGTACTCATAAGTACGAGCCTCCGTAAATTACTAAATTACAACTATAATGATGCCGCCTATTATCGCCGCAAAGCCGAAAATTTTATACAGCGCAAAGCTCTCCTTGAAAAACAGGAGAGAGATAAGAATCGTATAGAGAAAAACCGAACCGGAGATTACCGGCTGAACAACGCAGAACTTGAGCTTTGAAAGGCAGTAGGTATATATGGGAAAGACAGCGCAGTAAATAAATAGGGCAACAGAAAAGAGAACAATGTACTCTTTGCCGCCGGAATGGTCGTTATATAGAATCATACCGTATTTTATCATAGCACCAGCGCAGGCCTGAAACAGTGTCATAACAAAAATAAGACAAATCGGAAGAATTTTGCTTTTGGAAGATATCCTGTTCATCAAGTTTCCTCCAAACATGGAGGTTTTTTTAAGGGCTTCTTTTTTACTGCGATTAAGCCCACAACATCGTCCAATTCGTCATCCGAAAGTATCCTGTAATGTATCCAACCGCCGTTTTTGCCGCAGGGATAACGGGTTTCCCAAAGAGCCTGGGCTTTAGGAGAAAACAATTGAAGCTGCTCCAACAGCGCGGGCACTTCTTTATCACCGATCTGTAAGGTTGCCGTTAGCGCGTCCTTCTCAAAAAACAGATAGAACAGATGGGCGGTCCTGTGACTGTATTTATAGCCCCAGCCATAGGACGCTCCGAAGGGATAGCGTTTTTCACGACTTAATACATATCTGTCATGCAGCATTTTTTCCAAATAAATCAGTCTGCGCATACTGTCTTTGCCGATAAAATTTTCGATATCTGCGATTCCCGGAGCTTTACTCTTGTCCGTCATTCTGTCATACACGGCAATACACCTCTTTTTGCAAAATGAAATGCTCCCTCAGCTATCTTATAACAGCTGAGGGAGCTATGTCAATCGGAGAACCATTTTCTGGGCATTAGATTAATTCTACTTCTTTTAAAAGTTCAAAGATTACTGTGTTTTGTCCTGCCTCTAGAATTGCGCCAAGCTTCGAGGTGTCAACGGGGAGGTCTATTTCATAAAGCTTCTTGCCGTCGAGCAGGCTGGCGGTTGCCTTAAGCAGGACGCGGGCATCGTAGGCGGATGCAAATACTTCAGGAACGCCGCGGCCAATATCAAGCAGCGTATAGACAGCCTCCATACCGGTGCGAACAGCATATTCCGTAGTGAAAACGGTGTCTCTGGGCGTTTCTACGTGTTCGCCGACGAAAGCAAAGTTAACAGCGCCCTTCGGCACGATATCAGGTCTGTCGCCGGTTTTTCGAACCATGAAATAAGAGGTCACATACGGCATCATGCACGGAACACTGTGGGAGTGATTCTTGGCCAAATCGGGAATATCCTCAACGGGAACGCCGATATGATACAGCCATTCTTCAACAATCTCGTCACCGGTGCAATCCTTCATGGCTTTCTTGACATAGTCGCCCGGCACATCGGAGAACAGACCGTATACCCACGCTACAAGCTGATTTTGGGGCTGTCCCTTAAAGTGCGGATGGCGGCTTACAGTCCAACTCATCATCCAGGAAGAGTCGTTGGCGGTAATCGGCCCTCCGGTGACAATCCTGCCGCTGAAGGGGTCTCTGCCTGTGAGCTTCGCTATATAGGCGGGAATTTTATCATCAAGACAGGTAACGGTGTTCGATTCCCAGTTGGAGCCCGCAACATCGCCGCAGAATTTATCGGGATTGCCAAAAGAGGGATCCTGAGCGGCAATGTTTTTCCAAAGCGCCCAGGATGCGCCGAGGCCTTCGGGGCAGACAGCGGGATGATTGTCATCGCCGAGCCCGGATTGCTCCGTGTTGCAGCCAAGCGTGACAATAACGAGATTGTTTTCGGAAAGTGCTATGCTCGTATCCTTTCCGTTCGTCGCGCAAACTATCTTCGTTGCTGCCTTTTTGTCTTTCGTGATGGCAAACTCCACATTTGAAACGGTTGTGTCATACATAAACTGTACGCCGTTTGACTCCAGATATTTAACGAGCGGCAGAATGAGGGATTCATACTGATTGAACTTCGAAAAACGCAGAGCGGACAGGTCGGAAAGCGTATGTGTTAGGTGAATAAAACGTGTTAAGTAGCGGCGCATTTCTATCGCGCTGTGCCAGGATTCAAAGGCAAACATGGAACGCCAAAATACCCAGAAATTTGAATCGAAAAATTCCGACCCGAATACATCGGTGATTTTTTTATCATCGAGTTCCGATTCGGTGCTCATAAACAACATTGCGAGTTCCATAGCAGCCTTGTCGCTGAGAGTGAACTCGTGCAGTGTTTCGGCATTTTTTCCCTGATTGATTGTAACTCTTACAGGTGAACTGCTTGGATCCTCCTGATTCAGCCAATAGAATTCATCCAGCACCGAAACATTCTCTGTTTCAAGCGAGGGAATGGAACGATACAAATCCCAGAGACACTCGAAGTGATCCTCCATTTCGCGGCCGCCGCGAACAACAAAGCCCCGGTTATCGTCTTTGATTCCGTCGCAGGCACCGCCGGGTAGGGACAGCTCTTCTAAAACGCATATTTTCCTGCCGTCCATTTGCCCGTCCCTGATCATGAAAGCGGCTGCGGACAGACCCGCCAGACCTCCTCCGATCACATATGCCCGTTTGTCATCAACGCCAGAAGGTTTCCGTGGTTTTGAAAAAGCCGCATAATTTCCGTTTGTGTAGAACATTTTTTAATACCTCCCATATGATGTTAATCCAATCATAGGGTCGTATTTTCCAAAACACAATTTACACAAACCCCTTAGTGTAAAGCAACTACTGGCAGAGAAATAAGTCAAGCGAAATTGTGCAAATTGCATAGCTTAATACTTGCGAGAGCCTTGGATATGTCCCCTTCAACAAGCATCGCTATGCTTTTCGCAATTTCCTCAGGTTCTTCCTTCATCCCTGTATGAATCCAGTCAATTGCAGCGGCATTAAAAGCCATAGTTAAAAACCTGGTTATAAATTCCTTTTGAGATTTTTCGGCGTAGCGCGCATCCGGCTGAGCTTCAACAACCGGAAGAATGTAGTCGAATAATACGCGGTTCATAAAATTCTCGATGTATTCACGCTGAACGGAAATATGAGTATGTATTACCAGAGGACGGTTTTCCCTTAACCACTTAAGTAAATTGCAACAGCCTATCTGCCAGGAATCAAGATTCATATGGTTGTGCAAAGCTTTTTCGGTCTCCAGAGCATAAATCCACCCGACAATGCCATAGATATCGTCGAAATGATAGTAGAAAGCTTGTCTTGAAACCTTGCAGTCATTGACGATGTCCGTGACAGTGATATTCTCCAAAGGCTTGCTCTTTAACATTTTCATGAAAGACGCGGCAAAATCATTTTTAAGGTTTCTCATATTCCTTTCTGCTCCTTTGTGACAAACGGATTTCACTGGCAAATCTATAAGGTTTAATTATAAATAATCTAGAGCCCGTAAGACAATATAGCTCTCTATTAATTCTGGGCCATATCGCGCGCCCCGCAGGTAAAACGGTCAAGGCGGAAGGACATTTCGAGCAGGAAACGGGTGCCGACGTCCTCGGGAGAAATTTGAGTCAGCTCGTATATGCGTTTCAGACGGTAGGCAAGGGAATTGCGGTGGATGAAAAGCCTCTCTGCCGTTATTTTGATGTTGCAGCCACAGGAGAGATAGGCGTTTAGAGTGCTGTACAACTCGGTGTTGTTTTCTTCGTCATAGCTCTTAAGCAGGTCAAGCGCGGGATGACGAAAAGCTGCAAGATTTTCTGAGGGGTTCACTTTGCTGAGCAAATCGAAAAAAGTATAATCTGAGTATCGGCAGACGCTTTTCTGTCCGCTCAGGCGCTTTTCAAGCTCCTGAGCGCGGCGCGCCTGCGAATAATGCAGCGCAAAGTCCTCGATTTTGGTAAAGGCGTTGCTGACACCTATATAAAGATTCTCGTCCTTGGCAAAATCCGAAAGCAGCAAAAGCTGCTCCTGAGAAATGTCGGTCGCGTCGCCAAGTGCAACAAGAGCTGAAATGCCGTTCTTCTGCAGGGCAAGCCGAGGC
>DBTI01000282.1 GCA_002306975.1 Ruminococcaceae bacterium UBA1320
CGGTGCATTTTATTAATGAATGCAATCCGGGGAACCTTGTACCTGTCTGCCTGGTTCCATACAGTTTCGGATTGAGGTTCAACTCCGCCAACAGCACAAAACACGGCAACCATTCCATCAATTACACGAAGTGAACGCTCCACTTCTATCGTGAAATCAACGTGACCGGGTGTATCAATAATATTGATACTGCAATCGTCTTTTGTAATTCTCGCCGATGACGATTTTACCGAAATCCCTCTGGATCTTTCAATGGAAAGCCAGTCTGTCTGAGCTGTTCCGTCATCAACATTTCCTTTTTTGCGCAGCTCTCCCGACCGATAAAGAAGTTGCTCAGTCAATGTCGTTTTACCGGCATCAACGTGAGCAACAATACCAATATTCATTATTTTATTAGCTTTCACTAAAACCATCCCGATTTTAAATTTTAGAGGGTTCTTCTTTGATTTTACATGACTATTTCCGTACACCGGCAACCTGCTTTACTTTACAATTTCCTGCACTCTGCCGACAATGCCGCCTTCAAGCCGCACTTTGATGCCGCGTGGATGCGTAGATGAGTTTGTGAGAATATCTTTCACAATCCCCTCAGTGAGCCTGCCGGTTCTTTGATCCTGCTTTTGCACCACCATAACATGGGTCCCGGCGGGAACGGCACTACGGTTGACAATTGGCATTTTCTTACCTCACTTTGTGTTTATTTCGTGCCTCAACAGCGCGCAACAATAGACATGGCTTTTATTTTTTAGGTTTCTTTTTCTTGACGGTTTCAGCATCATGTTTGGTCGGGAAAGCTGATTTTTTATTTTTTTCTTTTTTGAGTTTATTCGGGTTTTTGAATGACATTCAGTTTACACCTTCATTTCTTAATTATATTGTGCTCCAACAGTGCGCAATGTGTGACTGCATTATTTTATATATCCGGATGGTAAAAAGCTTTTTGCAGGGCCGCTATTCTCCTCGCGACAATCTGATGCACAATTTCACTTTTTTCTGCGATATCGAATCCATGAACTGTTCCGGCCGTCCTATACAATTCAACATGAATACCGCTTTTTATCAAGGCTTGTGCAAAATTTATTCCCTCGTCCCGTAAACAGTCAAACTCTGAGACTTCAATATAGGTGTCAGGCAGATTTTCAAAAGAATTAGCTTCCATAGGGGAGGCATATTCTTTGCGGATAGGTATGCCGTTTTTGAGGTATAACGTCCACATTTTAGCGTTCAACCTTGAATTCCACATTGGTGTATCCGTATAGTTTCTGATGGATTCGGTAATCTGCCTGCCATCCGTTACCGGATAGACCAGCGTTTGAAAACATATTTTTGGAGCGTGTCCATCCCGTGCCATGAGACTGACGGCGGCAGCGAGCGCGCCTCCTGCGCTGTCTCCTCCGACAGCTATTTTGCTTTTGTCAATACCAAGCACTTCGGCGTTTTTATACACCCATTCGAAGGAGGCATAGCAATCTTCAACACCGACGGGGAAAGCATATTTAGGTGCCAGTCTGTAATCAACGAAAACGACTTTGCACGGGGTATTTAAAGCATACGCACAGGCCAAATTCATATGATAAGGCGCCGCTTTCAGGGCAAAGGCACCTCCGTGAAAATAGATGAGGCATGGCGCGTTTTTCTCAATATTTTTGGGTTCATAAATTGTCAGCTCAATCGTCCCGTTTTGATAACCCGGGATTCTCTTTTTTGTTGCATTTACACCATCGAGAGGTTTTATTTTATTAACACTTCCCGCCATCAACAAATTTATAAGCGGCAATAAAGATGGTGATGAGGGGGAGCTTCGTATTCTCATATTTCTTAAAATCCGGGTGGATGTTATATTTGCTCATTTTTTTCCCTTTTTACAATCTGTATCACGCACTCAACGTGCTTTGAACGGTCAATAAAGATGTCACTTGAACCTAGTATCCCCTAGAGGAAAGGCATATGGTATTCCCTAGGCGGTATTTTGTTAATCATCCAATAATTGAAACAGTATTATCAGCCGCACATATCCCTTCGATTTTCCACTCGTCCATTTCCTCACTAACAGGATCAAACCCAAATTTTTTGTACATTTTAACCGCTTTGTCGTTGCAAGCGGCAACCGTCAAAATAATCGGTGTACGATGAGTTCGTTGAAGTTTTGCGACAACAAAATTCAATAACTTTTTCCCGTAACCTTTGCCCTGAAATTGCGGAGCGACCATCACTCTCTCTACTTCATAACAGTTTTCCTCTTTGTTGTGATAAATCCGGATGCTTCCGACAAGTTCATCGTTTTCGAACCAAAGATACGTTTCGCGTTTCTGAACTTCGTCAAATGGGAAAAATTGGTGAATATTGCTGCGCATTTTGCTAAATAAATCAACGAAAATTTCATTTCCGACCTTTTGATAGATATCGTAATATTTGTCTTGAAACAAAATTAATTTCGGCTCTAAATCCGAAGTGACAGTCCCGCCTCTATACTCCATTCTTGTAAACCATGCGTAAACAATGCCGTTTGCTTCATCAATTCGTAACGGATAATTTGCTTTCATAAATTTTTCTCCTTTTATCAGCCCTTGACATCAATACCACGCACTCAGCATGTCTTGAATATCAAAAAAGATGCCGCCTGAACCCAGTGGGGCCTTGGCGGCAGGATGATATTGAAACGATAGGCATTATTATCTTCGGTGTGTCTTTAAAGGAGAGACAAAAAAGCACTCTCCGACCCAGCAGGTTAGATAATGCGTTGGCTGACGTGAACGCTTACGGTACAAACAATTTATTCTATTTAAAATTATTATATACTTTTTTAAGTTTTAAATCAATCATAAAAATAATTGATAAACCCACATGAATTCATCATTCGTAATCAGTATTATATAGGTTTTTTCTTCTTTTTGATTAATTCAGGTTGGATCATAACCGGTCTTACATAGGTTGAGGGTGCAGGTGCATTTGCATCTGTTTTCTTTTTTTTCTTTGTTTCTTTATGACTTGTATTTCTTTCGCCCATTTTATTATCCCCTCTATTACTATTATTGTGATGCATCATGAGTAATCGGATGTACTGTTTCTCTTAGTATATGCTAATTCTGCGTAAACATCAAATAAACGTCAAGCAAACATCCGGTAAAGCGGCGTATTTTCGGGCTGTTTTTGATATTCTCATGTCAAATTAACATCAACTTGTAGATTGCGATTTTCTCGAAAAAAAGAATAAGACCCAAAAACAGCTTATCTAAGCTATTTATGGGTCTTGACTATGGTTGCGGAGAAAGGGTTTGAACCTACGACCTTAGTTTATTATAGCCAGTTCGGCTTTCTATAGAGGTGCCGAGGCTTTGCAATCATGATCAGATTTTCCCGCCCGGTCAATATCTCATCCACGTCGGCAAATTGCCCGGTCAGGCTGATCAATTGCCGTACATGGCCGGGCTTTGACGCGACGTCAAAGCCGTTTACGATGGCGGTGCCTCCGTCCTGTTTAAACAGCGTAGTGAGGATTTTGACAATTGTTGTCTTGCCCGCGCCGTTGGAGCC
>DBTI01000068.1 GCA_002306975.1 Ruminococcaceae bacterium UBA1320
CAAGGATTGCGGATTGGACTTTATGCTCGTATGTTCTTCCTTAAACGCAATTACAGGCGGGTTTGGCCAGATTGACTACAGCGGCGCAAGTGCTTTTCTTGATGCGTTTGCACAGGCTCATAACAGCAGCAAGGGTACAAAATTTATTTCCGTTGACTGGGATCGTTGGCCCGGGGTTGGGATGGCTTCCGGAACGAAAATATCCGAAGATGAGGTTCATCCTATTTTGGGTAAATGTATTGCGGATAGTTCCGAAAAAGTAGTTTATATGAATCAGTTGAGTCCGGAAAAAGACTGGGTGCTGTCGGAACATAAAATCATGTCTGTTCCCACAATTGCAGGAACTACTTATCTTGAGATGGCAAGGGCCGCAATTGAAGATATAACCGGAGCTTTAAAAACGGAAATATCCGAAGTGATTTTCCTCAACCCTATGGTCGTAAAACCGGGAGAATACCGGAAAGTCTTTACGATTCTGAATAAAAAAGAAAACGGTTATGAATTTAGCATAGTCAGCAGTGCAGGTGAAGAAGGCGGGAAAGCGTACTGGCAGGAACATGCAAGAGGAAAAATTGCAGTATCTGATAAAATCAACAGTAAGTTTTATGATATTCCAAAGCTGAAAGAAAAATGTTCGGTCAAAAATGTATATCTGTCCGATCATCAGCAAACTGTTTCTGAAAAATTTATCAGTTTCGGGGGCAGGTGGAGATCACTTGTGAGCTTCTCTATTGGGCGCGGTGAAGGATTGGCTGAAGTAAAACTGGACAAAAAGTATGTTTCAGACATGGTTGACTATAAGCTTCATCCGGCTGTTTTAGATGTAGCCACAGGAGTGATAAGGCTGATATCAGGCGGAAACTTCCTGCCGTTTTCCTATAAATCGCTTAGAATATATGGACAGCTGCCGGAACGGCTTTACAGTTATGTAAAGCTTGGGAAAGGCTATGATGCAACCTCCAATGTAATTACTTGCGATATTGATATATTGAGTGAAACCGGTGAAATTCTTGTAGAAATAATCGGATTTTCAATGAAAAAGATTGAAGAGGGTTCTGTGATTGGCGCAAAGCCGGATTCTACGCATGGTCTGCATCAAACGCGATTTGACTATTTGAATAGAGCATTGAGCGGAGCGGATAAAAACAACTTTTTAAACGAAGGAATAACTTCCGCTGAAGGGTCCCTGGTCTTTCAAAGGCTCATAAAAGGCTGTTTCCGTCCGCAAATCATTGTTTCAACAAAAAATTTGGATGTTGCTATTCAACAGGCAAATTATGTCGATCAGCAGAATATGGCAGGAAATACAGATGAGGCTGAAGATAGAGAAGAAATGCATCCAAGGCCCGAATTGGAGACGGAATATGTTCCTCCCAGAAATGAAACGGAAAAAAAGCTGTCCACATTATGGCAGAACATACTCGCTATCGAAAAAGTAGGAATTTATGATGAGTTTTTTGCGCTGGGGGCGGATTCGCTGCTTCTGATTCAGTTCCATTCAAAACTTAAAGAAAGCTTTGCAACGGATATTGCCATTGTCGATTTGTATAAATACAACACAGTTGCCTTGCTGGCAAAGCATTTGCAGAGCGGCGGAGAGGAAGATGAAAAACCGAATTTTGAAAAGGTAAACACAAGGGCGAATAAACAGCTGGAATTTTTGAAACAGAAGAAGCTACTGATGCAGCGTAAAAAAGGAATGATTTAATTGAGTGATTTCGATGATAACAATCTGGAAAATGCAATCGCCATAATCGGAATGGCCGGGCGATTCCCCGGCGCACAGAATTTGGATGAATTCTGGTCTAATCTATATCAAGGGGTAGAATCGGTAAAATTTTTTAATCAGGACGAGCTGCTTAAAATGGGAATAGACAAGCACCTGCTGGATAATCCCAAGTTTGTGGCGGCAGATGCCATTCTGGATGATATGGACCAGTTTGATGCTTCATTTTTTGGCTACTCTGCAAGAGAAGCGGAAATTATGGATCCACAGCACCGGTTGTTCTTAGAGAGTGCTTGGGAGGTGCTGGAAAGTGCCGGCTACAGCTCGGAACTTTATGACGGAAAGATCGCAGTGTATGCAGGAGCCAATTTGAGCAGCTATATGATACGAAACCTGTACTCTAATCCAAGCCTCGTTCAACAACTGGGATCATTTAAAATCATGTTGGCAAACGGTCAGGACTTTTTGGCTACAAAGGTTTCCCATAAGATGAATCTTATGGGACCGAGCGTCAATGTAAATACGTTGTGTTCTTCATCCATGGTTGCTGTTCATTTTGCATGCCAAAATCTGCTGACTTACGGATGCGACATTGCACTGGCCGGGGGCGTCAGTTTTCAGGTTTCAAGGAATGAGTCCTTCTTTTATCAGGAAGGCGGAATAGGTTCCTCCGACGGCCATTGCCGGGCATTTGATTCCAAGGCAAACGGGACGGTGAGCGGCAGCGGCCTTGCAGTCGTCGCCCTGAAAAGGCTTGAGGATGCCATTGCGGATGGCGATTACATCAACGCTGTCATTCGGGGAACGGCAATAAATAATGACGGCGCTGTCAAAAACAGCTATACGGCGCCAAGTGTTGACGGACAAGCGGCGTGCATAGCCGAAGCCATCGCCATGTCTGACGTTGACCCGGAAACTATTACATATAGTGATGCACACGCAACGGGAACAGATATGTGTCAGCC
>DBTI01000293.1:0-5190 GCA_002306975.1 Ruminococcaceae bacterium UBA1320
GAGTATTACAGAGACATGGGCTATCACGTTGCCATCATGGCTGACTCCACCTCCCGTTGGGCTGAGGCTCTGCGTGAGATTTCCGGCCGACTTGAAGAGATGCCCGCAGAAGAAGGCTTCCCGGCTTACCTGCCGTCTCGCCTTTCCGAGTTCTATGAAAGAGCCGGATATATGAAGAACCTCAACGGAACAGAAGGTTCAGTTTCAATCATCGGCGCTGTTTCCCCTCAGGGCGGCGACCTTTCCGAGCCTGTTACCCAGAATACAAAGCGTTTCATACGCTGCTTCTGGGCGCTTGATAAGTCGCTTGCTTATGCGAGGCATTATCCGGCTATAAACTGGATAACGAGCTACAGTGAATATGTCGGTGAATTAAAGCCCTGGTATGAAGCAAACGTCGGCGTTGATTTCTTAAAGTGCCGCAGCGAGATTAACTCGATTCTGCACGAGGAAAACAAGCTGATGGAAATCGTCAAGCTGATTGGCTCCGATGTTCTTCCAGACGATCAGAAACTCGTTATTGAAATTTCCCACTTGATCCGCGTTGGCTTTTTGCAGCAGAACGCCTATCATGCACAAGACACTTACGTGCCTATTGCAAAGCAGCTCAAGATGATGGAAGTCATCCTGCATCTGTATCATCGCACAAAAGAGCTCGTCGCAGCAAGCATCCCGATTTCAAGAGCGACCGAAACCGGTTTGTTTGACAAGGTTATAAAGATTAAATACGATATTCCCAACGACAAGCTTGAAATGTTTGATGACTATAACAAAGAAATTGATGAAACTCTTAGCAAGATAACCGCCTCAGTATAAAATCTGTGCAAGGTTATCCGAGTCTATAATAAATGCCGCTGTACGCGGCGGCATGGAGGGCATAGTATGAGTCTTGAATTTGTTGGCCTCAAGGAGATCAACGGCCCCCTTATCGTACTTGACGGCATCAAGGAAACGTCCTTTGAGGAAATGGTTGATATAGTCCTTGACGACGGAAGCCACAGGACGGGTCGTATTGTTCAAATTGAAGGCGAAAAAGCCATTGTTCAGGTGTTTGAAGGCACACGCGGTATCTCACTCACAAACACCCACACGCGTTTTCAGGGCCGCCCGATGGAGCTGCCTTTGTCACGTGAGGTTCTTGGCCGTATATTTGACGGCGCAGGCCGCCCGATAGATAAGCTTGGCGAGATCTTCCCAGAGGAACGCCGCGATATCAACGGAAGCCCGATTAATCCTGTTTCCCGCGAATATCCGCGTAACTATATCCGTACAGGTATCTCTTCAATCGACGCGCTTATGACACTTATCCGCGGTCAGAAGCTGCCGATATTCTCCGGCTCTGGTCTGCCGCATAATGAGCTTGCTGTTCAGATCGTGCGCCAGGCACAGATTGCATCAGACGAAGGCAGCGAATTCGCTATAGTTTTCGCCGCAATGGGCGTTAAAAACGACGTCGCCGATTATTTCCGCCGTTCATTTGAGGAATCGGGCGTTCTCCAGCGCGTTGTTATGTTCCTCAACCTTGCGAACGACCCGATTATCGAGCGTATCGTTACTCCCCGCTGCGCGCTGACTGTTGCAGAATACCTTGCGTTTGTCCACAACATGCACATTCTTGTTATTTTAACAGATATGACATCGTACGCCGAGGCGCTGCGTGAATTTTCATCCTCAAAGGGTGAAATTCCGGGCAGAAAAGGCTACCCTGGCTACCTTTATTCCGACCTTGCCTCTATTTACGAAAGAGCTGGTATGATAAAGGGCAAATCCGGTTCCGTTACTCAGATTCCTGTTTTGACGATGCCCAATGACGATATCACAAACCCCATTCCTGACCTTACAGGCTACATCACGGAAGGTCAGATAGCGCTTGACCGCAGCCTTGACCAGTCAGGCATTTATCCGCCTGTCGGCATTCTTCCTTCGCTTTCGCGTTTGATGAAGGACGGCATCGGTGAAGGCTTTACAAGAGGCGATCACTCCGCTGTTTCAAACCAGCTTTTCGCTTCTTACGCAAAGGTTCAGGAAGCACGCTCCCTTGCTTCTGTTATCGGTGAAGAGGAACTTTCCGCGATTGATAAAAAGTATATTGAATTTGGCCGCAAGTTTGAGAAATACTTTATCCGTCAGGATTTCAACGAGAACAGAACCATGGAGTACACACTTGACCTTGGGTGGAAACTTCTTTCCATATTGCCTAAGGCAGAACTCGACCGTGTTGACGAGGATATGCTTGCAAAGCATTACAATCCAGAATACGCCGAGGAATTCAAGGGGGAATAATGAATGGCTGAAACCATATTCCCTACAAAAGGTAACCTTATCGCCCTCAAGCGTTCTCTTGCGCTTGCCAAAATGGGTTATGACCTGATGGATAAAAAGCGTAACATCCTCATTCGTGAGATGATGGAACTGATTGATACGGCGAGCAAGGTTCAAAGCCAGATTAACGAAACCTATTCGCGTGCTTATCTCGCGCTGCAAAACGCCAACATTACACTCGGTGTTATCGGCGACATCGCAAAGGATGTTCCGATCGAAGAAGGGATAAACATCTCCTTCCGCAGCGTTATGGGCGTCGAGATTCCGATTGTAACCCTTGAGGACAATCCTCCGAAGCCTGTTTACAGCTTCGCTTCCACAAATTCAATGCTTGATGAGGCGTTTATCTCGTTCTATCACGTCAAGCGTTTGACTGCGGTACTCGCGGAGATTGAAAACAGCGTCTATCGGCTTGCGGATACAATTAAAAAGACACAGCGCCGTGCTAACGCGCTGAAAAACATCATGATTCCGAAATTTGAGAGCAATGTTAAGTTCATAACCGACGCGCTTGAAGAAAAAGAACGCGAAGAATTCTCGAGAATGAAGGTTATCAACAAAACCAAACTCAGAAAGAAAGAATTGGCGGAAGCCGCGCAGGCAGCTGTTTAATAAATCTGTGCCAGCTTTTAAAAAACATCATCTGTTAAAACAGGTGATGTTTTTTTATTGCCTGTTTTTAAATTCGCTCCTTCTAAAAGTTTTAAAAAAGAAGAGAAATTGTTTTTTGTCTCTCCCCGCTTTTGGGGGAGAGACATTTTCTGATTTTCCTTTTTAAAAAACAAATTGCAATAAATAATTCATAGAATATTTTATATTGTTACCGTAAATAATAGTAGCGTATCACGGAATACTTTATTTTGAGCTGATTTCCACGCTCGATAAAGCATCGTCCGTGGATATTATACGAATATCAAGCTAAAAAGATTTAATTGATATTCGTATTGGCTCAAATTATATTTGTCACGCTGTAAATATCTTCAGCAATTAATTGTTAGGAGTTGATCTGATGATAGACCGCATTGCATTAATTCTTGTAATTATCGGCGCGCTCAACTGGGGCGGCATCGGAATTTTCAAGTTTGACGTAGTGAGCTGGGCTTTTGGCGGTGAATATTCCGCTGTAAGCCGCATTATCTTTACTCTTGTTGCCATCGCGGGTATCTGGTGTATATCTCTGTTGTTCCGTGATCGTGAAATCGTCGAATCAAAAAATGAAATCCACTGATACAAAGGGAACGGAACGAATACTCATTTACTATTCCCGCAAAAAAACTGCCCGCTAATAAGCGGGCAGTTTTTTATATCTTCACAGAAAATTTTTTTATTAAAGAGAATCTACGATTGTCTTTGTGTCTATAGCAATCATATATTCCTCATCTGTTGGAATAATGAAAGTTCTGACTTTTGCGTCTGCTGTGGAAATGTCGCCCTCGCTGACCGTTTTGTTGAGCTTTTTGTCCAACTTAATGCCGAGGTATTCCATGTTTTCGCAAACCTCTTCGCGCATGCTTTCAGAGTGTTCGCCAATGCCGCCTGTGAATACGACCGCATCGACGCCGCCCATTGCCGCAGCATAAGAGCCGATAAATTTCTTGATTTGATAGTGCTGGATTTCCAAGGCAAGCCTTGCCTTGTCGTTACCCTTCGCTTCTTCCTCTTCAAGGTCGCGCGCATCGCTTGAAGACTCGGAAATTCCCAAGTATCCTGATTCTTTGTTCATCATCTTTTCCATTTGGGCCGGAGTGAAATTTTCTTTTTCCATGATGAACGTAACAACCGAGGGGTCAAGATCGCCGCAGCGTGTGCCCATTACAAAACCGCCGAGCGGTGTGAAGCCCATGCTCGTATCAACGCATTTGCCGCCGTCAACAGCGGTGATTGATGCGCCGTTGCCAAGATGGCAGGTGATTATCTTCAGTTCCTCCGGCTTTTTATTCATCAGCTCCGCGCAGCGAAGGCTCACATAACGGTGAGAAGTGCCATGTGCGCCGTAACGGCGAAGCTTGTATTTCTCATAATATTTATAAGGGACACCGAAAATGTATGCCTTTTTAGGCATGGTTGAGAGAAACGCGGTGTCAAAAACGAGAACATTTGGAACCTTGTCGCCCAAAATTTCAAGGCAGGCTTTGATTCCGGTCATTGCCGGTGGATTGTGAAGAGGCGCAAAGTTGATAACCTCAGAAAAATCCTTGATAACCTGTTCGGTCACAAGGACTGATTTTGAAAAACGGTCGCCGCCGTTAACGATTCGGTGACCAACGGCGTCTATTTCCTTAACGCTCTTTATAACTGCAGCTTCACCCTCTGTAAGAGCGGAAATAACTGTTTTGAATGCAGTCTTGTGGTCAGGAAGATTTAGATCCTTTTCAATTTTTCTGTTGTCAAGCGTTTTATGTGTAAACCTTCCGTCAATACCTATACGTTCACAATTGCCTTTTGCAAGTACGTCTTTTGAATCGATATCAATTAATTGATATTTAAGCGATGAACTGCCTGCGTTGATAACCAGAATATTCATTTATATTCTCCTTGTATTAATAATGATTGAATTCTTAACATGTCTATATTATTATATAGTCTAAGGCTTCTTTTTTCAATATTAATCTCTCTAAATATGTAATACGCAAAGTTTTTAGACTTTATTAGCACTTTTGTTGTATATTTTATCCTGTGTTTTGTGTTTTAATGATTTCAGTTTCAAATAAAATCGGCAAAGCAGGATTTTATCTCCCCCGCCGGAGCCATAGAGAGACCAAAACCATTCCGCTTTAAATTTGAAATTGTTATATATATCAGGTTAAGTACTTACAGCTACTCCGGTTAAGATTGAAAATCACCCTTTCCCTATCTTAATTGGAATTG
>DBTI01000293.1:5432-5785 GCA_002306975.1 Ruminococcaceae bacterium UBA1320
CTATCTTAATTGGAATTGCTGTAACTAATTAAAAGCTTATTTAATTCTATATAATAGAAATCAAGATTCATTTTGTTAGGAAGATTTGATGAGCATTATTAAAACAGCGGGTATCGTCGCCGAATTTAACCCTTTTCACAACGGTCACGCACTGCTTATTAAAAGAACCCGTGAATCGGGTTTTTCACATATCGTTGTCGTTATGAGCGGCAATTATACACAACGCGGAGAAGCCGCCTGCATGTTAAAGGGTGCTCGTACCCGCGCGGCGCTTTCGTGCGGAGCCGACCTTGTTGTGGAGCTGCCCCTTCCGTGGGCCGTATCCAGGGCTGAAAACTTCGCCTTTGGCGCCG
>DBTI01000246.1:0-8800 GCA_002306975.1 Ruminococcaceae bacterium UBA1320
CCGAAATATGCCGCTTATTTTTATTGCCGGAACACTTATCACCACCGCGATTGAATATTTTACAGGATATATACTTGAAAAACTTTTTCACGCCAAATGGTGGGACTATTCCCAAAATAAATTTAATTTCAGAGGGCGGATCTGTCTTTTAAATTCGATCGTATTTGGAATATCATCGGTTGTTCTGATTTTTGCCTTTCACCCGCTTGCGGCACACTTTGTTTTATTAGTAAAGCCAGACATAAGGCTTTTTATCATGGATGGGCTGCTGATTTATTTTGCCGCCGATATGATAATAACGGTAAAATCCATGCGGTCGCTCAATCTGCGGCTTGAGGCAATCAGCAAAGCGCTCGCCGCCGCGAAGGAAAAACTTGATGTCTCGGGCTTTTACAACGCGCTTGGTATTTCACAGCGATTGGAAAGGCTTCACGAATTACTTGAAACCGACAGAGGCAGGTCAATTTATGCTTCCATCGAAAATGCAGGGGAACATATAAGGCAGCTTATAAACGACAACCGGTTGTCTCAAAGCCGAATGATAAAGGCTTTCCCCACCTTGCGCTCAACACGATATCCAGAGGTTTTAAGTATGATTAAAGAAAAAATATTACATACACGAAAAGATAATTCTGACGTAAATACAGAAAACACAGGAGCGGAAAAAAGTGATAGAGTTATGCGTATTCGATCTTGACGGCACACTTGTCAATTCTCTTGAGGACCTTGCAAACAGCACAAATTACGCGCTTATAAAAAATGGATTTAAAGCGTGGGAGGTCGAAAATTACCGATATTTTGTAGGTGACGGCGTTTTGATGCTGATAAAACGTGCGCTTGCGGAAAAAGGCACCGAAGAAGCAGAAAAAACGGTCTACAACGATTTTAACGAGTATTACGACAAACATTATGTCGACTGCACAAGGCCTTATGAGGGCATTACAGAGTTGCTGAAAGAACTTCGTGAAAAAAGAGTAAAGTGCGCCGTATTATCAAACAAGCCCGATAGTTTTGTTAAAATTATCATGGAAGAGTTGTTCCCGGATTTTGAGTTTTCATGGATTCAAGGGAAATTGGAAGAGTTCCCGAAAAAGCCTGACCCGGCGGCGCTCAATTTCATATTGGATAAGTTAAACGCCAAAAAAGAAAGCACGCTATACATCGGCGATTCTAATGTCGATGTTTTCACAGGAAAAAACGCGGGATTAAAAACCTGCGGTGTTTTGTGGGGCTTCCGTGGGCGCGAAGAGCTTGAAGCGGCCGGTGCAGATCATGTTGTTTCTGAACCAAAAGAAATTTTAAAGCTATGTAATTGAAATTTAAATATATATTGCACTTGTGCGTTCGCAAAGCGAAAAATCGCACGTGCTATGTCGTTTAGCCACTGGCCACAGCCACGCTATACAACTGCTCATATATTAATTCCTTATTCAGTTGTATATAGTTAGTTGAAAGCAGCTTTATCGCGTGTTTCCGAAATATACAATCCCAAATTGAGCAGAAATTGATTTGCTCAATTTGGGATTTTACAAACAAGCCCTTGTAAAAAAACAAGTATAGCTATTTTGCTCAGTTTGCCTGATAAAGATTGTATAAGCAAACAAAACTATTTTAATAAATATTATTTACAAATAAATAAATAAATTATATAATAATAACATGTTACAGATGGGAATATATACTTAAAAATGAAAGAAAAAGAGGTGCAAAACAATGCCAATAGGCGGATGGAAATACGAGGATATGCCGGGTTGCGCTCTGCCTCAAAAAGCGGCGACTGCTTTTGATAAGGCGGTCAGTCACATTATAGGCATTACTTACAAACCTGTGTTGTTTGTGGCGACACAGCTTGTTTCCGGCACTAATTACTGCATAATTTGCAAAACAACTTTAGTCACGAATCCTCCTATGGAGGGCTGTAAGATTGTATTTATCTATGAGGATTTAGAAGGTAACTGCAGCTTAACCAAGATTCAGGATGTCATTTAAAAATAATATCCGCAAAAGGGGGGCTGCCACAGGCAGCCTCCCTTTTGCGGATATTAACTATTCATTAGCCTTGTTTATGATTGAATCAACAAGAACGTCAATTTTTTGCTGTGCCGAATCACGGTCAACAAACGGCTCATAGCAGCCGCGCACAATGTCGTCGTCCGCCTTTGCCTCGCTCAAAAGCGAAATCGCCTGATTGTAGAGCTCACGGGATGCCCGTTTGTTAAAGCCAATGCGCGCCTTTTTAAGCCGCAGGGAATCACAGTCCATAAAGCGCTTGATGTTGATATGTCTGCACGCCTTGCCCTCTGCACGATGGTAACTGTTCGAGGTTAGAAAAGCTATCGACAGTGAAGGGATAAGAAGATGCTCCGGTCCCTGTGATAACGGGCAGTTGCATGAGATGACACTGTACCCCGCCGCGATCGCCTTTTCACGCAGCATGGAGAGAAGGAGACGGCTGATTCCGTAATCGTCCTCAACGGCAAAAACACGCGCATAGGAAGCGGCAACGTTGTCGTAAAAAGAGATAACGCCGTTCGCCGTAATGCCGGACAAATATCGCGGTGTGTCTGTGCCGGCAACGCCATACGGTGAAAAGAGCCGTTTGGCAAGACCCAAGGTGTATTTTTCAACCGCTTCGGTGTCAAAACACTCTGCGGCTATGCGGAACGTGTCACTTTGCAGGCTGACGGCGGCGGACATAAAACGGTACGCTCGGTCATACAAAGCCGCAGCCCTCGCGGCAAACTGCAAAATCTGTTCGCGCTGCGAAAGCAGCTTTTCGCTGTCTGGAGTGAAAAGCATGATCTCATCCTCGACGACACCCGGAAATTCCGGCTCGATGCAATGCGGCGGCATACCGTCTGCCACACAGATTTTAAGCTGTGGCAGCACAAGTGCGCTCACGCCGTCAGGATCAGATACGCAGTGTATGTATTCGACGGCTATCCCGGCTTCCTCCAAGCGATTGCCGGCATCCGGCAGAAGAGCGTTTGCGACCCCTGGCGTGCCTTTAAGTATATATGCCCTCCAGCCTCCCGCGGTGTCGTAAAGGCGGTCAAAATGGGAAACAAAACCCGAGGGTGTGTGGGCGCTCATAAAGAAATGAGCTGCTTTCAGATTAGGCGCGGTAAATACAGGCTGCTCTGTCAGGGTGGCTTCGCTTTGCTGCATTGAAATCCCCCCGTTACTTTTGCATTTTTAAAAATGCTGTATTCCATGATATTCACACAGGGGTTGTATTGATACAAAAATATTGAAATTAACTTTTTTATTCATGAAAGTCATTGATTTAAACCGTTAATATTGCAATTTTAAATAAAAACCGGGAAACAAGCTATTATCCTTCCACCGGAGAATGGAAAGATAATGAAACGATTTGCTATAGTAAGAATGCCGCGGTTTTTTAAAAACCGCGGCATTCTTACTATCTTATTATTTTATATTTTCGTAGTTTCACAAATTTCACGGATTTTCTCACGCAATGAAAGATAGTCCTTGAAAGCCTCCGGTTTCTGGGTTGGGTTTCGTAAAAGCGCCGCGGGGTGAAGCGTCGCCATCATATATATTCCGCCGCGCTCGACCCATTGCCCATGCTCTTTCATGATCCGCAGGTCTGGTTTTATCAGCCGCATGCCCGAAATACGGCCAAGGCAGACAATGATTTTCGGCCGCATAATCTTTACCTGACTGCGCAGCCAGTCAATGCACTGTTCCTGTTCCTCCGGCTTTGGGTCGCGGTTCTGGGGCGGGCGGCATTTGACTATGTTTGCTATGTATACCATTGTGCGGTCAAGACCGACGGCAAGAAGCATTTTGTCAAGAAGCTGACCCGCGCGTCCCACAAACGGCTCGCCGCGCAAATCTTCCTGTTCACCGGGGCCTTCGCCTATAAACAGAACCTCGGCGTCTTTTCTGCCGCCGCCGAAAACAACGTTTGTGCGGGTTTCACACAGTTCGCATTTGCGGCAGGCAAGGCACTCCGCCTTAAGTTCTTCCCAAGTTTCATTCACTGCGGTTTTCCTCCTGAATAAACATTCAAACTTATTTTCGATAGAGATGGTCAAAAAAATCAAGTAAAAACTTTGATATATGGTTTTTGTGAAGATTTTTTGATACTATCTCAGAAGAAGATTAGTATCAAAGGCGCGCCGAATGGGCAGACGCCAAATATACAAGAATTATACCACAAGGGCAAAACTTTTTCACGCAAAAAAGTCATGGTGTTTCATTACAGCAATTAATTAAAGGAATGCTGCTAGCGCCTCGGGAGGGATAAAACAAAAACAATCCCTCTGTTTTCAAATTGGCTATGGAATAGTGTTTTCAAGCATAAGCGCTGTTAATTATAAACAATTAACTTAATTAACAGTGCTAAGATTGTTAATTGATGCTATAATATGCATAAGTGCTAATTTATTGACGAAAGTGGGATAGACATGCCTAGATGTTTATTATGCGGAAAATACACTCAATTAAATGAAAATGGAGTTTGCAAGTATTGTCAAAACATAGCTGAAATTGAAGATCCCGATTCGAATAATGGTTCAAACGCTATTATAGATTTAGATTTTAATAAAAAATATGTAGTAAAGCAAAGCCTGTTTAAAACAATTTTCTTTCTTACAGCAGGTATTATAATGGACGCAGCAAGTCTATTTTCATTATCTATTGGGAATCGTGAATTGTATGGACCCGTGGAAAATTCAATACCCATAGATGTAATAGGAGTTGCTATCTTTTCTCTTGGTTGTATTGTACTTATAAAAAGGCTTATTATCCCGAAAAATATTCTAGAAATAAGTAAGGATGGGTTTATCGATAATTCAACTTTAAAAAGTATTGGATTTGTGTCATGGAACGTAGTTAAATATATTTATCTTTCAAATGTAGCATCCCAAACGTATATTGCAATCAGCGTTAATAATATATACAAATTTTTGGATGATCTTTCTTTGAAGAAGCGAAGAAATGTAGAAGCAAACTTAAGTATTGGATGTTCTCCTATAATGATAACCTTATTCTATACAAAGGCTAACAATGAAGCTGTCCTGAATATCATGAAGGCATACTTAGATCATTATAACGCTGAAAACTCTGAAATTATACAATCTACGGAAGTATGACAGACCTATGGAATAGTGTTTTCAATTATATGCGCGGGCTTGTAAACTTGCAAACTTCGGGTTATAATTTATCTATATGGGTTGTCCGCGCCCGGAGCGGGCACAAACGTGAAAGGAAGTTTTTAATGAACGCGAATATGCTTGATACAATAGGTTTTGTAAAGAACGCAGACCCCGATGTAGGGGAAGCAATGGAAAAAGAACTTTTTCGCCAGCGCCGCAACATTGAACTGATAGCCTCGGAGAATATCGTTTCGCCCGCAGTCATGGCGGCTATGGGCAGCGTGCTCACGAATAAATATGCAGAGGGCTATTCAGGCAAACGTTATTATGGCGGCTGCCAGTGCGTCGATATAGTGGAGGACATAGCCATTGAGCGCGCAAAGAAGCTTTTTGGCGCTGAGCATGTTAATGTGCAGCCCCACAGTGGTGCACAGGCTAACATTGCGGTTTATTTCGCTCTTTTAAACCCGGGCGATACGATAATGGGCATGAGCCTTGCGGAGGGCGGTCACCTTACTCACGGTTCGTCTGTCAATATTTCCGGTAAATATTTTAACGTTGTGCCTTATGGCGTAGACGCAGAGACACACCGCATAGATTATGATAAGCTGCTTGAAACCGCAAAGCAGGTAAAGCCAAAGCTGATCGTCGCGGGCGCAAGCGCTTATCCGCGCATAATCGACTTTGAGCGCATGGGCAAGATCGCAAAAGAAGTCGGCTCGCTTTTCATGGTCGATATGGCTCACATTGCAGGGCTTGTCGCGGCTGGTCTTCATCCGTCACCTGTGTCGTATGCCGACGTTGTCACAACAACAACCCACAAGACACTCCGCGGCCCGCGCGGCGGCATGATCATGTGCCGTGAGGAGCTTGCAAAGGCGATAGACAAGGCGATATTCCCGGGCACACAGGGCGGTCCGCTCATGCATGTAATCGCCGCTAAGGCTGTCTGCTTTGGTGAAGCGTTAAAGCCGGAATTTAAAACATATCAGACACAGATCGTCAAAAACGCGGCAACACTCGCCGACGGGCTTGTTTCCCGTGGCTTTAATCTTGTTTCCGGCGGCACAGACAACCACCTGATGCTCGTTGATTTGCGCCCGTTCAAGGTAACAGGCAAAGAGCTTGAGCGCCGTCTTGACGAGGTTTATATAACAGTCAACAAGAATGCCATTCCAAACGACCCGGAGAAGCCGTTTGTTACAAGCGGCGTGCGCATAGGCACACCGGCTGTCACAAGCCGTGGCATGGTTGAGGACGACATGAAGCAAATCGCCGAGTTCATCTTTGAAACCGCAAGCGATTTTGAAAACAAGGCTGATTCTATCCGCGAAGGCGTCAATACCCTTTGCGCAAAATATCCGCTATACGAATAATTCCTTGTAAGTTTTTAACGACAGCGGGTTTTGGTGCAAAAGCGCGGGTGACCGTGTGATAATCGGCGGCAAAGCGGTGCTTTACTCAAAAGGCACAATCTGCTGCGATTAAAGCAAAATAATAAAAAGCAGGCGGCATTCCGCCTGCTTTCTTCATAAGGGGCGGTGGTAAAGTGGCGTTTTTTGACGGAAGTATATACGCTCATACTTTGAAAATGAACACGTCGATTTCTGTTTTGCTGCCTGACGACACACAGGCAAGACCGAAAGACGGTTTTCATGTTCTCTATCTTCTGCACGGGCTTTTTGACAACCGTTCCGCATGGGTGCGAAACACCACAGTCACACGCTATGCCGAAGAAAACGGGATTGCGCTAATCATGCCGGAGGTGCAGCGTAGCTATTACACCGACATGCGTTACGGTTACAATTATTTTACCTATGTGTCTGACGAGCTGCCCCGGCTCTGCCGGGAGATGTTCGGGCTTTCTGAGCGGCGTGAAAAAACCTTTGTCGCGGGTATTTCCATGGGCGGCTACGGCGCGCTTAAATGCGGGCTGCGAAGACCGGACGTTTTCTCGGCATGCGCCGGGCTTTCCGCGGCGACCGACATAAAAAAACGAGCGGCAGACTATAAAAACCGCCCCGATATGTGCAATGCCTTTGGTGAGCCCGCTGTTGTCAGTGGTGACGACGACCTCTTTGGGCTTGCGTGTAAAGCGGGAACTTTGCCCGATGATAAAAGAGCGGCCGTTTTAATGTGCTGCGGCACGGAGGACACCCGTCTTGAAGAAAACCGCGCGTTAAAGTCGGCGCTTGAGCAAAACGGTGTGGATCTGACCTATTGTGAGGAGCAGGGCGGGCACGATTGGCAATATTGGGCGCGTATTTTACCGCAGATGTTTGATTTCTTCTCAACAAGACTGGAAACCGGTAAATAAAGAGGTGTGAAAATGAATCCATTGGCAGACAGGCTGAGACCCAGGGAGTTAAGTGACGTTGTGGGGCAGCGGCATCTGCTCGCGCAGGGTGCAATGCTGCGGCGCATTGCCGAGTCAGGGCAGATTCCGAATATGATTTTCTACGGTCCTTCGGGAACAGGGAAAACCACGGTCGCCTCGATTATCGCAAAATCCGCCGGGAAAACGCTGCACAAGCTTAACGGCACCACCGCCTCCACCGCCGATATAAAATCGGTTGTCGGCGAGCTTGATACTTTTGCAGGCATGGGCGGGGTGCTTTTATACCTTGACGAAATACAATACCTTAACAAAAAGCAGCAGCAGTCGCTTTTGGAGTTCATTGAAAACGGGCAGATAACACTTATCGCCTCAACCACTGAAAACCCCTATTTTTATATATACAACGCGGTTCTCAGCCGTTCTACGGTTTTTGAATTCAAGCCTGTGGAAAAAGAAGAGATCGAAAAAGCGGTGGCACGGGCTTTTGATTTTGTAGAGACGGAGCGCGGCGTAAAATTTGAGGTCGAGGCAGGCGTGAAGGAGCATATTGCTTTATTATGCGGCGGCGATGTGCGCAAGGCGATGAACGCCGTTGAATTGCTGACGGTGACGTCGGGCGGCAAAAGTGAAATCACGCTTGAGGACGCGCGCGCCGTAGCGCAGCGCAGCTCGATGAAATATGACCGTGACGGAGACGAACATTACGACATACTCTCCGCTTTTCAAAAATCGGTTCGCGGCTCGGATGAAAATGCCGCGCTTCATTACCTTGCGCGGCTGCTTGAAGCGGGCGACCTAATCTCCCCCTGCCGCCGCATGCTTGTCATTGCGAGCGAAGACATCGGCCTTGCCTATCCGATGGCGGCGGTGATAACAAAGGCGTGTGTGGATTCGGCAATACAGCTGGGGTTGCCCGAGGCACGCATACCTCTTGCGGAGGCGGTTATTACGCTCTGCACCGCGCCGAAGTCCAACTCTGCCATTATTGCCATTGACGAGGCGATCGCCGATGTGCGCGCGGGGAAAGCAAGCGAAATTCCGCAAAATCTGCGTGACAGTCACTACAAGGGCGCGCCAAAGCTCGGGCACGGAGAAGGGTACAAATATTCGCATGATTACCCGAACCACTGGGTAGATCAGCAGTTTTTGCCGGAAGCGTTGAGCAGCGCGAGATATTACCGGTATGGCGACAACAAAACGGAACAGGCGGCGAAAGCCTACTGGAACAAGGTTAAACACACCTACGGTGAGTAAGTCGCGGGATAAATAGATTTGGCTTTAATCTTTTGTGTCGCGTTAGTGTGTTTGACAGTTAAATAAAAAACAGCGTGTAAAGCAA
>DBTI01000246.1:9074-20619 GCA_002306975.1 Ruminococcaceae bacterium UBA1320
TTGCTTTACACGCTGTTTTTTATTTTATTTAACCTCGCTGCCGCCCCATTCGACCACAGTAAAGCCTTTGCGGACAAACGGCTCCAGTGTCTGCTCTGGAACGTCTATTTTGTTTTGCAACGGTTTATAAGTCATAAACACGCGGAGTAGACTGTCGGGCTTTGGTGAAATATCAAGCTTCGCAGAATCGGTGTATGCCTTAGACTGAAAAGCGATGAGGTTATAAGGGTTATTCTGCATTTGTGGCAGCCAATAGACAATAAATTCGTTATATTCCTTTGGCGTTAACCCGAGACAGGCAAGTTCCTTTTGAAGAAAAGCCGCCGTATCCTTACCTGCCACTACGAACCCTTTTGAAAAATCATACTCGGTGTTTGACTTACCCTCCCAATAAAGATAAGAATACTCTTTATTGTCAGCTCTGTTTATAAGCCGACCATCGGGGTACGCGGTTACCTTCCATTCACCGTTACAGGCAGGATAGGTGCAGGTTAAATCACCGTTAAAGCTGAGTTTTACGCTGATGTCTGTTTTTTGTGTGGGATAAAGATAGATTACCGGTTTTTTGGATTCAACCTCTTTGGGCTGGCAACCCGACAGGGTGAATATCAGTGCGGCGGACATTAAAATCGCAATCGCCTTTTTCATTTTCTTGTCTCACTCCTTGTTGCTTTGTTTTAAAACCATTATAGATTAACATTTTATTGAAGTAAATAGCAGGGGAATAATAAGGTTTAATAAAATTTTAGCTGGCTACTTGAACATTGAAAATTATTGTGTTATTATTGAATAAATAATAAATCAACAATAAATTGCGGAGAGGATGGCGATAATGCCGAGGACACAGGAACAGTTTAACCAGATGAAGGATGAGGCAAGGCAAAAGATAATGAGCGCGGCTCTGTGCCTGTTTTCACACAAGGGACTCAGTGCGACAAGCATTGTTGACATAGCGAAAAAGGCGGGAGTCAGCAGCGGACTACTATACCACTATTTCCGCTCAAAAGAGGAATTGTTCAGCGAACTTGTGGGCTTTGCGGTGGCAAGCTCGGGCGGATTTATAGAAGAGATTGCCGGCCTTGGGCTTGGCTCCGCTGAAAAAATCCGTCGTATCAGCGCGAAGATGATAGAAACGCTGAAAGAGGACGATACAACCGCTCAATATTTTGTTTTGATGGTAAAACTCACGCTTGAAGGCGACCTGAATGAAAAAACGACTGAAAACGCAAAGGAAGCGGCAAAGCCTGTGATTATCCTTTCAGGTATCATCGCGCAGGGGCAGAGTGCGGGTGAAGTAAAAAGCGGAAATCCCTATGAAATGGCGATACTTTACTGGGCGGCTGTGCAGGGTTTGTGCAGCTATAAGCTTGTTATGGGCGAGAATTTTATGCTGCCGTCGGCGGAGCTTTTGAGCGGAATTTTGATTAATTAATAACGGGAGGAAGAAAGATGGCACAAAAAATTGCTATAATCGGAGCAGGCATATCAGGGCTTGTCGCAGGCGTTTATGCGCAAAAGAACGGGTTTGAGGCGGAAATTTATGAAGCGCTGCCTAATGTCGGCGGCGAATGCACCGGCTGGGATAGGAACAGCTATCATTTTGACGGCTGCATCGAGTTCCTGACGGGTACAAAGGCCGGAACGGATCTTAATGATATATGGGCGACCTGCGGCGCGCTCGACGGCGATGTTCAAATATTAAATCGCAAATATGACGTGGCTTATAACGACAACGGGAAATTATATTATACCTATAACAATTATGAATTGTTGAAAAAAGAGTTGCTCAGAGTTTCACCGGAGGATAAAGAGCACATTGAGCTTTTAATAAAAATGATGACGGCTTTCAGCAATATCTCAAAACCTGCAAAAAGACCGATGGAGCTGATGAGCAAAGGCGATAAATTAAAGTTCATTCTAAAATATATACCAATGGGCTCGGCTTTTAAAGCAGGATCCAAAATAACGGTCAAAGAGTTTTTGAAAGGCTTTAAGTCAGAAAAAATCAGGGCGATGTTAAGCTGCATGGTGCCGATGCAATGCAGCGCATTGGGGCTGTTTGCAACGATGGGCGGCATGTGTTCGGGTGACGGCGGTTGGCCTATGGGCGGCTCTGCGGCTTTTTCAAACCGCATAAAAGAAAAGTTTCTCAGCCTTGGCGGCAAGCTGAATCTCGGCACAATGGTAAAACGCATTGTAATCAAAACCGGTGTGGCTACCGGCATTGCCATCGAAAATGACGGCGTTGAAAAAATTATTTTCGCTGATTTTGTTGTTCCCGCGGTTGACGCCAAGGTGCTTTTTGACAAGCTGCTTGGGGGCAAATATCATGAGAAGTTCTTTGATGAGCGGTATAGTGACCCGGAAAGATATTTTCTTCTGTCAACCGTAAGCGTTTTTCTCGGGGTTGACGCCGACCTTTCGCAAATTCCGCACAACTGCATATTTAAATCAAAAAATCCGGTTGACGTGGGCGGCGGAACGGAAGATTATGTGGCGTTCAAACATTACTGCCATTCCAAAGACTTTGCGCCCGAGGGAAAATCCTGCGTGACCGTCAGCTTTATGAATGTTTCTTATGACTATTGGAAAAAGCTCAAAAACACTTCAGAAGAGGCATATAAAAAGGAAAAGCAAAGACTTGCCAATGATGTCATAAAAGAGCTTTCGGCGGTTTACAAGGAGTTTGGAAAGGTTGAAACGATTGATGTTGTCACGCCGGTGACCTATGAGCGCTACTGCGGAGCCTACCGTGGCTCATACATGTCGTTTTTAATGACGCCGAACGCAAAGCTGGATAGCTTTAACGGAAAAATCTCCGGTGTCGAAAATCTGTATATGGCGGGGCAGTGGACCGATCTTACCGGCGGGCTGCCTACAGCCGCCGTGTCGGGTAAATTTGCGCTTCAGCGTATCTGCAAAGCGTGCGGCAAACCGGTCTTTTAAAAGGCGCTTGAAATAGTAAAGCGGAATAGTTTTGATATTATCATCCCCGCCCTCGGCGGGGATGATAATATCCAATTCATGTTTTGTCCCCCATTGCTGGGGAGAAACATTTCCTACTATAATTAACTGATTACATATATTTTTCCATTTGTGCCATAATAAAAAAGAGATGATTCTTTGGTTATAACAAAAGCTAAACCTTGCGGCTTTCTGCCGCAAATCTGCAACGCTCATTCAGCCGCCGCACGTGAGAGTCTTGCAGATAAAAAACTGTGACGGCGGCAGAGTGGGGTGCTTATGTCAAAACAGAGCGCATATTTTAGAATTCCGGAGCTTTCAGAAAGTCATGACCCAAAGGATCTGAAAAAGAGCATTGACGGCATTCGCGGTGTCATCAGCGTGAGCGTAAATTCTTCGACAAACAAGGTCGCGGTGGATTATGACAGCACAGGCACATCATGTCACGGAATAAAGGAGCGCATAGAAAAAGCGGGCTATTCCGCGCAGCTTATCGCAAACGAAGATCATACCATGTGAGTCATATCCAGGAAGGGGGCGCTATCGTGCCAAAAGACAGTCAGGTAGACAACAAACAAGCCCGAAAGGCAAAAAGCAATGGGCAGACACCGCTTACCCGCGAAAATCAAAACGATAACCGCAACACAAAAAAACAGTCCGCTCCAAAAAGATCACCTTAAAAAATTAACCCGCTTTCATGAGCGGGTTGTTTTTTATGTTATAATTATCCTTTCCCTATCTTAATCGGGATTGCTGTAAGCCTCCAAAAGCCTTTCGACTGGTTGGAGGCTTTGTAACCAATTTTTTATCACCAGCCGCCTAACCGGAAGAAACGACCACAAGTGTTGCAGCAGCCACGGTTTCTGCAACAGCTGCTGCACCGGCATCTATCAAAGTGGCAGCTTTCACACCGACAGCTTTCGCATCCGCAGCTGTTAAAGCCACAATTGTTAAAACCGCGATCACCGCAACATGTATTGCAGCCGGAACCGCCCCAAAAACCGCCCAAACCGTTATTGCATAAGCATGAGATCAGTAATAGAGGTAATATATTATTCATAATTCGACCTCCTTTTTGAAGCCTATTACATAGTATTCATAATAGGACAAGAAGGTTAAAGGATTGGTCGGATTATAGCAATATTACAAATAAAGCGGGTCTGTTTTTGTGTGTCTCCACCACCTTCGGTTGGGTATGCACGTTTTTTAAGCTTCCATTTTAAAAATCGGTTTGCTATAATTTAAGCCGCATTGCCGTATATTGCGGAGAGTTGAACCCTAACTTTTCATAAAGGGGCCTGCCCTGAGGGGTTGCGAAAAGCTCAAGCTGTGAAACACCCAATACCTTCGCTTCTTCAATCAAGGCGCTGAGCACTTTAGAGGCCACACCCTGCCTGCGGTATTGCGAATAAGTGATGACATTTAGAACCGTCCCTGAAATTCCGTTTATAAAATGAAGATTCGCAGGCTTTTCAGAAACGACAAGAAAAGCGCAGCTGGCGACTTTGCCGTCCGCCTCGGCGATGATAGCGGTAAAACCCAAATCTATGTTATGTTTGAAATAGCCGGAAAGCTGAGAACGAATGGCCTTTTCATCCTGCTTCTTTAGCTCGCCGCTGTCTTCGCGCAAGTAATCAAGCCGTAGATCAATTAGCAGACCGATATCACCGGCAGTTGCTTTGCGTAGATCAATCTTCATTGTTATTACCTCCCTGAACGACTTGAACTGATTATATCACAAGACTTTGCATCAAACAAATATGTATATTACACTCGAAATAAAGCCCGTTAAGGATTATAATAATGTGGATAACTATTAATATTTAACAGGATAAGGACGGATTTATTTGAAAAACGCGTTTGAGTTTGTTTGCATGTCGTATGAAGGCGTTTGCTGTGACAAGGATTGTTTTGATAAATTGCTGTGTCCGACCGAATTTGAAAAGATAAAGAACGCTATAGATAAAAGAAAGCTTGAGTTTTTGTTCGGCAGGGTGTGCGCCAAAGCGGCGTATGCGAAGCTTAACGGCAAGCCCTTCGACAGCGGAATTTGTGTTTTGAGCGACAGCCACGGTGCACCGTTTTTTAAGGACGGTGCAAGCTGTGTTACCATTACGCATGACGATGGGCTTGCCGCGGCCTTGGTAACAGACCGAGAGCGGCTGCGTGCGGGAATAGACATGCAGAAAATCTCGCCCAAAAATACATCGGTTATCTATAAATTTTTGCGAGCGGAAGAAAAGGCTCTTTTTGATGAGCAATGCAGCAAATTTGACCGCGATTTTTTAGCATCAGCCTTTTGGACTGCAAAAGAGGCGTTAAGCAAGCTCTTTGAATTTGGCTTTTCTGTTTTCGATGTGCTTGAAGTTTCGGCTGTTGAACAAAAAGAAGAACTGACAGTCGGTTTCAAAAAGCTTGGCGGCTTTGAAGTTATATTAAGAGAATATAACGGCTATCTTTTCGCCTTTGCCGCTCATAAAAAGGAAGCAGAAGCCTTTGGCAAAGGGGAATTTATAATTGAGGAAACTTCGATGAGCGACTTGTGGGACTTTAATGACAGGAAAAAATAATGAAAAAAAGAGAACACTATTGATTCGCACCTGCACAGGTTTTTTAAAGCTAATTATCTAAAACAGGCATTGACTTGTGAGCATATGCACGCTATAATCTATATGTGCATATGCTTATTACTTTTACTTGGGGGTGCAATATGCCAAAGGGAGTTAAATGCAGAAGGGTCTGCGCCCTGCCGGAAAACAATGTATTCATTCCGCAAAAGCCGTGCAGCAGCAATATAAACCTGACAATCGAAGAGCTGGAAACAGTTAGGCTGTGCGATCTGGAAGGCTTGGATCAGGATGAAGCGGCGGAAAGAATGAATATCTCCAGAGGTACATTTCAGCGAGTTCTTTATAATTCCAGAAAGAAAATCGCCGAGGCTTTATGCACAGGAAAGTCAATAGTAATCGGCGGCGGCAACTACGAATTGGCAAAACACCGGTGCGGATGCAACAAGGCGTGTAAAAATTGCAGATTTGAAAAACAAAAAGAAGAAGAGCCTTTGACAGCAGAGCTAATTCATGACGGGCAAGAAAAATAAAAGAAATTACAGGAGAAGATGGATTATGAAAATTGCAGTAACAACACAGGAAAATCAGGTTTTTCAGCACTTTGGCAAATGTGAAAGTTTTACCGTTTTTGATATCGATGACGGTAAAATTAAAGGAAGCACTGTTATTGATGCAGCCGGAAACGGACATTCGGCATTGGCAGATTTTTTAAAGGATAACGGTGTAGAGGTTCTTCTCTGCGGCGGAATAGGCGGCGGAGCACGGCAGATGCTTTCAAGAGCCGGCATAGAGTTTGTTTCCGGAGTTGAGGGGAACATTGAAGATGCTGTAAAGGCGTATATTTCGGGCGGCTTGAAGAGTTCGTTCGTTATTTGTAATCATGAGGATCATGAAGCAAATCACGAGTGCAGTTGTGAAAACCATTGTAATTAATATTATTGTTTAAAAATATGAAAGCTGGCTGCCTTTCTGGCAACCAGCTTTTTTGCGTAATTTGCGATTTTTCAACAATTAAACAACCCTGCTGTTGAAAACTTATTTTTTAAAGGTAAAATCGAAGCGATTTTTAATCTTTGATTTATCAAATGCGGCTCCGGCAACCAAAAACAGAATCCCGCTTGCAATAGGTTGAAGGACGTCCACGGACATTTCAAGCAATGCACCCCAAAGGCTTCCAAACATAATATCGTAAGCTATGCCGTATCCAATCACGCCGATAACACCCGCAAGAAAAACTGCCGCGATATTACGCTTGCAGATGATTTTATTGTACTTTGACGTAAAGAACAGAGTGAGAACCGGTTTTATTATGATTGTGGGTATCGCCCAAGCCGCTCCGCCCGGTGAAAGGATGTCGGACATCGCGCCGCCCAATGCTGAGCAAACAGCCGCGAAAGGCGTCGGCATCAGGCTTGCCGCAAGGTAAATAAAGGCGTCGCCAACATGTATATATCCGCCGTTAACGGTGGGAATGTGGAACATATATGTTGCAATGAATATTAGCGCCGCAAATAAACCGCAGGTAACAATCCCTCTGACTTTAGCTTTAGATTTCATATCCCAGCCTCTCCCATTAACCAACTTTTTTACTGTGCTTTTGATTATACTGAATCTTATTAAGTTTATCAAATTATACAGATTAGCGGTAAAGCGGCAATGCTATGTTCAAAACCACTAAAAACGCAGAAGTAATATACGCTGTATTTATATGATATACACTACTATATCCGGGTGGTTGATGATGCCTATAAATGTGCTGTTAGAATTGCACATTCAATTGAGGTAAAGTTCAGTCAAATATATGATTTATATATAAAAATGAAAAAATCAAAAGAAAATATCGGAGTATTTTACGCTTAAATAAATGTATGGTGCAATTATTTAAAAGCAGCTGAATTATCTATAATTTAGTCAGGCAGCCAAGCTTGTATTATGAGAAGCTGTGTTTATAAACGGATGCATAGATATAACAGTTATCCGCTGAAACAGGTCTGGTGGCATTGTCACAGGGGACAACTGGCAGCAAAATAAAAACACTTGCTACAGGTGGTACTGTGGTATCGTCTTATCTTTTGCCTTTTCGGTGATAAAAGTGTTGTTAAAAACTTTATATTCAACATAAAACCCCATAATAAACTTAATGTTGATATTGATGAAGTGACTTGATATAATGAAGTAAAAATATGGTATCTAAAATAAGAAGAATCAACGCTTGGCTCTTAAATGGGAATGGTTCCACTGCTTGGTACAATCCAATGACAGCTTACGCAATTAGCGCTCTGAGATAGGATAGAGAAAAGGAGCCACTTAACATGTATAAGAAATTTTGTGTATTACTGCTTGCCACAGCAGTGCTTGTACTTACGTCCTGTCAGCCGAGCGGCACTGTAGCTGTGAGCGGAAGTAAAGGCAGCAGTCAGGACAGTTCTGTCGGCGTTCCGTCTGAAAGTTCCAAAGCATCCGAAACACCAGTCCTGCCGCAGGACAGTGAAATCAACACAACTAAAAATTATTTGGCTAATAATCAGATACCGGTTGGTAACAATGCCAATATTATTATAAAGCAAGGTGCTTTCGAACAAAAAATTCCGGCATTCAAAGGCAAAAGCTATTATAATAAAGACGCCGATTTTCTAGGGATGGACAGTCGCCGCGATCTCATAATTGATGATTACGATTCCGGCGTAATCGACAGCATAGACAGCAGCAACAAAGTGACGACAATTCTCAATTACATGGGAAACCGTAAAAACCATGTCTATTCCATGGGCATGAGCGGCAGTATTGTCGCGTGGTCGGAATGTCCGCACGGTAATGTTGATCCTGTGTCTGATACTACAAATGGTGCCGGCTGGGGGCTCTATATTGCCGATTTAACGACTAAAAAAATAACGAAAATTGACGGTTATAAAAAAATTAGCGTCCCCAAGGGCGCGCAGTATTATTATCTTGCCCCCAGCGGCGTGACCGTGTCGCCGGACCATGTTTCTTACATATCATGGGACTATGCACCTGACGGTAGTGTCAAACCCGTCATAAAGCTTTATACGATATCAACAGAAAAACTAGAAATCCTCGATTATATTGAGGAAGATGTGAGCAATCATGCATTTGGATATCCACATATTTCGGGCGATAAAATGGTCTGGTGCAAGGCGCAGGTTAATGGAGACGGCACTTACACGGGCTATTGCATACTCTATGACCTAAAGACTAAAGTCAGAACAAAACTTGTTACCGACGAAAATATTATCAACCCGCTGATAAGCGGAAACTATGTTTTCGCAAGCGGACAACCAAACAAAACTTTTTACGATTCGGAAATCTGTATATACGATATTGCTAAAAATCAATGGGTTTATAAAGTAAACAACAGTTATTCGCAATACCGGGAAACAAAAGATGATTATCTTATGGATCTTCAGTCAGCGGGCAATTACCTTGTCTGGAACACAGGAGGGAAAAATTCGCTTGTACTGTTTAACAAGGCCGATAATAAATTATACAACATCGTCCCGGTTTCGGATAAGCGGTATATAACAGGTGCCAGATTGCTTGACGGCAATCTGCTTGTATGGTACGATCGGCCATTCAGCGCTCATGGATCTGGAATTGGAACGTACAAATATGTGGCTTTAAAATGAACAAATTAATCTGTATTAAAAAATTAGTAAGATTACTTGTAAAGAGTATTGCCTTAGCAATACCGTTAATTTTATTATTAAGCAGTTGCAGTAGTGAACCGGAAAGCCAAATTGCAAAAGGAAGTTCAGAAAGCGCTGCCTCGGTTTCATCATCGTCAATAGATACACAGCTTGAAATAGATCCGAATAGCCCCCTTACTTGCGGAGAGTTCGTCTGGCTGTGGATGAAGGAACTGGATGGTAATAATTATAATAATATCATTGCACAGGCAATGAAAGAGGCGCAGCAACAAGGCTATATTTCATCGGATATAAACAGTAAGAAAACTTTGACTATTCAAGATACCGCTTATTTATTATCCTTTGACATACAGGGTGACAGCAAAATTAATTCCGCCCACTACGACTGGCAGATTGCTGACTTGGACTCGGCAGACAACAGTTTTAAAAAATATTTATTGATGGCCTATGCACAAGGAATTCTTACGGCCGACAATGGTAACATACACCCCAAAAGCAGCATCTTCTTAAACGATGCAACATCTATAATTACACGGTTGACAGATAAATCAAAACGTCGCCTTCCTCCCGACCGCGCCGCGCCGTACTTCGAGTATCAGGGCTTGGTGGAGGTCAATCACCTTGATCCTACCATAGGTATTGACCTTAAATATGCAACAAAAGATAATTTTACCGGCGTTGCACATTATACACGTTCACTATGCTTATTAGAGGCGGATTCGGCGAAAAAATTGATAAAAGCAAATGAGTATTTTCATAAACGGGGCTATTCTATAAAAATCTGGGATGGATATAGGCCTGTTTCCGTACAATGGTCACTTTACTATGCAGCTCCCGCAAATCTAAAGCAATACGCTCCGGCCCCTTCTAAGTATTCTCAGCACTCAAAAGGCATCGCCGCCGATATTACATTGGTGGACAAAAACGGGAATGAAATGGAGATGCCAACAAAATTTGATAGCTTTTCGGAAAAAGCCCATGCGGACTATAGCAATCTTCCCAAACAAGTTATCGAAAACCGGAATTATCTAATAAAAGGTATGGAACAGCAGGGCTTTGTGGTAAACAGTCTTGAATGGTGGCACTATTATCTACCCGGCAAAACAAGTTTGCAAATTTCAAAAGTCGATCTCGATGAGTTCGTTGAAAAACGCAATGAGTTTTACCAAACAACGATTCAAAATTTCTATTCTAATAGTTAGATAACATTTAAAACTTTGATTATGCATATCAAAAAGGTCTGGATAATAAAACCATATGATGATAGATGAAATAGCTGCAAGATTAGCCAAGTAAATATTAAAGTGGCTTATTTCAGACTTGCCAGAATTAAAATCTAAATAGTTAAAATCACAGGCTGTCGCAATTGCGGCAGCCTTTCTTTGATACCGCTTAGACGGTATTAGCGTTTAAGGGGTAACTAAAAGTTAAAAGTACCTTTGCTTTTAGAATTGGGTATACCATTAGTTCAAAATGTGGCTTTGATTAAATTAAGTTTAAATTTTTGGTATTTGTCCATGCAATCATATCATATTTTAGTATGACAAGATGTGTTTATAAACGGAGGTATTGTTATGAAGGTTATCATATTAAAGAAAAAATCACTTATTGCGGCTGTACTTGTACTTTGCTTCGCAATCATTTTCATAGTGGCGATGGCAAATTTTATTCCCGCTGCAGTGCAGGCTACCTCACAGAATAGAAAGCTGCCAATATATTCTGTTGACAAAAATGAAAAAGTTGCAAGTCTTTCATTTGACGCAGCGTGGGGGAATGAGGATACACAGCAGCTCATTGATATTATGAACAAATATAAGGTACATGCCACGTTTTTTGTGGTGGCGCAGTGGGTTGATAAATACCCGGAATCGGTGAAGGCCCTGTCGGCATCCGGTAACGAGATTATGAATCATTCCAGCACCCATCCGCATATGCCGAAGCTTTCAAAAGAGGATATGCTCAAAGAGATCACGAACTGCGATGACAAAATCGAGAAAGTTACTGGCAAACGTCCTATCCTGTTCCGTGCGCCATTTGGTGATTACAATAATGCATTAATAGAAACATTGACGGATTCAAAGCATTATTGCATCCAGTGGGATGTTGACAGCTTGGACTGGAAGGGCATCTCCGCCACGGAAATCAGCAAAAATGTTCTCACGAAAGTAAAACCAGGTTCAATTATCCTTTTTCACAACGCGGCGATACACACTCCTGAGGCACTGCCGGGAATCATCGATAACCTGCAAAAGCAGGGTTACAAACTTGTGCCTATTTCACAATTAATATATAAAGACAACTATACAATGGATGTTGCGGGAAAGCAGCACAGTAATACGGCAACGT
>DBTI01000271.1 GCA_002306975.1 Ruminococcaceae bacterium UBA1320
TATTGCTCAAGCTGCGGATCTGATCCGCATTTGGTCGGCGGCATTTTCGGCTGGGAGCCGCCCTTCGGAATCGGGCATGAAATGTCGGGCGTAATCGTGGAGCTTGGCAAGGAAGCCAAAATCAAAGGACTTAAAGTGGGCGACCGTGTAGCGGGCAACTTTCTTAGGTTTTGCGGCAGCTGTTATTACTGCCGCAACGGCCAGGAGCAGTTTTGCGAACATACGCGCAATGAACCCGCTATGGCTGAATATGTAGTTTGGCACGAATCCCAAATTGTCAAGCTGCCGGATAATGTCTCCCTTAAAGAAGGCTGTCTGTTGGAGCCGACCTCTATCGGGGTTCGCGTTATGGACAAATCCAACATGAAAGTCGGAAAACGGGTTGCGGTTTCCGGCGGCGGTCCTATCGGCCTTATCTGCACCCAGTTATTCAAAATGTATGGCGCTACCTCGCTGACCATGATCGAGCCTAATCCGAAACGCCGCGAATTGGCGAAGAAGTGGGGCGCTGACCATGTGATCGATCCTTTGACGCAGGATGTGGAGAAGCAAGGGCTGGAATATACCGGCGGGCTTGGCTACGATGTAGTGGTAGAGGTCTCAGGAGTCCCCAGCGCCGCGGGCAGCGCTTTAAAAATTGCGGCGAAAGCGGCAACCGTGCTTTATGTGGCAATGTATCCAAACGATTATCAGATGCCGTTAAACCTGTACCGGTATTGCTATGAGAAGGAACTGACCATTTCGGGGACCTATGTGGCGCCGTATGCTTTCCCCCGTGCGGCACAGATACTGTCACGTATGAATCTTGACGCATTCACCGAAAAAGTATTCAGCATTGACGAGCCTGAAAAGGCGTTCGCGGCACATCTCAGCGGAGAGTATACAAAAGTACTCATCCATTGTAATGAAGATTTGATTTAAGGAGTGAAATGATATGAACAACAATCAGGTTGACATGGAGCTTGTCAAAGAGCTTGAAGATAAGTGCGTAGATATACGTAAAAATCTGCTTAACTTTATCTATCGTATCGGTATGGGACATTTGGGCGGAGAGCTCTCTATCGTTGAAGTAGCGGTGGCTCTCTACTACAAGTATCTAAACTATGATCCGAAGAACCCAAAGTGGGATGATCGTGACCGTCTGATTTTAAGTAAAGGTCATTGCAGCGAAACGCTGTACACAATCTTTTCCGACTTGGGCATGTACACGATGGATTACATGGTAGAGCATTTTGAAACGCTTGATACCGCTAAATTCGGGATGCATTCCAACCGCAAGTATGTTCCGTCAATTGAGGTCTCCGCAGGCTCTCTTGGACACGGACTGCCAATCTCAGTCGGCATGGCGCTCGGCGCAAGACAGCAGAAGAAACTGTGGCGCACATTTGTAATTGTGGGTGACGGTGAAATGGACGAGGGAACCAACTGGGAAGCCATCATGGCGGCCGGACATTATCAGTTGGGCAATCTCGTTGCGATCGTGGACAGGAACAAGCTGCAGATGACCGGAACTACCGAAAAGGTCATGAACCTTGATCCCCTCGACAAGAAGCTGGAGGCTTTCGGGTGGGAAGTCAAGAGCATAGACGGCAATGATATGTATTCGGTCTGTGCCGCGTTGGCTTCGCTTCCTCCTGCAGATCCATGGGTTCGCAGAAAGCCGATTTTCATCATTTCCAACACCCATAAAGGAAAAGGCGTTTCTTTCATGGAGGACAATGTGAAATGGCATGGCGGCGGAATCGCCAAGGAACAGTTGGATCAGGCGTTAATAGATCTCGAGAAAGGCAGAAAGGTGAGATAATTATGGCTGTGCAAACTACATTCGATTTTGACCAGATGCTGTCTAATGCACGCGAAGCATATGGCGAAGAGTTATTAAGGATGGCAGACGACGGGCTGGATTTTGTATTTACATACACCGACAATGTTGCCCCGTCATCCTCTGCCGGTAAGCTTATTGCAAAATATCCGGATCGCTGTTTCAACTTTGGAATAGCCGAGCCTAATCAGGTGGGTGCTTCAGCAGGGTTGGCGCTCTCAGGAAAAATTGTTTTCGCTCAGGTTTTCGGCCCGTTCCTTTCACTTAGGGCGGCCGATCAAATTCATACCGATATTGCCTATAACGACGTAAATGTGCGTTTAATCGGCACACATGCCGGTCTTACCGCCGGCGGCGGGCCGACTCACAACTGCATAGCCGATCTGGCGCTTTACCGCGCCATTCCGAATCTCACAATAGAAGTGCCTGCGGATGCGGGCCAGTGCGTAAAAGCAATCCGCAAATCTATGGAATTTGAAGGACCGATGATAATTCGCATAGATCGAGGCGGCTCGCCTAGCGTTTATGCGGATACTAATTATGAATACGAGTTTGGAAAGGCGATTGAAGCCCTTCCCGGCACCGATCTTTCGATTATCTCGGCAGGGTCAAGTGTATACTGGTCAATGATGGGCGCAAAAATCCTTAAAGAAAAATATGGAATCAGCGCCAGAGTAATCGATATGCATACCATCAAGCCGATGGATACTGCAATGCTGCTCAAATGTGCAAGAGAAACCGGCAATGTTGTTACCGTTGAAGAGCATTCAATCAACGGCGGGTTGGGAGGAGCAGTAGCGGAATTTCTTATGGAAGCCGGGTTCAGCGGAAAGTTCAAGCGGATCGGTCTGCCTGATAAATTCGCGGTTCTTGGTGATCCGGATGAAGTTTACCGTTATTACGGAATGGATCCTGAAGGCATTGCCAAACAGGTTGCGGAATTATTGAAATAATAGATGTAATCTGCGGGCTTAGAATCGGGGATCTCCGAAAATTAATATAACACAAGAGCAGTCATGAGGTTAACCGTGACTGCTCTTGCCCATTTTATCAGAGCAAAAATCAAAAGATTAAAAACGGATTGTTCTTGAGTAAAAGCGTAGCCTTAGAAGAAAACAAAAACTGGCAATGATAAATATTAATAGTTCAAAAATGTAATAAAGATATTGAAATTGTATACTATCTACAAAATATTTATATAAATTTTGTTAATGCTATTTTAATCGTAATGGCGCTATAGTATAATTAATCATGTGGCATATTAACCGGATTATAAAAGAATTCGTTCTGCTTACATAGAATGACCAACACAAAGAACATACTTATGTATTTCGGTGAGCGGTCCGACTGCCGGAATAAAACGAAATAACATCTTATTAGCGATTTCAAAGTCGAAGCGGAATAGGTTTGTTCTCTTTACTCGCTTTTGTTTGAAATTGCGACAATCAAACTTTTTGAAAGTGTGATCATGAAATGAGCAAAGCCGATGTTCTCTTATTTGGGCAAAATGCCCTTTTGGGCCACCGTGTAAGCGACCTTTTAAAAGGAAACTATAAAACCTTTCTTCAAACCAGCAATGATAAGATATTGTTTAACGCAGTAAATAAATCAGCGAATATAGTAGTTATTTATGATTGTGACGGAGATAGCGATCAAACGTCAACGATTCGAAAGCTTAAGCAAATGCATGATGATATCCCTTTGATCGCGATGTCGTCGAACAATCATAAGAATTTCTTTCTTCAGGTTCTTTTAGAAGGCGCGACTGATTTTATTCTGAAGCCTTTTGATGATAGTTTCTTTGTCAACAAAATTATTCCGTATCTTTCAGGCCATAAAAAAAGCAATGCTTCTATGCAGATAACGTTTAATTTTTCGGAATATTTGATGGGAGAGATCGAAAAAGCCCAAAAGGGCAATTTCCCCCTGTCAATCATGTTTTTAACCTACGGCACGAAAGACGGCGGGGCAACATACGACAGCTCCGAAGATATTAATACATACCTTTTTAATAATTTTCATGAGTTGTTTTGGCGAACGGATGTTTTTTTGCACTTCGGCAAAAAATATTATATCGGAGTCTTTCCTTTTTGCGATCATACAAATTCCGATTCGGTTCAAAAAAAAGTGCAAAAGAAGTATGAAGATCTGCAAAAGCAATCTCCGTTCTTAGAGTGCTATCAAATATACACCGTGTTCGCGGTTTATCCCTATGACGCTTCCAATTGGCATCAGTTGGGGGATATTCTGGTCAACAGGGCAAAGGTTATGATTGATGATATGATTGATCTTTCTTTCTAACGGCTTTTATAAAATAAAAGATATTCTAAAAAATGTGCCTTACGCTTGCGTAAGGCACATTTTCTTATATTTGCAGTATAACCGCTTTGTCAGCTGTTTGATAAGATGTTTTCGTATTCTTCTCTTGCTTCAATAACCCAGTCGGAATAAATATCGTCAAGATAGGGCCTGCTTAAAAGCTGCGCCCGGCTTTGAACAACAGCCGCCTCGCCTGTGGAGGTCACGCCTTTCGAGGTCTCGCCGTTTGAAGCCCCGCCGTTTGAAACACTGTCGTTTATAAACCACTCGTCACAATAGATTCCGTCTTTTTTAAACAGATATCCGGATTGGATTTTCTCTATATTTTCGCGAAGCCCGCAAAGCTCAAGAACCTTTCGCACATGGGAGAGATTTGTGTGCAGCAGGTTTCTTGCCTTTTCACCGTCAAGCTCCGGCCAGATGTCGGCGAGCAGCTTTTCGGTTATGATCTCTTTTCCCGCGTTGTGGATGAAATAAGCGAGCAGTTCTTTTGCCTTGCTTGTCCGCCATTTAATGCGTATCCCGTCTATAAGCGGGCTATAGGCGGAAAAGGTGTTGAAGCAGATGACAACAAGCGACGGCAGTTCGATGTGCGGCATTCTGTCAGAAGGCTTTAACATGGCTACAACATTTTTAAGATCTGTGTCATTGTCGTCGGATATAAATGTCGCGGCGATCTGAGCGAACGCCGTATTCGACGATATGTCTATATTGACTTCCTCTATAAATTTTAAAACGGTGTCATAATTTCCGTTTAACAAAATCAATTTGAGAATGTTGTTTATTCGGATTTTGCCCAGCCGATTTAATACTTCCAGCACAAATTCGATTTCAATGTTATTGATAAATCCTGCGGCAAGGCACCAGTCAAGATCGGGGTCGGTCAGAAAAACCTGCAAATAGCTCTGTAACGCGGCGTTTGTCAGGCATTCCCGCACAAGGCTCAGGCTTTTTTGTATATCGGTTTTATAATATATCCCCGACAAAATGCCGGAGCATACGGGCACCATGGATTTGAGGCTTCTCTGCCGGGATAGAACAAGCCCGCTTTCGAGGTATTCCGCCGCTTTTTCTGTTTTTCCTGCGCGCATCGCAGCAATGCCGGCGCTGTGGTAAGCCACCTCGACCATCCATTTTGATTTGCCAGACAAAAGCCCGTTCAGTTCTTCTTCCGCAAGCGCAAAGCCTTCGAGCGTGCTGCCCATATCAGAGAGAATCAGCGCTTCAAGCTCTCTTACAAGGTGGGTAAACTCCATCTTGCTGCCGCTTGCCGAAAACAGTTTTTCTGAAAGCTTTGCATATTTCATCGCCAGCTCATAATCGCCGATGTCACGATAGAGCGTGGCAAAATGGTAATAAACGTGGAAAAGCTCTTCCGTGCAGCCTGTGGCAAGTTTCTTTCGGATGATGTCTTCTATAAGAGCCTTTGAATCATCAAGCCTTCCGAGGTCACGGTAAATACGCGCGGCGTAAAGGTCGACCGAAAGCCGTTCGTTCAGATTGATTTCCTCATCGGTCAATATGATTACCTGCTTATAATAAAAGAGAGCCTTTTGATATTCAAACTTTAAAAAGTAGGGCGCGATAAGAAAACGTTTTAGGAAAATAGCCAGTTCATGGCGGCTTCGCTTTTCGAGCAGGTCGATTCCTGTTTCAAGGGTTACAACGGCCTCGTCAAAATCACCCAGCAAAAATTCACCGGTAGCCTTTTGGGCAAAGGCGTCGTAAAGTGTGAAGTCGTCAAGCATACCGCCAAGCGCGATAACCTTTTCCGTTTCTTTGACGCTAAGCTCAAGAGAATATCTGTAATATAAAATTTTTGATCTTATAAGCATTACAATGCTGTATCCATAAACATCGCCGTTATTGAATTCATTTTCGAAATATTGACCAACTCGCTTTAGATTATCCTCGGATATGTCAAACATGCCTTTATAGGCGCATAAAAGCGATTTTGCAAGCAGAATCCAAACGTTTTCGGAAAGTCCGACATTTTCAAAAAAATCAATCCAGCGTTCCGCTGTTTTGAATCTTCCCCGTCTGACCGCTTCAATTCCCGCAAATCTAAACGCCTTTATCGCTTTCTCGGCATTTCTGCATTTGATAAAGTATTCAATTGACTCATCATATTTTTTTATGCCGAACCAGAATTCTCCCGCCTTCGCATATTGCTTTGAAGCTTTGGTGCCAAGCCGCCCTTCAAGGAACTCTCTGAAGATCCTGTGGCAAACATAGGCCTTGCCGCCGGCAAGCCTGCCGATAAAAACATTGTGGCTTACGAGGTATTGCAGCAATTCCTCGGCGTCCTCATTGCCCGAAAGATAATTGCATGCGTCAGGCGTTATTATATCAAGCACGCATATATCAAGCAAAAATTGCTGCACTTCATTTGGAAGCGCGTTAAAAACCTGATAAGAGAAATATTCCGCAAGGGTTTCAACCGACAAAACGGGCAGCAGTGATTCGCCGATATTACGACCGTTAACAAGCTCGTTCAAAAAGATATCAAGCGCAAGCGGCCAGCCTTCGCTTTTCGCATAGATATTTTCAAGCGCATCACTTTCACAGCCTTGACCGCCGCGGCTTTCATTAAGACGCAGAAACTCGTCATAACTGAACTGAAGCTGCCCCTTTGTTATTTCAAATGCCTGCCCTGTGCTTTTGAGCTTGACGATGTCAAGTTCCGGACCTTTTCGCGACGTTATGATAACGTGCAGCTTTGCGGGCAGGTATTTGAGAAACACATTTAAAAAGTCGAGTATGTACTTATCATCTATGTTGTGAAAATCATCAAAAACAAGATAAATGTCATTTTCAAGCGCTTCGAGCTCCTCAACGAAAAAGGATGCCGCGCTGTAGGCGTTGTCTTTGCCGTTGCCGATTCCGCTGACTATTATTGAAACCTTTTTGTCAAATCCTTTGATGCGCTGAGAAAAGCCCTTGAACAAATAATAGAAAAAGACATTGGGGTCGTTATCTTCCTCGTCAAGTCGATACCAGATAAACGGAAGGTCGGAGGCTTCAATGATCTGTGAGGCCAGCACGGTTTTGCCATATCCGCCCGGCGCAGTGATAACGGTGAGCCCGCGTCTTTCGCTTTCAGTGCATATTTTTCTGAGCCCATTGCGCTCCAGAAGCGATTTTTTCAAAACAGGAGGATTTAGCTTGGATTCAATAAAATAAGAATCATGCATACAGCGTAATCAACCCTTTCAAAGGCAAGGATTTCTATATATATAACACAATAAGTTTTTAATACATCTGACCATAGCGCCAAGCCATTATGGTATATAGAGCGCACGTATGTGCGGTGCACCTGTCAGATTTGCATGCCTGTGGAACTTGGTATAGGTAAGAGAAAACATGGCTTTAGCCACTGGGCACAGCCAAATTTATATAATATTATTCTAAACTTTCATTTCATAATATGCAAACATCTATTCATTATTTAATACAAAAACATAAAAAAATCTTAAATGAGAATGTCATATCACCCGTATCAGGTGGGGGAGATAACGAAACCATCCCGTTTTAATTGGCTTTTCTAAGGAATAACTATGCAAAAGAAAAGTCGTTATAAAATTCTATGACTAACATTCAATTTTCCATGTTATCTATTTTATATAAAGAGTAAAATGAATAAAGTCAAAAAAACAGCAAATTTGATACATATCGACTTAATAAAACCAGCGGGAGGGAAAATAAGGATAATGTAATCTTTCGTGGTTTGGAAAAAGTCCTCGAACAATTATAATAATAGCGTTTTTGGAAGTCTAGACAAATAAGAAAAGGCGCAAATTAAAAGTAAAGGAAACGTTAAATGGATATTGCCGGGATAATATTAAGTTTGCTTCAGATTGCACTTGTTAGTATTATGCTTTCAGTCGATAACGTGGGCGCCATAGCGCTTGCCATCAGAAATCTGCCCGATAAAGAGGCAAAAAAGGCAAATCTGGTTGGCATTTCCGGTGCATTGGGCATACGTTTGATTTTTGCAATATTTTGCGTGAAACTCCTTGAAATACAATGGCTGCCCATTAAGCTGGCTGCCGGTCTTCTACTTTTGTATGTTACATGGAACTTTATCAACCCAAAGGAAAACAACTCAAAGGTGAAATCCGAGGCGAGCTTTTGGAAGGCTGTCGCAAGCATACTTTTCGCTGACATAAGCATGAGCCTTGACAACGTGCTTTCAATGGTAAGTATGTCAAACGATAACATATGGCTTGTCGTTTACGGAATGGTCGTATCCTCAGTGGTTATATTCTTCTGTGCTGAATTCGTAAATAAGCTTATGCAAAAATTCAAAATTGTTATCTACATAGGCGCCGCTGTTCTTGTTCATACCGCCTTCTCCATGATAGTGGAAGACGCCTTTATTGAACCGTACTTGACACATCTCCTCACCAGCCTGATCCCGTGGGTGGGAGCCATCATCATGTTCTCAGTCGGACTTGTTCTTGTCTTAAAAGATCGCAAACAAAGCAACAAGGCATAACGAAAAAACATGAAATTTGTACTGTGCATTTTAGAGATAACAACTCAAAATTACATAAAAATCGGGTAAAATTCTATGGTTATTATGTCACTTGTGTTGTAAACTTTGAGTAAAGTAAAGCGGCAGAAAAATATATGCTAACCGTTTTATGAAAAAAATATCATTGGGAGGGTAAATGTAATGTTCGGAAAAAAGAAAATCAAAGCAGCAGCTTTAGTGTTATCACTTACTATGGTAGCATCCGCAATGGCAGGCTGCAGCAGTTCGACCCCATCATCATCCGGCAGTACTTCCGGCAGCGCAGACGGTGCAAAACTTTCATTCACCTACAATCTTGAGGGCAAATATCTCAACTGGATGAAGGACCTTGCTATTTGGCCGGAAATGCAGAAACAGTCAAATACCGACATAACACTTGTTAACGGCGGCGACGATGACGACCACTATTATCAGAACATCGACTTGAAGGTCAGCTCAGGCGGCTTGGGCGATGCTGCTATAGCAAGACTCTCACAGGTACAGGTTTACGGAGCACAGGGTGCATTCCAGGATCTCGCACCGCTGATCGATAAGTATGCTCCGAATATCAAAAAGTATATTGATTCAAACCCAGAATACAAATCAATGGTTACTGATAAAGACGGCCACATCTATGGAATCACTGCAGAATATCCTTTGATTACAAACGTAACATTCTACAGAGAAGACATGTTCAAGGCTGCAGGCATCACATCGAACCCGACAACAATCGCAGATTTCACAAAAACTCTTGAAACTTTGAAAACAAAGTTTGGTTCAACTCAGGGCTATTATCCTTTCACAGGCCGTGACAGCTACCTTCACTTTGCAGAGTGCTTCGGCGCTGATGACTATATAGACGACAGCGGCAAAGTACACGGCATCTATGATTACGGTATCGGCAACGGCACCGGTTATGATGTACATGCAGCAGGCTTTAAGGATATGCTTACATGGTACAATCAGCTTTATACAAAAGGCCTCATCGATCCTGAATGGGTAGCAGGTACTCAGACAGAAGAGACCTGGCAGACAAAGATGTTGACAGGCAAAGGAACAGTCGGAGACGACTTTCCAACCCGTCCGACATGGTTCATGAACAACGGCGGTCCTTCAAACGATAAGAACTATTCAATCAAAGTTATGAACTTCTTCAAAGATACCAAAGGCAATGATATTAAGCGTTGGAACTATGACGCGACAATTCGTACAGACAGATATCTTGTTATCCCGGCTGCTTCAAAGAACGCTGAGGCTGTCCTCAAGTTTGAAGACTTCCTGTTCTCTGATAAAGGCCTGCAATTAATGCACTACGGCATTGAAGGAACAACCACAGAGAAGCAGTCTGACGGCACATACAAATGGCTTAAAGACTTCGGCGCTGAGGCTGTAAAACCTCTTGGCACAACCAACTACGGTATGTATCAGGATCGTTTAACCTTCCCGTTCCCTGTTGACAATGCAGCATACTATGATTCTCTTGATACACTTACAAAATCTTATGCCAGCGACTACTTCACAAAGTATGCTAAAGCAGCGAAGCCAATCGTTTACTCCGCTGATCAGCAGAAACAAAGAAGCCAGTTACTTGCAAAGTATCAGACCGAATTTACAGCTGAGGTTCTCGGCTTTGTAAACGGCAAGACTGCAATCAACGATGCCAACTGGGCAAAATTCCTTGCAGATATGGACAGCGACGGTTATACCGCAATCCACAAGATTGATCAAGACGCGTATGACGCAATGCAGAAGTAATTTTTAGGTAGTTGTTTGCTTTCGCTCTTTTGATCGAAGCGAAAGAGCGAAAGCAATATTTTAAAGCGTAAGAGGGTGCAAAGCGTTTGATAAACCAAGCCGCTGTTACTACAAGTCAACGAAAGAAAAAAGGATTATTGCAGCGCGCAGCTCAAAACCTTAAGGATAGCAAATTACTCTGGATAATGCTTATCCCCGGTCTGCTTGTCCTTGTTCTTTTCAAAATCGCCCCTATTTTCGGAATAGCGATAGCTTTTCAGAACTACAGCCCGTTTCTCGGCGTGTTCAAGAGCGAATGGGTAGGATTTAAAAACTTCCAAACATTTTTATCAGATCCATATGCCTTAACCCTTATAAAAAATACTGTTTTACTTGCGTTCTGGACACTTATTTTTTCATTCCCTATTCCAGTTGTCTTTGCATTATTCCTCAATGAAGTTAAAAGCAAAGTGATTAAAACAGGCGTTCAAACTGTTAGCTTCTTCCCTTACTTTATCTCCACAGCGGTTGCTGTCAGTATTTTAATCAGTTTCGTTTCCCCTTCAGAAGGTCTTATTAATATTCTTTTGCTTCATATGGGTATAAAGCCTATATTCTTTATGTCTACTCCAGGTTGGTTTATACCTCTTTATGTTATTCTGTCAGTTTGGCAGACATTTGGTTATAACGCAATAGTTTATCTCGCTGCTATCACCGGTATTGATACAACCTTATATGAGGCTGCGGATATGGATGGTGCAGGCAGATGGAAGCAAATGTTCTATGTCACACTGCCATCAATTAAGAATATGATTGTTACGATGTTTATACTCAACATGGGCAGCATCCTGTCTGTTGATATTAACAAAGTGTTGATGATGTATAACCCGAGCATTTACTCGACTGCTGATGTTCTTCAGACTTATGTTTACCGTATGGCTTTCGCTACCAATGGCTTCCCGGATTACAGCCTTGGCGCTGCTGTCGGTTTGTTTCAGTCAGTATTTGCCTTTATTTTAGTTTTCGCTACGAATCAAGTTTCCAAAAAGTTCTCCGAATCAGCTATATTTTAGGAGCAACAAAATATGAAAAAGAAAAGTACCGCATTTGACTATGTCAATACCATTTTACTCATACTTCTAGCTCTTGTATGCATTTATCCGTTTTTAAACATTCTTTGTGTTTCGCTTTCAGACGGTAAGGCAGTTATGGCGGGTAAGGTTTATATTTGGCCTGCAGACGCTAACATATATGCCTATAAATACATCCTCAGTTCCCCGCGCCTTGGTGTTTTGCAGGCATTATGGAATTCAGTCTGGTATACCGGAGTAGGTACCGTAGTTGCTGTTTTTGTAACATTCATGTCGGCGTATGTTCTTTCACGCAAAAGATTCAAGGCAAGCAAGGTCATAATGACGCTTTTCCTGATCACATACGTATTCGAGGCCGGTTTGATCCCAAACTACATTATCAACCGTTCTCTCGGACTTGTTAACAACCCCCTCATCATGATTCTGCCGCCGGCAATCAACACCTTCTATCTGATAATCAGCAAATCATTCCTGAATGAGATTCCTGAATCTATAGAAGAAGCGGCATTCATAGACGGCGCTAATGATTTCCAGATTTTCTCGAAGATATTCTTCCCGATATCTAAGCCATCAATAGCAACAATTGCTTTGTTCTACGCAGTTACAAGATGGAACGATTTCCTTAATCCTCTTATCTACTTGCAGAATGATGCTTTAAAGCCCTTACAGCTCATCCTTTACAGCTTCTGCATCAGCACCGACAGAACCGGTTCAATGCTTGAAAATGTGATGGTAAACGGCGTAATGATTATGCACAGCAACATTGCCGATGCTATGATTTTCTTAACGATTATCCCAATTGTCATAGCTTATCCTTTCGCTCAGAAATACTTTACGAAGGGTATCCTCGTTGGTTCAGTCAAAGAATAATAGCGGTGCAATGAGGTGTGCCGGTATGGGCGGGTATCTGTAAATATAAGTTTAAATTTATAAGAAATATTTGGATTTATGTTAAGACCGACCTTTACCGGTTAAACCCAAAGGGCATTATCTTATCCACGGCGGAAACCTTACAGGCAGACGCCGTGTTTGCTGTTTATGGGTAAACTATATACAACTGAATAAATAGTAATATATGAACAGTTGTATATAGGGACGGGCTAAACGCCATGGCACGTGCGATTTTTCGCTTCGCAAACGCACATGTACAATATATTACACAACAGCCTGGTGCTATGATCAGATGCATTAAAGCTTATTGTGTTATTTATAAACTAAGGCTACGTCCAGTTAAGTTTTAGCCCTCCGGAAGGGAATATATATGATTAAAAAAGCAGTTGTTAGCGACGATCTGACTGGCGGAATGGACGCAGGAGTGCAGCTTACCAAAAAAGGATATACAGTCAATGTAATTCTTGACGTAGATGCAACTGATAAAATATTAAAAACCGGTGATATTGCGATTTTCGATATTGAAAGCAGATATGCCGATTCAGAAGAAGCTTCAGATAAAGTAACAAAGGTTCTTTCATTAATGGATAGTTATGGACTGACACTTTGTTATAAAAAAATAGACTCCACACTACGCGGAAATCTCGGCAAGGAAATGGAAGTTATACTGGATAAAAACGATAATCTTACAATCGCCTTTGTCCCTGCGCTGCCCTATAACGGCAGAACAACCTTTAACAGCAGGCAATATATCTATGACATACCGGTAACAAGGTATGATATTTCTAAGGATCCTATCAAGCCAGTTCCGACTTCCTTTATTCCCGATCTTCTTAAAAAGCAAACCGATAAAAAGATATCCTGCATAAAGCTGGAGGATGTCAGGGCAGGCTCCGGAAAGCTGCCGGACATCATAAAAGGCTGCAGAGATAAGGGCGCGCGCATAGTCGTTTTCGATACAGAGACAGACAGCGACTTGTATACAATCGCACAGGGCATAGCCAACAGCAGTATGGAGGTTCTGCCGGTTGGCTCCGCTGGTTTATTCCCCGCAACGTTTAGCGACGCGTTTCCCCCGAGCGTGAAAAAACCTGTGCAGATTAATGAGGGCCCGTTGCTTATTATGTCGAGTTCCTCCGCTAAAGCTACAAAACAGCAAATTACATATGCCCGCAAACACGGTGTAAAAACAGTAACGGTAAACATAGAGAACATGTTGGGCGGGAACGACGCTTATAAATCTGAAGTTGATAAAACCATTTCCGAAGTATGTGGGCATTTTGACAAGGGCTATAATGTCCTTGTTGACTTCGGTGTTTCTGTAAACAAGGCGGACAAGGATAACGCCGCTCAGTTTGTAGAAAACCGGACATTACGGCGCGGCTTTGCATGTGATGTGGTCAGCAAAGTAAAACAAGACTCACATATAGTCAGCCTGATGATTATCGGAGGCGACACTGCGGGCAAAGTTCTGACAAGCACGGGCTCATACGGAATAAAGATAATCGGAGAGCCTGTGCCTTATGTGCCCGCCGGAATGATTCAGGGCGGACTGCTGGACGGCGTATGCTTTATTACGAAAGCCGGCGGATTTGGCCGTCAGGACTGTATTATCGACTGTATAAATTATCTGAAAGATCCAAATTGATATTGGGAAGTATCTTATGCCGATTTCCGCTTATACGGGAATCGGCATTATAATTTTGACTAACAAAAAAGCGGTGCGGTTCAATTTGAACCGCGCCGCCGATTTGAGTTCCAAATGTTATCTTCCTACCGGAGGCCATCCGCTTCGGCGAGGGAGATAACAAAACAAATTCGTTTTGTTTTTATTTCGGGGTTGTATCTCTGTACGTAACAGGCGATATTCCTGTTACAATTTTAAATACCTTTGAAAAGTAGAATGGGTCTTCAAAACCGATTGACTTAGCAATTTCACAAATGTTAAGCGAAGTGTCTTTAAGAAGCAGTTTTGCCCTCTGAATGCGAACCTCGTTTATATATTTCGGAATAGACAGCCCCACTTTTAATTTAAAAAGCTTTGAAAAATAGGAGCGGCTGTAGCTCACATAATTACAAAGCAGATTAACATCAATATCGGTGTGATAGTTAAGGTTAATAAACATCAACGCTTTATTGATTACCTCATCTTTAGAAACCTTGCTTGGTTCTATCTCGTTTTGTGAATCAATTTCAAGCAGTTGTGAAAACAAAAGATATAGATATCCTGTTGATTTGAGTGCATGAGGGTCGCCTTCATTGCCCATGCTGTCAATTATTTTTTCAAGAAGGTCCTTGATCACAGCCGTATTTGAATTTAAAATGACAAAACTGTTAAGGCTTATGCTAAGGTCTTTCATAATATTTTCGCTTATATTGCCGTTGAAAGAAACCCACATAAGCTCCCACGGGTCTTTCGGATCGGTATAATACAAATGCTTTACACCCGGAAAAAGCACAAAAATATCCCCTGCGGACAGTGTTATATTCTTATCTTCCTGGCAAAGCGTTCCCCGGCCTTTTACAATGAGCACGATTTTATAGTCGGACAGAATGCGAGGGCCGATCCTGTGGCTGGGTTCACATACGCGATGCCCTGCCCACGCTATATATACCGAGGAATTAAGTTCTTCAAAGGTTGGTGTGTGGAAATGTTGCAATAGCTCCATAATTGCCTCCAGTATGGTCTAAATAGCGGTTAATCGTTACGGCTGCATGCTTAATGTCAGGGAAACTACTAATCTAGATATGATGTCGTTTTTATCAGTGATTCCCAAGCTGCAAAAAATAAAAGCCGGTAATAATCGCATAAATGCCAATTATTACTGACTTTTGTTTTGTAAGATTAAATTGCCGCATTAGTGAAAACAATCAATTGCTACGCTCGAACCATGTATACATAGTTTATTACAAAAACAGCAAGTTGTCAATGCAATAATATGTTTAATACGCACAATCTAGGTTCGAAGCTCAACATAAATTCATCAATGCAAAAAATATAACCGGCAAAACAGAAGTCCAGTGACAATTAGCTTAAAAAATCCGTAAAAACAGTTGGATATATTGTTTTTAGTATTTAAAGATTAACTGCATAATATTCACATATAAAATGCTGCTTTAATTTTTAACCCAATCTTCAGTTATCGATGCAAATTTAATCGCCTTGCGCAAATAGCTGTAAGTGACGGCGATTCTGCCGTCTTCTGTTTCTTTGATTGAAGGATAAGAAAATTCGGGATTTTCCGCGGCTATGCCTTCAAGCGTCTGGATATCTCTGAGATAAGGCCACGTTGCGCCCTCATCCTCTGAGATGGCAATGGTTACAGGAACCCTCGGCGCACCCCAAACGGCGGCTTTGTCGGTATCTGTTGCCTTAACAATGCTCCGGGGATTTTTATGATCATAAGCGTAGCCGTCTTTATTGATATTGTTGAAAATCAAAGCAAGATGACCGTTCCGCAGCTTTGTGCACTGAATTGAGGAATTGTTGTTTGGAAAAACGGTAGGCTCAGGTCTGCTCCACGATCTGCCGTTGTCGGTCGACACGCTTTTATAAATATAATCTGCTTTTCTGCTTCTGAATAGCGCCATAAGGTTATTGCCTGACAGTTTTATTATGTTCATGTGAACAGAGCCGACGCTTTGTGGAACTTCATATTCATCCCATGTCGCTCCGTTGTCTGCGGATATCTTTACAGCGCTGCTGTCGTAACCCCAGTTGCCGTTGTTTGATTTCCTGCTGTAGAAGATGGGAAGAATCAAATCGCCGTTGTCTAGCCGTACAGCCGTCTGCCGAATGAAAGTTCCGGGTTTGTCAAACATTGTTTTGATTCCGCTCCAGCTGTAGCCGTTATCGGTTGAAATGCGATAACGTACTTCTGCAGTTTCCTGATGTTTATCCACCTGCGCGGTATAAAGTAAGCACAGTTTATTATCGTCTGTTTCAAATAAAACAGGGTTTTGTTCGGAACGTCCGGCGTCGTTTGACATTAATTCAGGCTCGCTCCACCGATCCTCACCTTTTTTAAGCCTTGACATCACGATTGATATATCAGGCTTGCCTTCCATGCTGCCTGCAAACCACGCGCACAATAAATCTCCGTTGGAAAGAGGGCAGAGGTTGGATGCGTGATTACTGTCAAAACGTGTGGGAATCATCGCTTCATATTTATCCTCAATGCTGACTTTTTTTATTAAAGTATTTTCGTTATTAGTAAACATGATGATTCTCCTGTTATTTAAAAGTAATAAGAAAAGCTGTTGAGGTGATTACTAAAAAATCAGACTTTATCGAAAAAAATTAAATTTACGGCAAATTGATAAGACTAATATTATAGTATTCTATATACCTAAAGGGTAACATGGAAAATTAAACTTTTTGCATGGAAATTTACCTATTTTTATATTTAGATAGAATTAAAATCAGTTAAAAATCCATAAAAATGAGCCGTATTTTCTCTTGAAAAACGCTTAGGTAAGTGATATATTAAATAATACATTTAAGTTTCAAGTGAATATAAAAATGACAAAGCAGTACTTGATTCGGAATGGTTTTAAATATGGTTAAAATAAAGAACGGAAGTGTGTTAAGCATGATCCTTGATAACCTTAAAAATGAGGAATTATATGATAAGCTTAGCGATAATCTTAAAAAGGCCTTTGATTTTATGCTGTCGGATAAGCCAAGGGAACTGCCGGTGGGCAAATATGAAATAGACGGCGACAATGTATATGTAATGATTCAAACTTATACGACCCGCCCTGTGAGTGAAACAAAATGGGAATCGCACAAAAAGTACATCGACCTTCAATACATTGTTGAAGGCAGTGAGGAGATCGGCTGGATGCCGATTGACGGACTTTCCGCTTCCGGCGAGTATGACGCGGAAAAAGACAAAACCAATTATAACGAGACGGAGCATTGGACAAGGCTTGAGATGAATGCAGGAGATTTTACTGTGCTTTATCCTGAAGACGGACACAAGGCATGCGGAATACTTGAAAAACCGTCTGAAGTTAAAAAAGCGGTAATAAAAATTAAGCTGGACTAAGTATGCAAATTAAATAATATAGCGATTACAAAAGTATAGTGGAATAGTTTTGTTATCTCCCCGCCGCAGGCGGGGGAGATAACATTGTGCCTTCCCAAAGCAGCCTTTTATTTTCTACATATATAGATACAAATATAAATCGAAAAAATGAAATGCCTGAAAAATCAGAAATTTCTGCTCTTTCAGGCATTTTTCATGCCAAAAAAATATTTTTCTCAAAATATAAAATAATTGTTGCATTTGTGCTTATGCTATGTTATTATATATAGGCGCGATTAAACGACCGCGCAGATATGCGATGAAGCGAGAGGTTGCCGCAGCTTGCGGGTAATTTTCGCTGAGTATGTCCGATTTTTAAAACCGGGCGACACCATATTGGGCATAATGGCGCTTTTTTTTAGCTGCGTCCGCGCGGCTTTTAGTGCGGAATCATTATGTGGCGGCGTTAAGCCTTCTACCCCCGGATTAGTTTGCCCCGAACAAGCTATCCGGTTTTTTAAATGTCCGGTGATGAAACACCCGGATGTGTGTTGGCTTTTTGAACGACGTCTGGCCCGCCGAGTTAACCTAAGGAGGCGAACCAAAATGGCAGTAAAAGAGAAGATCAGAATTAGGCTTAAGAGCTATGACCATCAGCTTGTCGACCAGTCGGCAGAGAAGATAGTCGAGACAGCAAAGCGCACAGGGGCGAGGGTTTCGGGTCCTATACCGCTTCCGACCAACAAAGAGATCGTGACTATTCTGCGTGCAGTCCACAAATATAAGGACAGCCGCGAGCAGTTTGAGATGCGCACACACAAGAGGCTTATCGACATTCTCAGACCGTCACAGAAGACAGTTGAGGCACTCATGGGCCTCGAGCTACCCGCTGGAGTAGAGATTGAAATAAAGCTCTAATGTCAATTTAAAACTGGCATGATGTTCCGGCAGGTCAAGTTGGTGAAGACCAACCAATAACCAAAGGAGGTAGGAAAATTGCAAAAAGCTATCATTGGAAAAAAAGTCGGCATGACTCAGCTTTTCGACGATAAGGGCAATGTCGTGCCCGTCACCGTTATAGAAGCCGGTCCCTGCACAGTTATCCAAAAGAAAACCGTCGAGAACGACGGCTACAACGCGGTGCAGTTTGGTTTTAAGGATGTCTCCGATAAAAAGGTGACAAAACCTGCCAAAGGTCATTTCGACAAGGCTGAAGTGGCTCCTAAGAAAGTTCTTAAGGAATTCCGCTTTGAGGACATCGAAACACTCAATGTTAAAGACATCGTTAAGGCGGACGTTTTCGCTGAAGGCGATCGTGTTGACGTTGTCGGCACAAGCAAAGGTAAAGGTTTTGCCGGTGTTATCAAGCGCTGGAACCATCACAGACTTAAGATGACCCACGGCGTCGGCCCTGTTCACCGTGAAGTAGGCTCAATGGGGGCCAACTCGAGCCCGTCAAGGGTTTTCAAAGGTAAGAAAATGGCTGGCCATCTCGGATGCGAGAGAGTCACCATCCAGAATCTCGATGTTGTCAAGGTTGATGTCGAAAACAACCTCATAGCGCTCAAGGGTGCCATCCCAGGCCCCAAAGGCGGTATCGTGTGTATAACCGACAGCGTCAAAAAGGCCTAAGGGAAGGAGGATGCGCAATGCCTAAAGCGGCAGTTTTAAATATGGCCGGCGAAAACGTCGGTGAGATTGAACTTTCCGACGCCATATTCGGCATAGAGCCAAACACGGTCGTCCTGCATGCGGCGGTCGTCAATTACCTTGCCAATCAAAGGCAGGGAACCCAGTCCACACTTACACGCACCGAGGTTTCGGGCGGCGGACGTAAACCGTGGAAGCAAAAAGGTACGGGTCACGCAAGACAAGGTTCGATCCGCGCGCCACAGTGGAGACACGGCGGCGTAGCTCTCGGCCCTAAGCCGCGCGACTACAGCTACACCATCAACAAAAAAGTCAAGAGGCTGGCTCTTAAATCAGCTTTGTCCTCTAAGGTGCAGGCAAATGAGATTATCGTACTCGACAATCTCGCAGTTGATGATTACAAGACTAAAACCATAGTCGGAATGCTCAGCGCTATCAAGACAGGCAAAAAGGTTCTTATCGTAATGCCTGCTTCCGATGAAAAAGTCGTCGTTAGCGCGCGCAACATTCCCGGCGTAAAGACCACGATAGTGGGCAGCCTCAATGTTTACGACATACTCAATTGTGATACCTTTGTCGTACTCAAAGATGCAGTCACCGCCATCGAGGAGGTGTACGCATAATGGAAAGAACAGCGCAGGATATCATTATCCGCCCGGTTATCACTGAAAAAAGCATGACCGGCATAGCAGATAAAAAATACACTTTCCGTGTTGCCACAGATGCAAACAAGATCGAGATTGCCAAGGCAGTCGAGACACTCTTCGGAGTAAAAGTGGCAAAGGTTAACACCCTTCATGTTAAGGGCAGAGCCAAGAGAGTGGGCAAATTCAGCGGATATGCACCAAGTTGGAAAAAGGCAATTGTTACTCTAGAGCCCGAATCAAAGAGCATTGAATTCTTTGAAGGCATGGCATGATGAGAGCCGACTAAAAGGAGTGATACCAAATGGCGATAAAGAACTATAAACCGACCACTCC
>DBTI01000050.1 GCA_002306975.1 Ruminococcaceae bacterium UBA1320
CGCGGACATCGGGGTCGTCGGCAAAACGTAGGATATTGTCGTATGTCGTGCGAGCCTTCTGCTCTGCTGCCATATCCTCGGTAAGGTCTGTAATTGTGTCGCCTTTGACAGCCAACGCGGCTGCGCTAAAAGGCGTTCCTGATGCGGCGGCAGGGTAGACACCAGCGGTGTGGTCTACAAAATAGTCCATGTAGCCGCCTTTTTTTATGTCTTCCTCAGTCATGTTGCGGGTGAGCTGATAAACGATCGTACCAACCATTTCAAGATGGGCAAGTTCTTATGTACCAGTAAGATGTAGGTGATAATTATTTTAGATGTATTTGCCGTCTGAATGATACTAATTATAGCTTCGACAAACTCCCAAAGACGCTTATATTCTTGCTCCAATTTTATTTCTGCCGGTTATGGGGACAAGATAAAAAAGTCGCGCGAGCAATTAGGCTTTACTCAACGGGAGTTTGCCTCTTTTCTTAATGTCGGGCCTAGGACTGTTGGCAAATGGGAAAGTGCGCAAAGTGTACCATTTAGAAAAAATATTAAAAACATCCTTGCTTTGATATCGACCTAAACTCGAACATTGTCACCGTCCACTTTTGAAGATGAGGGTTGACGCCGATTTTTCTGATGAAAAATAATGGGTGCTATATATCTTTGTGTAATTTAATCACTCGATCTGGGCATTTGCTGGTCATATCGGATTATCTGAAGGTGTTTTAATTTCCATATCCATTGGAAATGTTAATCTTTTAAAATCCCGCTCATATTTGCTATGCTATAAAAGATTTAGATTTTTGTTCAAAATGAGATATTTTGAAGCAGAAGGTCAGGGCAGCCAACACTTTTTTAGTGTTGGCTGCCCTGACCTTCTTTGTGATCTACTTTGTAACAGCTCCTTCTCCTACTATCCCCATCTGGACAACAAAACGTTTAGTCAGGTAAAAAAAGATAGCATTTATAGTGGAGGTACTCGTGTTATATCAAAACAAAACACATTTTTTTAAATATATAAAGAATATTATTAAATTGCAACACGAGCCATCCTACTCACTTTAAAGGCAAGCAGAAGGGTTTGTGTTATGGCTCCTTTTATTATATACAACTGAATAAATAATTAATATATGAACAGTTGTATATAGGGACGACTAAACGCCGCAGCACATCGCACATCTGTGCTGAAAATTTTGCTAGCGCGAACGCACAGGTGCATTATATAACACAATGGCTTTGTGCTATGGTCAGATATATTAAAAACTTATTATGTTATATATAGTATTCAATTTAAGTGTAGTAGCTTCAACCTACGAATTGCAAATAGATTGCAAGAAAAGTATTATTATAGATGATATACTATTAATGCGTTAGATATAGTCATAAAATACAACTCTATAGATTAAAATGCAAAGTGATAGCATGCACAATTCATCGTAAAAAGTTTTTCAAGTGCAACGAATCTAGCTGAAATTTATGTATAAGGACATTGACATTCATGCGTAAATGTTGATTAATCGTATTATTATCATAAGTGGCATTTCATATTTTTAATATGAAATGGCCATTTTTTTATTAAATCAACTGCAAGAATTGATTTGAGTTAGACAAAGGATTAATACCTAAGGTCAACAAATTGCGTAGAGAAATTCAAAATTTTAACAGAGGTGTAAAATATGAATTGGCAGAATGAAGCTGTTGAGGATTTAAAAAAATACGCGCAGATGAAAGAAAGTCTTATAAATATACATGAACGTATAGCAGCCCTGGAATCTGATTATACTGGTATCAAGTCAATGGCTACTAATGAGGTCCCTATAAGAGGAGGATCAAGTAAGAATGAGGCCAGACTTATAAATAATATCGTTGAAAGAGAGAGACTTGAATGCACATATAATGCAACGGAAAAATTAGTCAAGCTTATAGAAAAAGGTTTAAGTTCTCTTGAAAAAAATGAGCAGTTGGTGCTGGAGCGTTTTTACATTTATCGATCGTGTGGACATGTTGAAAGACTAATGGAAGAACTCAATTTTGAACAAAGACGCATTTATCAGATAAAAGATGTGGCTTTATATAAATTTACAATAAACATGTACGGCATAATTGATTATTGAATGCAAATTGACTGCAAGCTATTATGATTTTTTCATGCTATACTAATATCATCAAAAATAGGTTGCATTACCTGATTATATTGTGGCGCCAAAGTAAAACACATCAGTATCTGAAGTTACTGATGTGTTTTACTTTGGCTAAAAACGTCCGTTAAAAAACGGGCGTTTTTCATATATAGCCAGAACGCCGGGTTAACGGCGACCTACCAAACGCTGGCGGCAACCAGCTGAAAAAGCCATGGAGGATGGATACTATGATTGATACAATCAAAAAGATGTTGAAGGAATCAGGCTGCCCTGTTGAATTGGTTGAGATAATTGGGAATCAGTTTGCTACCGAGATTGGCAGAGTAACAGTTCCTAAAAAAGAGTTCAACATGAAAGCCCAATTGGCAAGGAATCTTCAAGATCAGTTGCGGCAAAAGGAAGATGAGATAAAGAGTTTTGAAAAAGCTGCAGCCTTGACAGACTCTCTATCTAAACAACTTGCAGATCTCCAAAACAAGTACGATACTGAAACAAGAGAGTTAAAAGCAAATATTGAAATTCTCGCATTAAACCATGTGCTTGATCTGAAGCTTTTAAAGGTAAAAGAAAAAAATATGAATACCATCAGTAGCCTATACAATCAGCTAAATCGGCTATTAACTACGGACATTCATGTGATTTACTCATCTTCAAAGACAATTGAAGCACATAGAAAAAAATGGAATTATCGGAGAAAACGATTTTTTGAATTTTAACTTAATCTATCAGTGAGCACATTCTAAAAATTGAATAGCTTTAGCAGACGATAAGTTGGACAAGTTCAACTTGTTTTGCTGTTTAAGAAGTCAGAAGTGGAAATTATTATGAAATCGCAATTGCCAGCAGGGGCATCTGTATTACTGCAAACCGGTGAATAAGCAATTCACAGTAAAAAGTCTTAGGAAGGTGGTGATAAGAAATGTCGTTGATTAAAAGTGCCACGGCGAATTTTTTCGATGGAACCTCCATCAAATGCGGTGCGTGTATTAGAGCGAGACGTACAATCTGGGATGATTTCAAAAACGGATTTGTTACAGACATTTCCGATAATACCGCAACTGTCCTCTATTATGTTGAGCCTGGAAACGCCGCAAATTATTTTACGATAGACGCAAACGAGGTTGCGGCGGGGTTATGGCAAATATACTGGACACAGGACATGCAGTCTGTGAATACCGAGGGAGTGACCACAAGTGCTTGAAAAATTAATCTACAAGAAATTATGCAGTATTTCAGAATTAACAAGCGCGTTGGCCACGTATAAAGAACAGCCTGCCATTTTCTATGGCATGGCTCCAGAGGAGGATGCTGCAGGCTGGAGCACAGCAAAATACCCACGGATTGTATATTTCATTAATAGCAAGTACAATGCGGAACGCAGCTCGAGTGGATTACTCCTAATCAATTTGCTATGCAGCGCGGAAAACACTATCATGCCTGACGATTTCTCTGACATCATAATCGGTAACCTTTCAGAACTATTCTTTGTTGGGGAAACCACGACCACATGCTCTCTGTGGAACCGTACGGACAGTTTCAAACAATTGTACATGGGCAGTTTCGAACAACCGTATACAAGTATCACCAGTGGAACTGAGGAATCAAAAATCATATGCCGAACGCACACATTTGACTTAATCGAATTTCCGCCGGAGATATCGACAAACCCAGATCCAATTGTTGGTCTAAATGAATGGATGAAAGTCAAGTTCCCGCAATGTAGCATTATCGGGCAGGACATTTTATCTGAGACATGGAAAGCTCAAGATTCTACACCGGCAATTTACTGGCGCACTAAGGCAGCAATTTCAGAGTTAAAAACAACTTATTCTGTAGCATGGGTGCAGGCAACTATGGTGTGCCACGTTATTTCCGACAGTCCAGTAGCACGTCGCAAATGGATTAGTGAAATCGTTAACCGGCTGTCAATTGAAGGCGAAATCGCATTAAGTGACAAATCACCTATGATAATCACCCATCTCGAGTACAATGCGAATGGGAATCCCATAATAGATGGGCAAATCACTGTTCTTGGAACCTATGGGATATTGCGGCGAGATTTCGCCAGCATTAAGCTGCAAAATATCAATCTATAGCTATTTAATAAATAGAATGAGAAAAAGGAATTATGCTAAAATGTACGTCTGTAATGCTAGGATGCCGACGGGCTGGCGCTGTCAAGGACAACAATGCAGCGAACAAGCATTTTAGCTATCGAATTTTTCGAGAACTTTTGATGGATCGCTATAAAGGGGGACTCTAAATGGCAGAAGATGCAGAAACTGCAAGTGCCACAATCATGAAAACAAAGTCAGAGGCAGCCTATGTGCCCAATACAGAAACAGGCGACACGTACGCAGCGGTAGAATTTGAAGGTGCATCTAACAGGTTTAATGTGCCCAAAGAATGCATCCGGGCTGCACTGAAAGAGCAAAAAAAAGCGGCTTATACTATGGACGAGGCCGCCGCAATAATCAATAATTTTCTAAAACGGGAGGTTAAATAACAATGGGAATATTCTTTACGGTCGGTGAGACGAAAAAACGCCCTGGTATTTATCAGAGGTATGAAAACATCGGTGGAACTGCTGCTGCTGGAGCTTCTAACGGTATAGCAGCAGCAGTTATAAAGGCAAACTGGGGGCCCTGCAATACTGTAGTTACAATGTCGAGCGACTCGGAAATATCAAAATACTTTGGTACGAGTGGCACAACACAAGTACTGCATGAATTATTCACTGGTGGTGCAACCACGGTGAGAGCGGTGCGCGCCGGATCCGATGGCACCTCAGGTAGTATCACATTAAAGGACTCCGGATCGACTCCGGCCAATGCGATCACCATCACACTCAAAAGCCCTGGATCCCGCCAATTCCGGTATACGCTCAGGGATTCGCTGAGTGACACTACTAAGCGCGAATTTGTTCTTTATGATGGTACAACCGCCATCGAGAAAATCATGTTTACGCTTAGCGCAGACGGAGAGGTCGATGCATTGATCATGGCGGCAAGTAGCAGTACCTTCATGGCATTTGCAAAAGTGTCGAGTTATGTTGGTACTGGGAAACTGGCCTCTATAGGGCAAACTGATTTCACAGCAGGTACAGACCCAACCGTAACAAATGAAAGCTATGCAAATGCCTTTTCTCTGCTGGAGTCGTACAGATTTAACACAATCTGTGTCGATACAAATGACATATCTGTCCACGCAATGCTTCAGGGATTCGTCGATCGTATTTATGAAGATGGCAAGATGTGCCTTGCTGTGGTCGGGGAACCTGCCGGCGTCGATTATGCAACAAGGTTGTCACATTCAGTTGCATACAATGATTACCGCACAATTTACTTTGGTTCTGGCTGGACTGACAGTTCAGGAAATACATATGATGGCTTCCTTGCTGTGGCAAGAATTTCCGGAATGGTTGCAGCAATCGCATCAAACTCCAGTTTATCCCATAAAGTAATTACAGGAGCTGTTTCTCCGATTGAAATGCTGACAAATACGCAGTTTGACGATGCGGTAGACCATGGCATGATGGTTTTAAGCATTAACACATCCGGCCAGCTGTGGATTGATTATGCAATTACGACTTTAGCCACCCCCTCTGGAGAAGATGATGCGGGATGGAAAAAGATTCGCCGCGTAAAAACTCGCTTTGAGCTTATGCAACGTTCAAGCGATACAACCGAGAACATGGTTGGAAACATCAACAATGATACCGATGGCAGGACAGCAGTTAAACAAGCTGTCCAAGGCATCCTGAATACGATGGTCAGTGAGGGAAAGCTCCTGCCTGGAGCGACGATTTCTGATGACACGAGCAATGTAGCATCTGGGGACAGCGCATGGTTTGTTATTACCGCAGACGATATCGACAGCCTAGAGAAAATGTATTTTACATTCCAATTCAGATTTAGCAGCGCATCATAAAGGAGGAAAATTTATATGTATAACGAACAAGGTTCTCTTGATTCCAGAAAATTATTAACAGGCAAGGACGGTCAGCTTTATGTTACGCCGCCCGACAGTTCAACCCCGATTTTTTTAGGCGAGGTTGACACATTTACAGTACAGGTTACTTTTAATAACGTAGATCATCAGCCGGTTGGTTCAAATCTAGTTTACGCGGTAAATACCGGGTATTCAATGGTTCTTACAATGAGTGAAGTCGTTATACGTGACGATGTAATGCTGGATTCACTCGTCAAGGCACTCCAAAATGGTTACACGCCAACTTTTGACTTCAGAGGTAAACTCAATCGCAGATCAGACGGGCAGCTTCAGCAGCAGGTTTTCAGAAACTGCATTCCTCAATCAAATGTTGATTTGATGAATGTAGCTCCTGGCAGTATTGTAAAACGCGCATGGAGTTTTAGAATCAACGCAGCTCCTGAAATACTTGATGAATTTGCGTCTTGATTATAAATAAAGGAGCTAAAAAATAATGGCAACACAGAAAATCAGTACAGATCAAGATGAAATCATAGGACTTCCTTCACCGGAGGAAGTCCTTATGGACGAAGATGCACTTTTAAAAGGCATCCTCGAGGCATCTGAATTTAAAACCGATGCCGAAAGCCAAAAACTGATTCAAATTAAACGAAAAGGTAAACTGCTTTTTCAATTTCATGTAAGGCCACTTGAAGAGGATGAACTTCAAAACTGCCGCAAACAAGCGACTAAATTTATGTCAAACCCGCAGAACCGCCATTTAAAAATGGAAGTTGATGTGGATTATGTTAAGTTGCGTAGCTTGAAAATTTACACTGCGACCGTAGAAAAAGACCGGGTAAAAACATGGGATAACCAAACACTTAAAGACAAGCTAAATGTGATAACCGGTGCAGATGTAATTGACAAGGTTCTCATGGCAGGAGAAAAGGACGAGATATGTGACGTGATAGACGATATCAGTGGTTACAACACCTCTCTTGAGGTAGCTGCAAAAAACTGATAGATGCCGGGGGAAAGTCTTATCTTTTAGCTAAACTTGTAATGGCGGGGCACGATCTCGAAACGGTTTTAAAAAAACCTATCGGTGTTCGTGCCTTCCTTTTTGCAGCCGCCCGAAAAGAAGTGGAAGAAGAACGAAGCAACCCGGCAAAAAACATTATTTAGGGAGGAGGAAAAGGTATGTCTGAGAAAGGCAAGATTATCATTGATCTATCCGCTGAAATTAATAATTCTACCAGAGCCGATATCAACACATCAATAGCTGATATTGATAGGTTTTGCAAGGCAATAGATAATGAAAAGAGAGGCTTGGATAGTTTAAAACATACAAAAGGGCAAGTGATTCTTGAAGCCGAAGATAAGGCAACAGCAGTTATACGAAGCGTCGAGGATAAGACCAATAACCTTTCAGGTAAGGTTTTCTCATTTAAAATTGAAGCAATTGATCAAGCATCTAGTCATTTGCGTTCAATTTTAAATTTAGCTAAATCAATTAGTAACATAACAATAGGTGTTACTCAGCAAACCGTATCAAAATCCGCTAACAATACATCCGGAAGTAGCTCAGCGGGTAAATCCTCAGCTACAACGAGTGCTGATACCGATAAAAGTAAGAATACATCAAGTCTATTTGATAATATTAAAAAGGCAGCTGATGATGCAAGTTCTAAAATTGAAGGTTTCTTTAATTCAAACGAATATAAAGCTTTTAAAGATGTGAGTGATGTAATTACTAAAGTTAAAGGGAAATTTGAAAAAACTAGTAGCTCATCAACTGTTACAGATTGCATGACAGTAAAGGCCAACATTGTTTATGTGAGCGGTAGCCAAATAGGACAAACTGGTGGTAACTCATCCATTGGTGAATTTTCCGATGTTTTAAAATCTGCAAAAAATGTTACAGATATAATAGGCCTTGCATCAGATGCCAAAAAAATTTATGATGTAATATCTGCGGCTAAAACAGTAAATGCGGGCATTACTGCAGGAACAGAAA
>DBTI01000288.1:0-199 GCA_002306975.1 Ruminococcaceae bacterium UBA1320
AGTCCGAGCCTCGTCATCCGCTCCAAGCAGTTGCACTGCAGGCAAGTCGCGGCAGTTGCTTTAATGTTTTGGTTTAGTTTTGTGTTCGCGGTTTTTACCTTGCAGTTCTAGTTTCTTGCACAATTTTTTGCATATAATCTTATACTGTGTATATATTAAATTTGAATAATATCTGGCGCCATGGCCAAGCGGTAAGGCA
>DBTI01000288.1:494-1479 GCA_002306975.1 Ruminococcaceae bacterium UBA1320
TCCGATTCCGGGTGGCGCCTCCAAAATTCATTAAAATAGCTTATACATTAACTTTAAATCAGTTGAATGTGTAAGCTATTTTTTTAAGGTTACATGAGCAGCTTTTAGCTGTTAAGAAGCCGGATGAATTTGCAAATAAGACGCTTTCAGACCACTTGACTTATAAGATATTTGAGCAACAGGGTACAAAGCAAGGTAAAAAATGATATTATTATAATTGTTAGTTGAAAACCATGATTTATAACGAAATAACAGAATTTGATAAATACAAAGGTGATGAGAGCAATTGGGAATAATGACTGCAGAAGAAAAAATGAGATTGGTTTTGACATTGGCTGAAGAAGGTATGAAACAAGGTGAATTGCCCATTGCCGCTATTATTTTTTACGGGGATGATATTGTTTCGAAGGCGTATACTACAGAAAAAAGAGAAGGACGATACTTGGTACATGCAGAGTCACAAGCAATGGTAGAAATGGATAGACAAAAATATTCTATTAAAGCAAGAAATAAAATGCAATTAGTTACGAATCTAGAGCCTTGCATGATGTGTTTCGGAACAGCAATACATTCGTTTATTGGTGAAATATATTACTCTCTTGAATCTCCTACAGATGGGGGAGCGGTTTGGGCGGAAAAAACTTGGGGCGATTATCATAAAGAATCTATCTTTAAACTTCCCGAAGTATATAAAGGTATTTTAAAAAAGGAGAGCAAAGAATTATTCCGAAAGTTTTTAGAGGTATATCCAAATGGCGGTGTTTCTGATTGGGTAAAAACACTTGTTTAGCTGTCTGAACAGTCAGTAAATCTTCGCTATATGCGGGGATTTGTTTTTTCATGATTTCATTTTACTTATCGGGTATGATATAATAGAAAAAATAAATATTGGTAAAATATTTTTAAAAACATCTTTACATAAGTACACCAAAATGGTATAATTACTTCAAATAAAACTATAGCAATTTCAAAATTAAAGCGGAAT
>DBTI01000288.1:1751-3469 GCA_002306975.1 Ruminococcaceae bacterium UBA1320
CCGTTTTTATTTGAAACTGCAATAAGGAGTGATTTTTCATGAAAAAGTATGTTTGCTCAATTTGCGGTTATATTTATGATGAGGCAAAGGGTTGCCCGGATCAGGGGATTGCTCCTGGCACAAAGTTTGAAGATTTACCGGAAGATTTTATTTGCCCAATGTGCGGTGTAGGCAAAGAAATGTTTGAGGAACAATAAAAAACATGGGTAAAACAGCGGTTTATTAAGGATGTAAAGGAGATTGACGATGCCTGCGATTAAAATTAACGATAACGTTTATTCAGTTGGTGTGCTTAATCCTAATATGCGTACATTTGACGTGATTATGAAAACAGAATACGGCACATCGTATAATGCCTATCTCATAAAAGGTGAAAAAACGGCGCTTGTCGAGACGGTTCATCCAAAATTTTTTGACGAGTATATTGAAAACATTAGAAGTGTTGTCGACCCGTCAACAATCGACTATATTATAATGAATCACAATGAACCGGATCATTCGGGTTCACTCGCAAAGCTTATTGAGGCTGCACCGCAAATTAAGATAATTACGTCACAGGCAGGCGCAATCTACCTTAAAAACATAATCAACAAACCGGAAGTTGAGATTAAAACGGCAAAAGACGGTGAAACGCTTGACCTTGGCGCTGGAAAAGTCCTAAAATTTATAAACGCGCCGTTTCTTCATTGGCCGGATTCTATGTTTACCTGGCTGGGAAGCGACAAAATGGTTTTTGTCTGTGACTTTTTAGGGGCGCACTATTGCGAACCACGTATGTTTGATAAATATGTTTCTTATCCCAGTTACTATAAAGAAGCGTTCAAGGGTTATTATAACGCGATATTCGGTCCATTCAAGCCTTATGTTTTAAGCGGGCTTGAAAAGCTGAATGCGCTTGATGTCGACTATGCGTGCACAAGCCACGGCCCTATTTTGCAAAAAGGCGTATTTTATGAATGCGCAAAAGAGCAGTATTCGCTTTGGAGCAAGCCGAACGAACGCACAGAAAAATGTATTTCCATTTTTTATTGCAGTGCATACAGCAATACGGAGGCGCTGGCGTTTCGCATAGCAGACGGTATAAAAACCGTACTGCCAAACGCTAATATAGAAACCTACGACGCCAATGAACTTCCGATCGACGGGCTGGCAGCGAAAATGAACGATTCCGACGCTTTCTTGTTAGGCTCACCCACAATAAACAGGGATGCGGTTCGCCCGATCTGGATGCTGGCTTCAAGCATTGAGGCGATTAATGCAAAGGGGAAGCCTTGTGCGGTGTTCGGCTCTTTCGGGTGGAGCGGCGAGGCTGTTCCGATGATTACCGAGCGGTTAAAGTCACTGAAACTCAACGTTTTCGAAGATGGCTACAAATGCCGTTTTGTACCGTCAGATAGCGAGCTTGAAGGTGCTTTTGAGTTTGGCAGACGCTTTGCAAAATCACTTTAATACAGTATTATAGATATCTAAAATTAAAGCAGAATAGCTTGGTTATCTCCTCAGCTTACGGCGGGGAAGATAACCCTCTGCTTTCTCGTTTTTATTTTAAATAGCAATAAAAAAGCACCGTTCTCGTTAACCTGAGAACGGTGTATTTTTAATCGGCTCTTTATCAAATTCTTGTGGCAGTTCAGTTTTCACTTTCGCTATATACTTTTCGTACCACTGATTTGTCTTTCCATTTACCTTGTAGATACCGGATCAGGCTGGCGGTTCCC
>DBTI01000126.1:0-1874 GCA_002306975.1 Ruminococcaceae bacterium UBA1320
ATGTGGGATTCTATGGAAAGTGTCTGGCTAGCAGCAAACGATGATCCACAGTGCGATGTCTATGTCGTACCTATTCCCTATTTTGATCTGATTTTAAATGGCTCGCAAATGCACTATGAAGGTGATCAATTTCCAGACTATGTCCCTGTTACTGACTGGCAGAAATATGAGATTAAAAGCAGGCATCCTGATATTATATTTGTACACAATCCTTATGACGGCGTTAATGATGTAACAAGCATACATCCGGATTTCTATTGTAAACAGCTAAAGAATTATACGGACATGCTTGTTTATATTCCTTATTTCGTATGTTTAGATGATGTACAGAATAAATTTTGTGTTTTACTGTAGCCGCTCAAAATTTTTGGCAAATCATCTCAAGATTTTTGGCAAAAATAAAACCGTTTCTTAGAAGTAAATCTGAGGCTTGCGTCAATCCCTGCAGCGGCCAGCTTTGCTTGAACTTCCGATTGTAACGCTTCCGGGACATCTGACAGGGTGCGAATGTGATACTTAATAAGAGTAAAATATAAATCAACCATTTGCAGTACCTCCCGCCGATGTAGTTGAAGCGGCTGCTATATTCGTGTAAATATCCGCAATCGCATTCATTAGTATAAGCTGGTTTTGTTGGATTTCTTTATTCGTTGGCTGCGGGGTTATGTCTTGAAATGTCGAAAGGTCAATATCCATCTCTGTGGGAATTGTGTCACAGCCGATGGAGTTGTTAGTAAATTGTTCTATCCTTATTACAGGCGCTACTGGGCTTCTTGGCTCTATGATTGTCAAGACATTGGCTCAAGCATCTTTTGATCTATCATTAAACCTTCACATTATTGTTATGGCACGAAATGAAACAAAATTAAAAAAGATGTTTGAAGGCTGCAATGTAGAAATACTATGCGGCGATATCTGTGATGCCATCAATGTTTCAAATAAACTTGACTATATCATTCATTGTGCTGCGGCAACTACATCAAGAGAAATGATTACTCACCCGGTCGAAAATTTATTGACATCCATAGAAGGAACAAAAAATATCCTTGAGTTAGCCAAATCAAAAGAAATTAAGAGCATGGTTTTTGTTTCCTCTATGGAAATGTATGGAACTAATGCAGTGAAAGGTTCTGAAAAGGTAACGGAAGATAAGCTCGGCACCCTTGACCTCACAAATCCTCGGGCATCTTATCCTGAAGGAAAAAGAGCCGCTGAGTGCTTCTGTTTCGCGTATCGCACCGAATACGGTATTCCTGTCAAAGTAGCGCGTCTCGCTCAGACTTTCGGAGCCGGTGTTGCAAAGGAAGAAAATCGCGTATTTGCTCAGTTTGCCAAAAGCGCCATACAGGGAGCGGATATTGTCCTTCACACAGACGGCAGTTCTGAAGGCAATTACTGCTATCTTGCCGATGCAGTATATGGAATATTAACTATACTTTTAAAAGGGCGAAACGGAGAAGCCTACAACGTCGCTAATGAGAATCTTCATATGACCATTAAACAAATGGCAAAAATAGTTGCAAAAGATATTGCAGACGGAAAAATAGGGGTTTCTATTGATATACCAGAAGACAGTGCTAAATTGGGCTATGCCCCTAAGACTAAGTTGAATATCAGTTCTGAAAAACTAAGAGCGCTTGGCTGGAAGCCTAAATATAACATGAGAGACATGTATGAGCGGATGATTGAATACTGGAAGGAATAAGGGTAACGAACGCTGCTTTTCATGTTCAACAATTGTTCAACTAGCCCCGAAAAAACCGGGATACCAAGAGCAACACTACGGCAACCCAAAACCCGAGAACCCGCACAAAATCAACGTTCCGGCAAGTCCGGGCAAGCCAAGATAAGCTGCGAAACCGATTCACACGCAA
>DBTI01000126.1:2121-3126 GCA_002306975.1 Ruminococcaceae bacterium UBA1320
AGCTGCGAAACCGATTCACACGCAAAAGGTCGAGGATTCGAGTCCCCCTGTGTGCAATTGTTTTTTATGCTGCAATCTTATGAGCTGACGTTCCAATAAAAATCTCCGATAGTTACAAGCTATCGGAGATTTTCTTGGTATGGCTCTTAAAGTAGTATTTGTATCGCTTTATAAGCCATTTTCTGTTTGTATTATTCGAAAACCTAAAAACAATATATAAAATGTGAGATAATGAGCAATGCCTCTGATTTTTGTCCGGCTGGAATCTATTTTACCCAAATGAGTTCATCAGCGGCCTTAATATGTGATTTTACACAGCCGCCCAGGGCTGTGTAACTGTTCGGGTTTTTTCGCCTGTTTCCACCGCTTTTCTCATCATCAAATGCAGGTAGTGATCCTGCGACGCCTCCCGCAAACTATAAAACTCGGGTCCGCCGGCAACAAAACGGCCCATTTTTTCCATACATAACGCAACCGCTATTTCATCGTCGCTTAGCCGGCATGGTGCAAACGGATTTTTATAAACCCATTCGTCGCCCAAAAGTAGCCCTTTAAGATAATAACCCTCGTGATTACCATTTTCACCTGCATTCATCCTCTTGAAATGCATCTCCACCGGGGTTTTGAAATCTTTTAGATATTTGACACCGTCATCGCAGATTTCTCCCCGGTCACCTCTGACAAGCAGCCGTTTGGAACGAATATATGAAAAATATTGGCCCTTGGTGAAATCATAAACCGCAAGTCTGTCCCCAAAATCAAAGCGGGCAATAGTCTGAACGACATCCACCTTTTTCTCTTCCGTTGGCTCCCCATTCCTGTCCGGCCCGTCAATCACAGGGGAGGCAAACGTATAAGCACTGATTTCGGCATTTTCAAAACCGATGCCTAGCAATTTCCGAATCAGGCTTACAGCGTGATAGTCGTGGCAGAGCGTAACCTGCGTCTCAGATATCCTTCCGAGCATACCCGAATTTGCCACAGCGATCGTCGCACTAAGCGAAG
>DBTI01000281.1 GCA_002306975.1 Ruminococcaceae bacterium UBA1320
CATCGTCGCGACAAAGGACGAGCCGACCGAGCCACGCGAGCCGACAAGATAGCCGTCGCTCTCCGACTTTGCCACAAGCTTTTGCGCAATCATGTAAAGCACCGCGAATCCGTGCTTGATAATCGAATCAAGCTCCCTTTGCAGGCGCTTTTGCACAATCTCCGGCAGCGGATCGCCATATATATTTTTCGCATAGTCCCACGTGATTTGCTGAAGCTCGTCGTCCGCTCCGTCAAGTGACGGCGGATAGTTCCCCAAGGGAATCGGGCGCACCTGTTCAATCATGTTGGCAATCTTATTCGGGTTTGTCACAACAACCTCAAAGGCTCGATCGCTGCCGAGGTATTCAAACTCTCGCAGCATCTCGTCCGTTGTGCGAAAATAAAGCGGCGGCTGGTTTTGCGCGTCGGTATAGCCCTGCCCCGCCATTAAAATTTCGCGGAAAATCTTGTCGCTCTCGTCGATAAAATGCACGTCGCCTGTCGCCACGAAAGGCTTGTTCAGTTCATCGGCAAGCCGTATTATTGTGCGGTTGATGTCTTGAAGGCGCTTTTCATCAGCCTTGCCTTCCCTGATCAAAAACTCGTTGTTGCCAAGCGGCTGTATTTCTAAAAAGTCATAAAAAGAAGCGATTTTACGAAGCTCTTTTTCAGGCTTGCCGTCAAAAACGGCTTGGTAAAATCCGCCCGCCTCGCAGGCACTTCCCACCAAAAGTCCCTCGCGGTACTGCACAAGCTGGCTGCGCGGAATACGCGGCTTTTTATAAAAATAATCAAGATGGCTTTTTGAAATCAGCTTGTAAAGGTTTTTGAGCCCAACTGCGTTTTTGACCAGCAAAATCTGGTGATATGAGCGCATTTTCTTTACGTCGGCGCCGCTCACTGCGGAGTTTATATCTTTTACAGACTTTGCGCCGCGTTCTTTTTCAAGACCTTCGAGCAAAATCAAGAAAATTTCGCCAAGCTCGCGCGCGTCGTCGCAGGCACGGTGGTGATTAAAGGGCGGCAACTGCAAATGGTTTGCCACAACGTTCAACTTATAGCTTTTCAATTCGGGATAAAGCGCGCGGCAGATAGGAATGGAGTCTATATATGTATTTTTAAACTCTATCCCGCAGCGTGTCGCGGCGGCCTGTGTAAAACCGGCGTCAAACTGCGCGTTGTGCGCCACAAGCGGCAAACCGCCGCAAAAATCAAAGAACATGCGCAGCGCAGCGTCTTCAAGCGGCGCGTCTTTTACCATGTCGTCAGTTATGCCCGTGAGCTCCGTTATGTTTTGCGGAATGTGCCGCTGCGGATTGACAAAGGTGTCGAATTCCTCGACAATCTTCCGCTCGCGGATGCGCACAGCGCCGATTTCGGTGATGCGGTCACCGTCACGCGAAAGCCCGGTTGTTTCAAGGTCAAATGAGATAAACTCGCCGTCAAGCGGCGTGTCGTCTTCACCGATAACAGTCGGTGCCATGTCGTCGACAAAATAGTTCTCGACGCCATAGATGATTTTTATATCCTTGCCGGACTTTAAAAGGTCTTCCCTCGCATTCATCGCGTCGGGAAAAGCCTGCGCCACGCCGTGGTCTGTTATCGCGATTGCTTTGTGCCCCCACGCTGCCGCGCGTTTGACATATTCGGCAACAGGCGTTATCGCGTCCATAGACGACATTGTTGAGTGGAGGTGAAGCTCAACACGTTTTTCACCGGCGCCATCTTTGCGCCCGCCGGCTTTTTTAACAGTGGAAATATCAAGGGCGCGGATCGTTATCTCTCGGTCATATTTATCATAAGAAACGTCGCCGTTAACAAGCACGGTCACACCGTTTTTGACCGCCTCGATAACCGGCTCCGCTTTCTTTTTATCCTGAATAACCTTGACGGTGTTTGACGAGGTATAGTCCGTTATGTTAAATGAGATTATGTACTTTGTGCCATCTCTTGTCTCTCTTGCTTCAAAAGCAAAAACATCGCCGCAGACAACGACTCTGCCCGACTCTAATGAAACGCCGTCAAGCCGCTGCGGGATTTTGCGAATTTCTTTGCCATAGACACAGACGGCGCTTGACGCGCTGTATTTGAGCCATTGCGGCGGCTGCGCGCTGTATTGCTTCGGTTTTTCGGGTGTTTTTTCTTCTTTCGGCCTTTGCGGTCTGCTTTCGCTCTTTATTGGCGCATAATCAGGCGGCGCCTGCCTTTCGCCCGGCTCGACAATGTTTTGCGGCATGGTTTCCCACGGCGGGGCTTCCCTTTTCGCACGTTCAAGCTCAATAAACTCAACACGAAAATGCAGACCGTACTGTTCGGCGACCAGCCGCGCGATATCGCTGTCGCAGCGCGTCGCTTTAAGAATTTCCGCGCCGCCGTTTTTGAGCGATACCTTCAGTGCCTCGCCGTCAATTTTGCAGCCACTGTCTTTAAAAAAGCCGTTAATCGTGCTGACGGTTTTTTTCAGTTCTTCAACGATTTCAAAAAAGCTCTGTTCGTTAAAAAGCGCGCCATCGTAGCGCGGGAAAATCTTAAGGCTGTTAAGGCGGTATGCCTTCGCCGCGCCCGCGGCATATCTTTGCAGTGCCGTATATGAAACGACCGTGTCAAACGACGCCGTTATCTCTATTTCACGCCCCTCGCGCGACATTGCCATGTCGAGTATCTGGGTGCGTGACATGATTCGCGCAATTTCACCTTTCGGCTCAAACCTTGCAAATATCTGCGGAATATTTCTAACGGACATTAGTTCCCTCCGATAAAGTTTTATGACAATCGCGCTTTATTCTTCCTCGCCGAGCTCGCTTAAAGCGCGCCGTATATCGTCCCAGCGGTAGCCGTTGCGAGAAAGAGCCGCCGTAGCACGGCGGCGTTCCTTTTCATCGTCAAGCCCGTTAGGATATTTTTTTTGTAAAAACCGGATGATATGCGCTTTGGGGTCGGTGTCGAGCCGTTCAATCGCTTCACGCGATGTTTCGCGGTCAAGACCGCGGCGCATCATTTCAAAAAGCGCCCGGTCCGCTCCCATCAGCCGCCTGGTAACAAGCTCGTCGGCAAGCTTCTCGGCATAATCATCGTCGTTGACAAGTCCAAGCTCCACCATATGCCTCGTTGCTTTTTCCGCCTGCTCCTCGCCCACGGTACGGGTCAGCTTGCGGCACAGTTCCTCACTGGAATGGTCGCGTAATGCAAGAATCATCATAGCCCTGTCGTCGGCGTAATGATCCTCCGCGGAGACGGCAAGCCCGTCAAGCTCCTCGCGCGTAACCTCTCCGCCCTTTACAAGCGACGAATGCGAAAGCGTCTGCTCGTCAATCGAAAGCACATAGCCCCCGTCGGCATATATGGCAAAGCGCCCGTTTTTTTGCTGCCTTATATTTGTTATTCTCATAGTCTTGTTTAAATATCATCCGCCTCAACGTCGATATTGCTGCTTTTTGACGCCGTCGCGGGTTTTACAACTTCAACCTCGTTGTCGTCGTCATTTGCAGCGGCGCTGGAGGCGCTGCTTTTAACGGGCTTGTCCTTGCCCTTTTTGCCGGCCGGAACAAGCTTGTCGGCGTTGTCGCGAACCTTCTTCTCGATCTCGTCGCGCATTTTCGTGTTTTCCTTGAGGATATTTATAACGTTTTCACGCCCCTGCCCAAGGCGGTTTTCACCGTATGAGAACCATGATCCACTCTTTTGCACAATATCAAGCTTTGCGGCAAGGTCGAGAATTTCTCCGTCCTTTGAGATGCCTGTGCCGTACATGATGTCGAATTCGCCCTCTTTGAAAGGCGGCGCGACCTTGTTTTTAACAACGCGTGCGCGGGTATGTACTCCGATTGTCTCGGTTCCGACTTTTATTGATTCAATGCGGCGCACATCAATACGGACAGAAGCGTAAAACTTCAGCGCGCGGCCGCCTGTTGTAACCTCCGGGTTGCCATAGCTTATGCCGACCTTTTCACGAAGCTGGTTGATAAAGACAACAACGCATTTTGACGAGCCGATAACGCCCGCAAGCTTACGAAGAGCCTGTGACATCAGCCTTGCCTGCAAGCCGACGTGCGAGTCGCCCATTTCACCTTGAATTTCGGCGCGGGGAACAAGCGCGGCAACAGAGTCAACAACAATTATATCGATAGCGTTGCTTCGCACAAGCGCCTCGGTAATTTCGAGCGCCTGCTCGCCGTTATCCGGCTGCGAAACAAGCAGCGAATCAATGTCTACGCCAAGGTTTCTTGCATAAACAGGGTCAAGGGCATGCTCCGCGTCGATGAACGCGGCTTCTCCGCCGGCTTTCTGCGCTTCGGCTATAACATGCAGGGCAAGCGTGGTTTTACCTGACGACTCAGGCCCATAGATTTCGATAATACGCCCTTTCGGCACACCGCCGATGCCAAGCGCGATGTCGAGCGACAGCGAGCCTGTCGAAATCGACTCAACATTCATTGCGGCGTTCTGCCCGAGCTTCATAACGGCACCTTTACCAAACTGTTTTTCTATGTTGGCTATCGCGGTTTCTATCGCCTTTTGTTTGTCTGAGGTTTTTTTCTTCTGATCGTCCATTATTAAGCTCCTCTTCCCCGCCGCAAAAAAGTTTAAAAGTCCAGCCGCGACGGAAAAATGGACTTTTGCGCTGTAATTTTAAAAAAATCCGGTGCTTTGCCAGTCAAAAATCGATAGGTGAAGTCATTTAAAGAAACTAAAATTGCGTACAAATCAATCAATACAATTATATAATAACGGCATATAAATTGCAATCAGAAGCAGCGGCGAAAGGCTTTGCAAATTTTATTTTAGGAACACATTTAAAGCGTGTAATTTGTGATATAATGTAATAAATTAGATTGTAAAATTATTAATCTGAAAAGCTGGGAATATTTTATGGTGACCTTATTGGAATCATTAAAGCTTGCGGCAATAATACTATTTGGCATAGTGTTAACTATAATTTTAATACGGCTGTTAGTAATTCTTTTTAAAAGACTGGGCATTTACAGGCTTATTAACTCTTTTACAACTGCTGTTTTTGACAAACTGTTTTCTAAAACCAAAAAGCAGGGATAATTCCGCAAAGGATCTTGCTTTTCGCGGTTTCACCGCTTTCCAGCATTTGTGTCTATTAAATATCATCGGTTTAACGGTGGCTGCTTCTTGCTGAAACAGCCACCGTTAATTTTTATCTCTGCTAAAAATTTTTTGAATAAATCTACCTTACCCTCTTTACAACGTAACAGTGTTATGTTACACTGTTACCAAGAGGTGAAGCACAGATGGACAATGACTTGTTATCAAAAAAAGAGCTGCTTGAACTTACCGGAATTTCCTACGGCCAGCTTTACCGCTGGAAGCGCAAGGGGCTGATACCGGAGGATTGGTTTATCCGCCGCTCTACCTACACGGGGCAGGAAACATTTTTCCCACGGGAAAAGATTCTTGAGCGGGTCGACCACATCAAAAACATGAAAGACGACATCTCACTTGACGACCTCGCCGGAGTTTTTTCACCGGAGGTCGGCGACATACGCCTTTCCGCCGAGCAGATATCCTCGAGCGGCATCGCGGGCGCAGAGGTTGTGGCAATCTATGCCGAGCTTTACGGCGGCAAAGATTATGCCTTTGACGACATGGTTTTTATGGCATTGCTCGGCGAGCTTTTAAACACCGGGGGCGTCAACCGTGACGAGGCCGCTTGTGCACTCAGAATGATCAAAGACGCTATCGGCTCATTCAAAGACGGTTTCTGCGAGCTTTTCGCGGTGCGCAAACTCGGCGTTTTCGCCTGCTTTATCGTGTCGTCGCCCTGCGAAATCCGTTTTGAACAAGCGCTCAAGGTGATCGCACAAATCAAAATTCCGGAGTTAAAAGAAAAATTAAAGTTAAAATTGCTGTGATAAAAGCAACGGGCTCCACCACCGCCGGATGGAGTTTGACTAATTTGAAAGGCGGCAGATCGGAGGATTTTTTATGGATAATCAATTGGGAGACCTTAAAATATCAGGTACAGGCACATCTTCCGGAGGTGTCTATAACAATGTTTCAATAAGCGGTTCGGGTGAAATATCCAGCGATATTGAGTGCGACAAATTTACAATAAGCGGCAGCGGCCATCTTGGCGGTTCGCTAAAAGCAAAAGCCATTACAATTTCAGGCTCGGCAAAAATCGACGGCAATGCAGAATGTAAGGAGAGGCTGAAAATCAGCGGCTCTTCCAAATTAGGCGGTGACGTAAAATGCGGTGAGTTCAAAGTCTCGGGCGATTCCCACATATCAAAATCACTTTCCGCCGACCATGTTTATATATCAGGCAGTGTAAAAATTTCAGGTGACTGCAATGCCGAGGAGTTCACCACAGAGGGCGGTTTTAACATCGGCGGGCTTCTCAACGCGGGCGTGATTGATCTGCATCTGCACCCGTGGGGCAGCCGCGCAAAAGAGATAGGCGGAGAAAGAATCTACGTAAAGCGCAGCATTTACGGACGCTTTTTGAAGGCATTTATTTTTCACAACAAATACTCTCTTGAAACCGGCACAATAGAGGGTGACGATATATATCTGGAAGGTACAAAAGCTCAGGTTGTGCGCGGCACCAACATAAAAATCGGTGAAGGCTGTGAAATTGATCTTGTGGAATATACCGGCACCTTTGAGCAGACAAGCGACACGGTAGTAAAAGAAAACCGCAAGATATAATCTGAAAAACAAACTCATTCCAGTTTTTTTATTAAAACAGGGGAGCTTTCTCAATGAGAAAGCCCCCTGTTTGTTTGCATCAGCCTAAAACCATTTCTTTTTGTGAAAAAACAAGATCATGCATCCCGTAATTACAACAGAAACACCCCAGAAAAGCAGATAGCCGTATTTCATGTGAAGTTCGGGGATGCTGTCGAAATTCATGCCATAAATTCCCGCGAGAAAGGTGAGCGGGATAAATATCGTTGAAAAAATGGTGAGAATTTTCATCGTGTCGTTTGTTTTGTTGCTGATGCTCGAAAGATATGTATCGAGCATGTTTGAAAGAATGTCCTGATAAGTCTCGACCGAATCGACAATCTGAATAAGATGGTCGTGCACATCGCGCAGATAAATGCGCACCTCCTGCCCGATGACCATGCTGGTTGAGTCTGAAAGGCTGCCGATAAGCTCGCGCAGAGGATAAACCGATTTTCGCAAATACATAAGCTCGCGCTTTACAAAATAGATGCGCTTCAGCGTGCTCTTATCAGGCGAGTTTATAATTTCCTCTTCAAGCAAGTCGGTGGTGTCGCCAAGCTCCTCGATGATATCAAAATAGTTGTCGACAATCGTGTCAATCAGCGCATAGCAAAGATAATCCGCGCCAAAGCGGCGTATGTTGCCGCGCGCCTCACGAACGGCGATGCGGACTCTTGAAAAAATATCCTTGCCTTGTTCCTGAAAAGATATTACACAGCCGTCTTTCAAAACGATTCCCACATGTTCCGATTCAACAGAAAGTGTTTCGGCGTTATAGCGAAGCATTTTGAGCACAAAAAACAGACAGTCGTCATAACAGTCCATCTTTGTCATCTGCCGCGTGCTTAAGATATCCTCAACCATAAGCCCGTGGATACCAATCCCCTTGCATAGCGCCCTTATTCCTTCCTCATCGGAAAGACTGCCTGCGTCTACCCAGCGCACCTTATCCTGACCGGCGCTGAAAAAATCATCTTCAACCGCTGCGGTTTCGTGTATTCCGTCTTTGTCATAGGTGATAGCGGGAAAATTTATCGGCATGTTATCCCCTCCCAAGGTTAGCATCAAAGGTGTTATCTTCCCTCAGCCTGCGGCGGGGGAGATAACACAGCTGTTCAGCTTTAAGTTACACTGCTGCACATGGCTTGTCTTTATTCAGTTTGAACTCATATAGCGTTTGAGCGTTTCGGCATCAAGGCAGTGCGCGAACGCTTCGCCGGGCGTAATCTGACCCTCTTTAACAAGCCGGCTGAGGTCATAATCCATCGGAACCATGCCCTGCTTTATTCCTGTCTGCATGGCGGTTGCAATCTGGTGGCACTTGTTTTCACGGATCATATTGCGCACCGCGTCGTTGAGCAATAACAGCTCGAGCGCAACCACACGCCCCGAGCGGGTTGCATTCATCAGAAGCTGCTGCGTCACAATACCCTGCAAAACAGAAGCAAGCTGAACGCGTATCTGCTGCTGCTGATAAGGCGGAAACATGTCGATAATTCTGTCAACCGTTTGCGCCGCGCCGATAGTATGCAGGGTTGAAAGCACGAGATGACCGGTTTCAGCGGCGGAAAGGGCGGTGGATATCGTTTCGAGGTCGCGCATCTCGCCGACAAGAATAACGTCGGGGTCTTCACGCAGGGCACTGCGCAGCGCGCCAGAAAAGCTCACGGTATCGTCGCCTATCTCACGCTGGTTTATAATGCTGTTGTTGTGCTTGTGCAGATACTCAATCGGGTCTTCAATTGTCAGCACGTGGCAGCGTTTATTGCGGTTTATATAGTCCACCATCGCGGCAAGTGTTGTTGACTTTCCGCTTCCTGTCGGCCCTGTAACAAGCACAAGCCCGCGGGGCTTTAAAGCAAACTCCTTAAGTGTTGACGGAAGACTGAGCGATTCAATCGTCGGAATATCCTGAACAAGAATACGCAGCGCGGCGCTGTAGCTCCGGCGCTGTTTGAAAACATTGGCACGAAAGCGCCCCTGCTTTGGGATAACATATGAAAAATCAACCTGACCGTTTGCCTCAAGCGTTTTTGCCTGTGTTGGAGTGACCATTGAAAAAACAATTTCCTTTGTTTCTTCCGGCGTGAGCGGTTCGTACCCTTCAAGAGGCTGAAGCTGACCGTTTATCCGTACCATCGGCGGCACAGCCACCGTTATATGCAGGTCGGACGCGTTAAGCCGCATCGCATCCAACAGATATTTATCTATAAGGCCCAAAACATGACCCCCTTCTGACATCTTGAGTAAAATTCATCGCCGCGATTACCCGATGTTATAAGTAACTTTAATCATTTCTTCAATTGAAGTCTGACCCGCGAGCACAAGCTCGGTGCAGCTTTGACGGAGAGTTCTCATTCCGTTGCCTACGGCATAGCTGCGCAGCTTATCCGAGGTTTCACGGTCGCCAATAAGCTCACGCGCCTGTTTGTCGACCAGCATAATCTCATGGATTGCGGTGCGCCCCTTGTAACCGGAGCCGTTGCAGTAGACGCATCCTTCTCCGTGCCACAGCTTCTGCCCGTTTTCAAGCCCGAGCATTTCCATCTGCGCGGGCGTAGGGTCAAAGGCTGTTTTGCAGCGCGGGCAAATGTTGCGCACAAGGCGCTGAGCCACAATACCGACAAGCGAAGAGGAAACAAGATAAGGCTCGATGCCCATATCCACAAGCCTCGCCACAGTGGACGGAGCGTCGTTTGTGTGTATGGTCGACAGCACAAGGTGACCTGTTATGGCGGCGCGCACGGCGATTTGAGCCGTTTCACCGTCGCGTATCTCACCGATCATGATGACATCGGGATCCTGCCTCAAAATGGAGCGCAAGCCGCTCGCAAAGGTTAACCCCGCCTTGTTGTTGACCTGAACCTGATTGATCCCCGCAAGCCGGTATTCCACAGGGTCTTCCACCGTTATAATGTTAACGCCCGGTTTGTTAAACTCGCTCAGGATTGAATAAAGCGTTGTCGTTTTTCCACTCCCCGTAGGGCCCGAAACAAGGATGATGCCATTAGGACTTTTGATAATATTTTCAAAGATTTCGGCGTTTCCGGGGCTTAAGCCGAGCTGATTTTTTGTGAGCACCGTACCCATTCCGCCTAAAACACGAATAACCATTTTTTCGCCGGTAACAGTGGGCAATATAGAAAGGCGCATATCAACCGAACGACCGTCTATAACCGTTTCAACCCTGCCGTCCTGCGGGATACGCCTTTCGGCGATATTCATGCCGCTCATTATTTTAAGCCTTGTGATAACGGCGTTGTGTGCACCGATTGCAAGCGTCATCTGATTTTGCAGCACGCCGTCAACCCTCATGCGCACACGTGTGACCTTATCCATTGGTTCAATATGAATATCACTCGCGCCGAGCTTTACGCCCTGCTGAATAATTGAGTTTACAAGCCGTACGACAGGCGCGTTGTCGATCTTTTCATCGATCTCGCTGAAATCGCCTGATATGGTTTCTATTTTAAATTCGCGGTTCAGATCCTCCGCGGCATTCTCCGCCTGTTTTTGGCTGTAAAAACGGCCGATAGCGTTACTGATGTCGCTGGGGCTGGACAAAACCACCTTGATTTCCATGTTGGTTGCAAGCCGCAAATCATCAAGGGCATAAAAGTTCATCGGGTCGCTTGTCGCGACCGTCAGCATTTTGCCCTTTACAGAAATCGGAATAACAGCGTATTTTTTCGCCAGCGCCTCGTTGATTAGCCCGGGTGCGGCGCTGTCAATCGTAAGCTCGCCAAGGTCGACATACGGAACCTTAAAGCGCTGTTCAAGAGCCTTCATCAGCTGATTTTCAGTAATAGTCCCTGTTTCAATAAGGACGTCGCCAAGCTTTTTGCCTTGCTCCTTCTGCTTTTTTAGCGCTTCATCGAGCTGCTGCTGAGTTATTATATTATTCTCAAGCAGAATTTGCCCAAGCGGAATATTTCTGATCTGCACTGCCCGCACCCCGATCCTTTTAGTTTAATTGAAACGCCGATAGATAAAGATTAATTAACATGTTGCCCAAAAAAACTGCCGTAATCATGCCAAGTGCAAGAAACGGCCCGAACGGGATCTGTGATTTGCGGTCTTTATGAGCGGCAAGCATATATATAATACCAATAATAGCCCCGATAATAAAAGCGAAAAAGAGCGAAACCAGCGAAAGACGCCAGCCGAGCAAAAGACCGGCGGCAGAGGTGAATAAAATATCCCCCCAGCCCATGTTCCCGTGTGAGAGTATGTTAATGAGCAAAAGAGGCGCGCCGCCTGCGATAATCCCCAGAAGCTTCTCATAAAACGGCATTTCGCTGTTAAAAAAGCATGAAACTATGCCCACGGCTAATATATATATAAGAAGCGAATTCGGAATAGTTTTTGTATCGATATCAATAAAGGATATGATAATAAGCCCTGACAAAAACGCCATTGCAATAAACGCTTTCGGTGTCAGACCGAAGCTTAAAAAAGACAAAAGCCACAGAACGGCGTTGATAAGCTCAACGGCCGGATAACGGGAGCTGATTTTAGCGCCGCAGTGACGGCATTTTCCGCGCAGCCATAAAAAACTGAAAACAGGAATAAGGTCGCGCGCTTTTATTGTGCTATTGCACGACATGCAGTGTGACCTGCCCTTGACAATCGTTTCTCCCTGTGGGATTCTATATATGCACACGTTTAAAAAGCTGCCGATAACAAGCCCGAAAACCGCAATATATATCGCCGTAATGGTGTAAACAAGCTGCATTTAAACACCCCGTTTTAGGCTAGTGATAAAATCGCCTTATTTATATTAATAAAATACGTATCTTTTGAATATGGTCTATTGCGTACATCTAATATACAACTGAATAGATAGTTAATCTATGAACAGTTGTATATTAGTGTGGCTAAGCGCCATAGCACGTCGCACGTTTGTGCTGGAAATTTTGCTAACGCAAACGCACAATGCGCCGCACGCACGTGCTACATATAACACAATAGCTTTATGCTAAGGATAGCCATATTAAAAACTTATTGTGTTGTATATAATATTATTCTATATTAAAATCGACATGCTTTCAATAACAAATATCCAAATGATTGCAATTTTGACTAAAATTCTATATTATATATATAGAATCCAATATAAAACAGTATAAATCAAAGCGTTAAAATTCAAATATTATATTATCTGAATTAAAAGCTATTTTTCTATTTTCAAAAGTCGATTAATTGAGTTATAATAATAGTGTTATAACTTAAATCATATAAAATGTTATCATTACAAACCGTTTACAGTACCGGTTTGCTGGCTTTTCGATTGACATTTAAGTCCGTCATATATCCGTAAAGGGATGTGATTCAGTTGCATGAATTTGATAAATGTATTATTTCTTCAGTAAAAGGTTCCAATCTTGGAACCGGATTTGTCAACGAGTATGACAGAACAATTTTAAAAACCTGCCTTGACGGAAGCTTCACGCTTCACCTGCAGCAGGAGGTTTTGATTTTCGTTTTTAATGAAGTCAAGGGCGAATGTGTCTATAAGGGCCTTGTCGCAGACATTAACGATAAGAACGTCATCTTCGACAAGGTAAGCTTTGTTCGCTCAATGCAGAAGCGCGATAACACCCGTGTTGACAAAACCATGCGCTACCGCATAACCCTGCGTTTTGTCGGTGACCATCGTGAAAAACTTGAAACCCCTTTCGATATAACTATACTCAACCTCAGCGCTCAGGGAATGTACATAAGCTGCGACGAGCCTTTTGCAGTTGGGCACAGATTTCCTCTCGTCTTTAAAGATGCCGGTAAACCCATTGACCTTGATGTTGAGATTATTCGCTGTGAAAAATACCGCAGAGGTAACAAATACGGCTGCCGGTTTTTAAATATCAGTGAAAAGGATTCAGACAATATATACCGGTTTGTTCTGCATGAACAAATCGAACAGCGCAGACGCAATATTATCCGCTAAAAAGCATTCGGCGCCGGTTAACCCGGCGCCGTTTGTTTTTGTCTGCAATCTAAAACCCGCGTACAGTCAATACTGTAAAGTAAAATCTGATCCGCGAATTGCCTCCCGTGCAACTGGCATGCATTCAGTTCCGTAAACTAAAATCCGATTCGCGAATTGCCTCCAGTGCAACTGGTTATAAAGCCAGGTCTGCGCCCAAAACACCTACAATTACACCGTTATCTATTATTGGCATAGAAACGGTAATGCAGGGTTTTTTGGTGATAGCGGAGATGTAAACCTCCGAAGTATATTGCTTGCCGGTAATGCTCTCTTTAAACCAGCCGCGCACTTTTGCGTTTTTGATTCCGGCGGGCGGGTTGGAATAGATGAATCTGCCCTTTTTGTCATTAGACCACACGGCCTCAATGATGTCGCGTGAAAAGAACTTGTCGAGAACGCTCTTGTGCGTCGCCGGGTCAAGCAGCGCGAAATCCGGGAACAATAGAACTTCGCTCGATAAGGCTTCGAAAATCGACTCGGTCTTTGCCTTGATTGCCACCTCATCATATTCATCATCGGAGCCGACGCTTTTAACAATGCCCGACATCTCGTTTGCGGAACCGAGAAGGTATTTCCCAAGAGAATTGAGCGCATCCATGCTGCTCCTCTGCTTTTTGATTGAGTCGTAAACGTTGTTGAACCCCTCGTTGACAAGCTGTGAATTTTCCTCAACGCCTTCGATTTTGCCATTCATATCTGCGGCAAGCTGATTTTGCGTCTGTGACGCGTCCATAATACCGCCGATTTGATTGCTGAGCTCTGTGAATGTCTCGCGTATGCGCGTCAGGCTGTTTTCAATGGTTTTGGTGTGCTCAACGCTTTGTTCGACTCTGCTGAAATCATCGTGGATATTGTCAGTCAGCGTGCGCAAACCGCTGTTTATATCGTCGATAACGTTTCCGATTTCCGAAACTTCCTTGCGGCTTTTTTCGGAAAGTTCACGTATGGATCCGGCTATAACACCAAAAGCGCGCCCTTCAACTCCCGCGCGCTTTGATTCGATGGAAGCGTTGAACGAAAGTATTTCGGTTTCACGGGCTATGTCGTGAACAACCGTAAGTATCTTGGTAATTTGCTTTGTCGATTCGCCGAATTTATCAACATAGGTAACCGTTTTTTTCGAAGTATCTTCAATAGAAGAGATAAGACTGATAATGTCGTAAATCTGCTTTATTCCCTCGTTGATGGCCTGTTCGGCTCTGCCGCTAACGTCCTTCGCACCGGCTGAATATCCGCGAACCCTCTCGATATTCTCAACGATATTCTTGATGCTTTCGATTGCTTCCACCGTGCTTTGGTAATTCGAGTTATTTAGCTTGTTAATCTCTTTGGCGCCGGTATAAAGCTCCTGCATGAAGCTGTTGTTCTCTTCAAGCGTAAGGGAAAGGTCCTCGGAAGCGGAAATAATCTGGCTTGATGTAACCTGTGTTTCCGTAAAAAAGTTCTTTTCGTTTTCTATAAGTGCGCAGATGCTTTGATAAAGCTCCCTAAAATCACCGTCAAACTCGTCGCCGCCTTTTTTTATCTCAAAATTGCCCTGGAGCGCGGCTTTTACAAGACTGTTCAAGCGTTTCGCTTGCTCATTTTCTGTCATTTAGTTCCCCTCCAATCAGTTGTGACTGATTATAATGATATAAATGTACAACTCTGTACAGGTGGGATGAAATAGAAAATAGAATTATGAAAAATCTATTAATTCAAATTACCACATTGTAATTTAAATAGAATTATTGTGTCTTAACCTCTTTAACGTTTTAAAAAGGCGCTTTGATATAAAATTTCCAGTTATATGTAACATCGCTACAATAATATTAAACCTAATTATTGCATTATTCAACTGACAATTCTGCAAATTTACACATAACTAATTCACATATTTATAGGTGTTTGAACAAATTATTATCATATTTATTTACGCATGCCGAGAATGATTATTATTTTTGTTGAATTCCGTGCGCCGTGCAATTATAATAGATGTATATGTGCCGCTTTGCATAACACGGCAAGCGGTTTTTTCACAACAGAGTGACGATTGAAACAACATTATAAAAAACGGCTTTTGCCGCAAAATGACTAATACTTATCTCGATTAGAAATATAGAATAAATTTTCAAAAAAAGGTTGAACATATGCCTTTTTTCGAAAATTCCTTCGCTACATTTCTTATCGGGATTAGTATAATAATGCTTCTGAAAGGCGGAAACAACTGTGGCTGATAACGGAAAGAAAAAAATGGTGGAAGCCATAACCCCGATGGATGAGGACTTTGCAAAATGGTACACCGATATCGTAAAAAAAGCCGAGCTTATTGACTATTCAAGCGTGCGCGGGTGCATGTTCATTCGCCCATACGGCTACGCTTTGTGGGAAAATATCCAGAAAACGCTTGACGGCATGTTCAAGGCAACCGGGCACGAAAACGTTTATATGCCCATGTTCATTCCGGAGAGCCTCCTTAATAAAGAAAAGGATCATGTCGCGGGCTTTGCTCCCGAGGTGGCTTGGGTAACAATCGGCGGCTCTGAAAAGCTTGAGGAGCGCCTTTGCGTCCGTCCAACCTCCGAAACACTTTTCTGCGAACATTATTCGCACATCATCCATAGCTGGCGCGACCTGCCGAAGCTTTATAATCAATGGTGCTCGGTTGTGAGGTGGGAAAAAACCACCCGTCCTTTCCTGCGCTCACTTGAATTTTTGTGGCAGGAAGGTCACACGATGCACGAAACAGCCACAGAAGCGCGTGAAGAAACAGAGCGTATGCTGGGCACCTACGCTGATTTCTGTGAAAATTACCTTGCCATGCCCGTGGTTAAGGGTAAAAAGACCGACAAGGAAAAATTTGCGGGTGCGGAGGCAACTTATACAATAGAAGCGCTCATGCACGACGGCAAAGCGCTGCAAAGCGGCACCTCGCACTATTTCGGCGACGGTTTTGCCCGCGCCTTCAACATTCAGTTCACAGGGCGCGACAACACGCTTCAATATCCGCATCAAACCTCGTGGGGCGTGACAACAAGGCTTATCGGCGCAATCATTATGGTTCACGGCGACGACAATGGTCTCGTTCTGCCGCCGAACATCGCCCCGACACAGCTTGTGATCATCCCGATCGCCGCTCACAAGCCGGGCGTGACCAAAAAGGCCGGAGAGCTTGAAGCAAGGCTCAAAAACACCTGCCGCGTCAAGGCTGACTATTCCGACAACTCACCGGGCTGGAAGTTTGCGGAGCATGAAATGAAGGGTGTTCCGCTGCGTCTTGAAATCGGCCCCCGCGACATCGAAAATAACCGCTGCGTGCTTGTCCGCCGCGACAACCGCGAAAAGATAGAGGTTTCACTCGACGAGCTTGAAACAAAGATCCCTGAAATTCTCGCCTCCGTTCAGCAGTCGCTGTTTGACGCCGCTCTCGCGCGCCGTGAAACAATGACCTATGCCTGCACCGATCTCGACACGCTTGTCGATACCGCCAAAAACAAACCCGGTTTCATCAAAGCCATGTGGTGCGGTGATGAAGAATGTGAAAACAAGCTCAAAGAGATCGCAGGCGTTTCATCGCGCTGCATGCCTTTTGAGCAGGAACACCTTGCGGACACCTGCGTCTGCTGTGGCAAACCGGCGAAATCCATGGTCTATTGGGGCAAAGCTTATTAATTTAAAAACAAGGGGCTGACAAAGATGAGCACGTGTGAGATTATCCCTGTTAAACTCAAAGCTGTTTACGCTTATCTTATTAAGGGTGAAAAGAACGCAATCATAGACTGCGGCATTCCCGGCTCTTGTGACACTATTCTAAAGGCAATGTCAGACAACGGAATAAAGAACGACACGCTGTCTTTAATCATTATCACCCACGGTCACTCCGATCATATGGGCTCAGCGTCTGATTTGAGAAAAGCGACGGGCGCGAAAACCATGGTTCACAGTTTGGACTCAGCAGTCATAAAGACCGGTAAAAACCCGCCGCTTCACCCGACGAACCCAAAAGGTAAAATCTTCGGCAAATTTATGAGTGAAACGGTCGGCGGCTTTGCACCATATGAACCGGAAATAATCATCGACGGCGACATGGATCTTGATGATTACGGACTTTCAGGGAAAATAATAATGACGCCCGGGCACACACCCGGTTCTTACGCTGTTATTCTAAACGACGGGTCAGCCTTTGTCGGCGATGCGCTAATGGGCGGCATGATTTCCCAAGGCAAGCCCGGCCTCCCCATATATGCCGATGATGTAGCAATGGCTTATGACAGTATAAAGCGAATAATAAGCCTCGCCCCGAAAATAATCTATCCGGGTCACGGCGGGCCGTTCACCCTCGATGAGGTCAAGCAAAGCTTTAATAATCTATAAAGTATAATTGAAGCGCCAAAGGCTTTTACAAACGCCTTTGGCGCTTTTTTTGTTTTTCGCTGAACGGATAAAAGTGAAAAACATAAAATGACTCTGGGATCAGAAGCGCGTATCCTATATTTCACACCGGCTAGGATCATTTCAGAAACAAACCTGTCCACTTCGAATATAATGGATTAGACCTACAAAGGAGGTTCTAACGCATATGTGCTGCTTTTTCTGTGGCTGTCGAAGACATCGCTGCTGCCACCGGTGTGAAGACGATTGTAGAGAATCACATTGCAGCTGCCGTAAATTTGAAGAAGAGGATAAGCATGATCGGGATTGTTGCTGCTGTTGCCGTCGTCGCCGCCATTGCTGTTTCTAAAATCTAAATTTTCAGTCCTCTGCTTACATGCGGAGGACTTACATAGATTAAAGAAAAAAGGTGCCTCTTTATCGTCATAATCAAATCACACCTTTCAGAAAATCGAACATAAACAAAATCAATCTAAGGTGTCACCTTTTATTGAACAAGCATATTATGTAGAGTGTCAAGCATTTATAAAACACATCAAATAAAAAAATTTATATCGGAGGAAAGTACCATGTCGGCGAATAGAAACAGTAACAATTCTGATAACGAAGATAATGATATTATTGACAGTCTTCGCGATAACATAGGCCGGGTTATTACTATTTTTACACAAAGCGGAGGATGCTCAGGCAGGGGATTCACAGGTCTTCTTGTCAATGTGGATTGTCATACTATAAGATTAGTAACTGCACTGCCTTCCGCACCCAGGAATCCGTTCGGGATATCACAATTCAACGATTTCGGCTTCAATTCCCGCGGCAGATGTCATAGAACAAGGTTCGGAACCTCAATAATAATTCCAATTAACAAAATTGTTTCGTTCGTTTTCAACGATCAATAATAGACAACGGCTGAATGAATGTTTTATATTATCGCATTCATTCAGCCATTATCCTATATACCCCTCACACAAAAAAATGACCATACTATCCCTTTAAATAAAGTTATAATTAATTGCCGTAATGTGTTCCAGCATTATTGTTGTACAAGCACCAAATTTACACGGTTGTCGTTTTTTATGTGAGTTTTTCGTTCGCATATTCGGTGCAGACGGCATAGAAGTGATCAATTTTATGCTGTCAGAGAGAACTTCGATCAATACCCCTGTAAATCCTTTTCCGGAAACCCCACCGCTGTCTACAAATACTGTTATAGGCGTCCCTATTAACGCCGGCAGCTGATTCCAGCATGAATTACGGCTATTCTGATTTACAAGTTCATTCAATGCTTGATAATTCTTCACATATATCAAGCTTTCGTTCTCCATTCATAATAAAGTTGATACATGATATGCAGTTGCAAACGTTTTCGCCACAATTAATTGACGAAACTTTAGCAAAGCACCAAATAAAGCCAGCGAAATGTTATCTCCCCGCCTTCGGCGAGGAGATAACCACAATATAAGTTTATAGAATTTAACGTTTAAATTTTCCAAAAACAATTTTGCCGGATTCGCTGATATCTTCCTCGCTCCAGTTGCCGTCAGGCAACGCGCTTGGTTTTAGGGCGGCAGAGGTTTCGTTCCGATTGCCAAGCGACCAGTTTGCCCAGCTAATCAAGTGCTTATCAAGATAATCAAGCCAAATTTCAGCTTCTTTTTTGTATACGCCGCCATTGCCATCAGCCTCACTTACCCCCCATTCAGAGACAAAAACCGGCGCGCCTTTTGACAGCGCATATTCAACCTTATCACGCAGCCACTGGCCATGCGAGCCAGCATAGAAATGGCAGACATACATGATGTTGTCAAAATCAAGCGGGTGATCCGCCGCTTCATCCACGTTTCTGCTCCAAGCAGGCGTGCCGACGAGAATAACCGCGCCCGGTGAGTGCGCTCTTATTATCGGAATGATTTCTTCCGCATAGGGCTTTATCTCCTTTTCCCATGTCACGTCGTCGCCGTTCGGTTCGTTGCAAATTTCATACATCACAGCCCCGTTTCCCGCATATCTCTCAGCGGTACGGTCAAAAAACGCCGCGGCAGAGGCTTTGTATTGCTGCGGATTGTTATCACGCAGGATATGCCAGTCTATTATCACATATAGATCAAGTGCGAGCGCGGTGTCCACTGCCTCGTATGTTGCTTTTTCTATCTTTTCTTTATTTGTAATATAGCCGCCCTCGCCGGTATACATGGCGACACGCAAAAGGTTCGCACCATGCTTTTTGATTGTTTCAACACTGCCCCGCGAGGCAAATTGCGGCTGCCACTGCATTCCAAAGGTGCTCATCCCTTTAAGAACCACAGGCTCACCGGATTCCCCAGTCAGCTGCACGCCCTCGACATGAAGCGATCCGTTTGCTTTAAAGCCGCGCCGCCACAAAGCTGTATCGCTATCTTTAGCCATAAAAAAGGCCTCCTTTTACTCTTTCGTTTTTTAAATTATAGCAACCGGATTTACATTATTCAACTATGATATGTCGTATGTCAATACAAAAATTCGAAAATATTTTTATTAAATTGTTTTACAAAGTCTTCATAAACTATTCACATCTATACGTTATTCTATAATCACAAACTTTTTCATTGTTCTTTCTCCTCTTAACTCTTTATACTTTAATCCCCCTGCCAAAGCGAATTGGCAGGGGGATATTTCTTGTTCGTATTGCAACTTCAAATCAGAATATTAAATTTTGTGTTTCGGTTAAACATCTAAATTATCGTTGTTTTCTCTGATGTTCTCGGTGATGTAAAAACGGATTCCGTCCATTTCTTTTTGAATCTGATCTTTTTTATCGTCGTCGGCGTCTTCGAGCGTTTCTTTCAATACCCCAAGCGAAGTTGTATAAAGATCATGCCCTACGCCCTTTTGCCCTTCCGATATATAAACGTGCGCGTCTGCCGCAACAAGGCGCGACAGCAGCATACAGCGGTCTTCATTCGATCCGCCGGGGCGGCGCACAAGCCGTACAAGCTCATTCGCCGGCATTGTTCGGGTCAGCAGCCGTGAGATGCCGAGCTGCTTCATTGCGGTGTCAATTTCATCGTGGCTTGCCTTAAATTCACCTTTGTTTTCAAGAGCCATCACCTTTCTGAAAAAATCGCCCATCTGCTCAATCATGCGTAAAATATAGTCATCTTTAATCATCAGATTTTACCCTCTTTTTTATAATAAGAATAAACTTAACGGTTTTTTAGCCGATATTAATATTATATAACAAAACAAATGCCGGAGGCGGTTTAAATGATTACTATGCCCATTTCTGACTACCCGGCGGCTTCAACTGAAAGTGCCCAGATGCAGGTGATGTCCGAGCGGAAGGGTGAAATTTCGCAGCAGCTGCAAAAGGTGCAGGAAAGCCATGTCGATGAAGAGAAAAAAGCGGCGGTAACCGACAGGCTAAGCTCTGAATCCGACAGCCTGAGTGTTTCCATCCACCGCAAACAGGCCGAAAAGAACTATAAAGAAAAACTGGATAGCCAGCGGCTTTTAAGGCAAAAAAACGAGAAGGAATTGCTTGAAAAACAGGCAATCGACAGCAGTTTAAACTCAAAAGCGGTTTTAGACAAACGGGTATAGCTTATACTAATTCCAAAAAGAAACATTCCGGCCAACAGGGCCGCGACAACCGGACAGAATGGCCGCCGCGGCTCTGTTGGTATGTTTCTAATCGGAATTAGTATTAAATTTTAATCTCCAGCCCTATCGGGCAGTGATCGCTGCCGTAAATATCTTTATAGATAATACTGTCCTCAACGAGGGGAGCAAGGCGTCTTGACACCAAAAAGTAGTCAATACGCCAACCCGCGTTGTGTTCACGGGCGTGGAACCTGTATGACCACCAGGTATACGCGCCCGTTTTTTCGGGGTAAATTGCGCGAAAGGTATCAACAAAGCCCGCTTCAAGCAGCCCCGTCATCTTTTTGCGCTCTTCTTCGGTAAAACCCGGGTTCATCAAGTTGGATTTTGGATTTTTTATATCGATTTCAGTGTGAGCAACATTCATGTCGCCACAGATGATAACAGGCTTTTTCGCGTCAAGCCCTGCGACATAATCGCGGAAAGCATCCTCCCACTGCATGCGGTAGGGGAGCCTTACAAGCTTATCCTGTGAATTTGGAACATAGACATTAACAAGATAAAACCGATCAAATTCAAGCGTCACAGCGCGCCCTTCGCCAACATGCTCCTCATGCCCTATGTCAAAAGAGACTTTGTCGGGCAGGAGCCTTGTAAAAACAGCGGTCCCCGAATAGCCTTTTTTTTCGGCGCTGTTCCAATAGCCTGTATATCCGTCAAAGCTGAAGTCCGCCTGCTCCGGCTGCATTTTCGTCTCCTGCACACAGACAACGTCGGCATCGGATTCTTTTACAAAATCTCCAAAGCCCTTGCCCACGCAGGCTCTCAGCCCGTTAACATTCCAGGATATAAGCCTCATTTGTATTTCCTCCAAATCTTACGGTTGTATCTACGGTTTTTTAAATCTATATCTCAGCTCAATAATTTTCTATTTTCTCTATACTACCAGTTTGGCACGTTTATTTCAACTATCATCCTGCAATTTTATCTATTATTATAATTGCAGAATATAGTTAATAATGTTATAATATAAATTAATCTTATAACTTCTTTTTATACTTTTACAAATGTATTTTTGTTTCTGTCGGGGGGTGTAAAGATGTTCGAAAAAGCCACAAACAATCTTCAGGTACGCAACACAAATAAAAAGCGCATCATAAACCTGCTTTACAACAACAGCGGCATGACAAAACAGAATATCGCTTCATCGCTTGAACTTTCAATGCCCACCGTCTCACAGATAATGATGGAGCTTCAAGCCACCGGGCTTGTTCGTAAAGTCGGCACGCTTGAATCGTCCGGAGGGCGCAAGCCGGTTTTAAACGCACTTGTGTTTGACGCCAAATTCTCTATGGGGATCAACATCACCCGAAACACGATACAGTTAGTGATAATTGACCTTGCTGGCAGGGTTTTGCACAGCCTGAGCGTAAATGAAAACTTCGAGGACAGCGAAGAGTATTTCATAAAACTAGGCGGCCTTTGTGCTAATTTTGTTACCGGCAACAGAATAGACCGCGAAAAGCTGCTTGGCGTCGGCATCTCGTTGCCCGGCATAATCCGCAACGACACCGGCGTTTTGGAATATGCCCCGACACTTGATGTTCGCGGGCTGCCAATCTCCACGATGACAAAATATATTCCGTTCCCCGTAATGTGTGGCAACGAGGCGAACCTTGCCGGTTTCGCAGAGCTTTGGGGATTGGATCAACTGAGCGACGCCGTATTCCTTTTGATAAACAAGGGCGTCGGAGGCGCAATAATCCTAAACAACAAGGTGTTCGTCGGTCAAAACTCACGCGGGGGCGAATTTGGGCATATGACAATCATAGAGAACGGAAAAACCTGCTCCTGCGGCAAAAAAGGCTGCCTTGAAGCTTATTGCTCCACAAGAGTGCTGATTAGTTACGATTATCCCGACCTTCCCTCGTTCTTTAAGGCACTTGAAACGGGAAACAAAAAATGCGCGGAAATCTGGGATGATTATTTAAATCACCTCGCCACAGGAATCATTAATATTAAAATGAATTTTGACCTTGACGTTATAATCGGCGGGGATATTGATGCATATCTCAACAGATATCTTGACATGCTATGCGGAAAGGTGAAAAATTTAGATTTGTTTGATGACGGCTGCAATTATATTCATATGAGCAAATTCGGCAAAATGGCCGGCAGCGTCGGCGCGGCGCTTCTTTTAGTCGATAATTTTCTTGACACTTGATTTAACGATTTTTTATTGACATCTATATTCAGCTATGATATTATCAAATATATAAATTTATTACATTTATAAAAGTACTTTACAAAAGATTTCAATGTAATTTTCAGGCTGCTCCTGTATAATAATTTCACAAACAAAAAGTTTACAGAATGCTTAAAATAACGTTGTTTAACCACTCGATTTATTATGTTATACTATTTCATGCCGGAGCTGTTTAAATATTTGACAGATGGCTGATCGTCGTTGTTGAAACGGAGGAGTTTCATGCGGACAGATAAGATTGCTTCCCACAAGAATGAACAAATTGACAATAAAATTACAGGCGGGCATGAAAAAGCAATTTACGGTTTAAAAATCATTATCCCATCGATTTTGCTTTTACTATCCATCTTATCACAACTGTTGCTCCCTTCTCCGGATTTTCTATTCTATTGTCTGGCTCAGTTTCAAATAATAATCACAGCGTTCCTTGTTATTCTTACAAATAAAAACGGATACATATCAGCATTGGGGTTAAATGTTGTTTACGTTATAATTATCGCATTCAGACCTGCCGGCGAAACTTCTTCTTTTGCCCAGAGATTTTTATTTACCCTGTGCGCAATAGCAGTCGCTACAATAATCTACTTGTCTATGCGCCATCTTAAGAACCGGCTCCAGTCAATTTCAAGCCAAAAAGAAAAAATAAGCACACTTTATGACAATAATAAAAATGCGGTAACGGAGCTCAATCAACAAAATGACCGACTTATAGAATCAAACCTGATCTATAAGCAAAAAGAAGAAAGTTTAATCAGTCTTGTTTATTACGATTCGCTGACAGGGCTTCCCGATATCAAAATGATTACCAAAAAAGCCACTCACCTTATAAGCTCTGATACAAACAGAACAAACAGGTTCGCGATAGCAATAATTGATGTCGACAACTTTAAAACAATAAACAGCGCGATTGGACACCGAAAAGGTAACTTGCTGCTTCAGGCCGTTGTCACAAGGTTAAAAGAAAGAATCAACCCGGATGATATTCTGGGGCGATTGTATGGCGATGTTTTTGCTGTTATTATCGAACAGCCGTTAAAGCGCAATGACCTTTTGAAATATGCGGAGAGCCTTAGGGCTTGTTTTTCAACCCCTGTTTCAATTAAAAATAACTTATTCAATATGACTGTAAGCATCGGGATTTCAATCTATCCCCAGGACGGCATTGAGTTTGACGAGCTGCTCCGATGCGCCGACGAGGCGATGTATAAGGCAAAAGACAGCGGCAAAAACGCCATCCGTCTTTTTGACAACTCAATGGAAGACGAGATAATCAGCAAAATTGAGTTTAGAAGCAAATTGCAGTCCGCTGTTAAAAACGACGAGTTGTTCCTTGCTTTTCAGCCTCAGTATGATGTTGCTTCAAAACAGCTAAGGGGGTTTGAAGCGCTTGTAAGATGGGATTCACCGGAACTCGGCATTATAAGCCCGGTCAAATTTATCCCGGTGGCGGAGCAAACAGGGCTGATCGTTCCGATCGGCGAGTGGATATTACGGAAATCCTGCGAAAAATTTAAAAGCATACTGGATACATTTAATTATCCCGCTCTTTTATCCGTCAACATCTCCGCAGTGCAGATAATGGAACCGTCGTTTTTGCAAATGGTCGGAAGGGTACTTGAAGAAACTGAATTCGACACGAAGAACCTCGAGTTTGAAATCACCGAATCAGTTTTTATTTCATCAATGGATTATGTCATCAGTGTTTTAAATGAAATTAAAAAAATGGGCATAAACATAGCACTTGACGATTTCGGTACCGGATATTCTTCATTAAACTATCTTCAAATGCTTCCAATAGACACTTTAAAAATTGATAAAGCCTTTATAGACAGCATAATAAACACAAAAGCAGAAAAACAAATTGTCGGATCAATAATTTCTTTGGTTCACAAAATGGATATTTCGGTTGTCGCCGAGGGCGTTGAAAATGAAGAACAGCTTGACTATTTGAAAAATCAGCAGTGTGATTTCATTCAAGGGTATCTCTGGGGGAAGCCCCTCAGTGACGAGCAGTTAAATCAACTTTTGCAAAGCCTGTCTCACCGCGAAGAATAAACGCAAATTGATAAGCGGCTGACTCAAACACGGTAATAATCCGCATTTTGAGCCAGCCGCTTTTTTTATTCTATAACAAACTGTTTATATCTGTTGTAATCCATTTGCCGCATTTCACACTCAAGCTTTGTGCCGTCCGCCACATATTCAGTCGAAATTATGTGTGCGTTTTGGCTTAGATAGGATACGACCTCGCCGTTTTGAAAAGGAATCAACAAATTACATTTTATATAGTCGCCGAAAAGCTCTTTGCTGATTAACGCGATAAGGCTATCCATTCCGGTTCTGTATTTCGCGGAAATATAAATGCCGTCCTGACGGTCGGTCTGCGGCCTTATATCAAGCTTATCTGCCTTATTAAGCGCATAAACCACGGGGATCCCTTTAACGCCTATTTCCTCAAGCGTTTTGTTTGTAACGTCCATCTGCTGCTCATAATCCTGATCGGAGATATCAACAACATGGATAATCAGATCAGCTTCTGTCGCTTCTTCAAGGGTGGAGCGGAACGCTCTTACAAGGTTATGCGGCAGCCTGTCGATAAAACCTACCGTGTCGGTGAGCAAAAACAGCTTTTTGTCGGGCAGTATAATGCTACGCACAGAGGTTTCAAGTGTTGCGAAGAGCATATCCTTTTCAAAAACCATCTTATCCTGCGGCTGGCTTGTCATTTCAAGCAGCGCGTTCATAATGGTCGACTTTCCGGCGTTGGTGTAACCGACAAGAGATACGACAGGCACTCCGGCTTTTTTGCGCTGCCTTCTTTGCGTCTCACGGTTTTCGCCAAGCGCGTCAAGCTCTGTGCGAAGCCGCGATATACGGTTCTGAATCTGCCTGCGGTTCAGCTCAAGCTGCTTTTCACCCGAGCCGCGGTTTGTTGTGCCAACGCCGCCTGTCTGCTGCTCCAGTGACTGGCGCAGGCAGACAAGGCGTGGCAGCATATATTGCAGATGCGCCACCTCTACCTGAAGCTTTGCCTCGCGCGTTTTGGCGCGGCGGGCGAAAATTTCAAGAATCAGCGCGGTACGGTCCATTATCGCGCAATGCAATTCTTCCTCAAGGTTACGGATCTGAGACGGCGAAAGCTCGTCGTTAAAAATGACAAGATCTGATTCGCTGGCATTCACAACCGCCAAAACCTCCGGCACCTTCCCCGAGCCGATGTATGTCGCCATATTTCTGCTTTCAAGGTTTTGCGTTACCGTTTCAGCTACTTCTATTTCACATGCCTTTGTAAGCCTTGAAAGTTCCTTCATTGATTTTTCAAAATTCGGGTCGTCAAGATTCACGCCTACCAAAACTGCGCGCTGCATATATATCCTCCAAAAATCTATAATTATTTTTTCACTTAACATCGTTTTCTATTATTATAACACGATTTTACAATATAACTTCTTTTATATATTCTTTTAATTCGGGAAAGTAAGATGTTATCTCCCCCGCCTCTGGCGGGGAGATAACAAAACTATTCCATAATTGCTATGCTCTTACGCTGAATAGTTTTTTAGTAAATGGCAAAAGCAAAGCGCGAAGCACAAGCTCCGCGCTTTTTGTTTAAGACAATCAGCTTGCCGACGGATCAACAGGCGCTGTCGGAAGAATACCTTTTGTCTTAAAGCAACCCATTTCGGTTCCTTTATCAGTGATATATCCCGTAACAGGGTCATATTTTTCCCAAATAATATCCCCGTTTGTGGGGAAAGACTTCTTGATTGGGTTTTTATCGGCTTTCGCCATTACGTTCTTCCATGCCCAAAGCGCAGGATTTGTAACACTATTATATCCTGCAACTTCTTTCTGCTTGTCATATCCGTACCAAACAACTCCAACGTAGTCTGGAGTGATTCCGCAGAACCAACGGTCCTTGTGGTCATTTGTTGTACCGGTTTTTCCCCCGACTAAAACACCTGGGATAGCGGCTTTTGAACCAGTACCGCCTGTTCTGGTTACATTCTGCTGCAACAGCTGATTCATAACAAACGCGGTGTCCGCTCCGATTGCCTTAACAGGCTGTGACTTGTTTTCCAAGAGCACATTGCCCTCGCTGTCGGTAACCTTGGTGTATGAATACGGCTTGTAATAGATGCCGTTATTGCCGAATATTTGATAGCCGCCTGCCATTTCCTCAACGGTAGCACCATCTGTAAGTGAGCCAATAGCCAAACTGATATTTTTATCAGAAAAAGTTTTACCTTTGCTGACTCTACTGTCAACAAGTGTGTTAAATCCGAGCTTTTTGGTAAGGAAGTCAAAGGAATAAGTCGGTGACAGCATATCCTGTTCAATGTGTACAGCTACTGTATTAACCGACTGCGCAAGCGCATCAACAACATTCATTGAACCGATATAATCTTTGTTGTCATTTTCCGGCCAGGGTTGACCTCCAATGCTAATTTGACCTTTGCTTACAACGGTTGACCATGTTATCTTGTTCAGATCCATTGCAGGAGCATAAACGGCAAGAGGCTTAATTGAAGAACCAGGTGCACGTTTTGAGCCCGTCGCACGGTTTAAAATCATATTGCCGGTCTTTATACCTCGTCCGCCTTCAACACCCAGAATCTGCCCTGAATAGTTTATAACCATCATACCCGACTGTGGCTGCACATCACCGGAAAACTGATACCAGTAGTTGGGGTTCTTAGTGTTCTGATATACAGTGTCCATTGCCGATTGCACATCGGTGTTTTCCGTTGTATAAATTCTAAGACCCTTGGTGTATATCTCATTAAGCGCGTCTTCCGCCGGCCAGCCGTATTTGTTTTCAAGGTCGGTCTGAACGTCGGTAATAACCATATCCTCAAACCAGCCGCGTGTGCTCACAGATTTCTTTGCAACAATCTTGAGCTTTTCTTTTATCGCGGCATCATATTGGCTTTGCGTTATTTTCTTCTGGTCAAGCATATTCCAAAGCACAACTTTTACACGGCGTTCAGTGTTTTTATCGGGGTGGTTACGTGGATCGTAAGTGCTTGGAGCCTTTGGCATGCAGGCGAGCGCAGCGCATTGGGCAAGGTCAAGATCCTTGACGTTCTTGCCAAAATAGTTCTGCGCCGCGGTCTGCACTCCGTAGCAGCCCTCGTTTAGATTGATGGTATTAAGATAAGCCTCAAGAATTGTATCCTTGTTGTTATACTTTTTTTCAAGCGCAAGCGCGTTTACAATCTCCTGTATTTTTCGCGCATAATCGTTGCTGTTTTTGCCTGCTGAGGTCAGAACATTTACCAACTGCTGAGTGATGGTCGAGCCGCCCTGCTTTGTTTTATAAATCGGCAAAAACAGGTTGGCAAAAGAGCTGACCGTACGTTTCCAGTCAACACCGTCATGCTCATAGAACCTTTGATCTTCTGTGCAGATAAATGCGTTTTTAAGATTATCGGGCATTGAGTCGATCGACACCCAGATACGGTTTTGCTCGCCGCTTATCTGCGACACTACTTTTGGCTTATTGGTTTTTGTGTCGTTGGCATAGATCATGGTGGTGCTGTCAAGGTTTGCACTGTTAAGATCGATATCCTGCGGCTGAACAAAGTTTATGACGTAGATAGCCACAGCTCCGCCTATAAGGGTGAATGTTATAACAAAAATCAGAAAAGCAGTCAGCAATCCTCTGCCGATGTTTCCCATCACGCGTTTCGCTTTGTAATGTTTTTTTGCGCCGGTCGGCTTTTTCCCTTGTGCCTTGGTTTGAGGACGCCTCCCAGATGTACTGCTCACTAAAAGCTTCGCCTCCTGTCGGTTTGACATAAGTAACATCAGTTTAACGTATTTATGAAAATGAAAGACTTTTCGCAAGACTGTATATAAATTCCCTTAATAACTTCGGCGGCAGTGTATCATGACATACGCGACCAGTATAAGGGTAACTCCATTCTATTATATTTTTACGAAAAATGCAAATCCCAATATCCAAATTTTGCCCTGTATAACAATATTTAAATCATCCTGTATAAATTATAGTACATTTCGCCTCTAAAATGAGTTTGCCACGGAGAAAAGCAGCTTTCTCCGTGGCAAACTTGTGTTTTTCTTATATTCGGACCGGATTTAATCAACTTTCCTGCGTCTTTTTAAAAGCAAAAACGCCGATAAAGCAGCCGCAGAGGTTATTACTGCGGTAAAACCCATATCTTCACTTCCGGTTTTCGGATTTTCGATTTTTCCCGAAACCGATGTAAGATCATAAATGCGTGCGCCGGAATTTTGGAATCGCTCATAGGCCGCAAGCGCCGTTACCGCCTGCTCTGTCGCAATAAGATCGGAGCTGCCCGAGCTTGTGTGAGAAAACGCGCCGTCCGCTTTTTTGTATGCCATTAAGTTGCTGATCGGTGAACTGCCGTTTTTGATAAAACGCGTGTCGTTCAGCGGATCAATGCCAACAGAAGCGAGCGCTATAACAACCTGTGCCGTGGTTTCGGAACCCTCGCTCGTAGAATAAGCCGGTATAAACCCGCCGTCGGGCTGCTGCACTTTTGACAGATAGTTAATTGCGCTGTCAACCGCCGTTTTGACCTTGCGTTCATTAACATATGGGGCAAGAGCGGTCACCGCTATAGCGGTCATGTCGGTGTCTGGCGCCGTGTTTTTGTCAAGTGAAAACGCTCCGTTCGGTTCTTGGTAGGAAAGCATGGCGTCTATAATTTTTTCTCTTGAAATAGGAGCGGTTGACGGCAGCTTATAATTGCCGCAATCAAGCGCCAAAAGGCCGTAGGTATAGCCGTTCAATCCGGTTTTTCCTATATCTTTGCTGTTATAAAGCTGCGCGACAAGATCGCTGCCGTCAAAGCTCTGCGGATTTGCACCCGCCGCGCGAAGCCCGATGATAACGCCCGCAAGATGCGTGGGCAGCGCTGTTCCGCCCGACGCTATATCTGCTTTGACACTGTCAAAATAGCTTTGAGGCACACTGCCGTCCGCCGAAGAATATGCGACAGACGATCCCCAATCGGTTATTCCGTTTCTAAAAATATAGTCTGCGCCGGTTTTTATGGCGTTTGACACAGCGCTTGACGTCACCGCAGTCTGTGCCGGTTTGCCGCCATCTCCGCCGTTTGGACTGCTGTCGGTCGGAACAGTATCCTTTGTATAAACCGTTACGGGAATATCTCCGGTCCGCACGATTGCCACAGTGGCGTCTTTTTTCTCTTTCACCGCCGTCATTGTGTAACTGCCCGCCGACGGCATTGTCACATCGGCGTTTCCGTCGCTGTCGGTCGTATATGCCTTGCCGTTAAAAGTAATTGTTACTCCGGAAATTTTCTGTGTTTTTACCGCCGGATTTGTATAGTCGCTGTAATCCGTATAGGTTGCGCTTACATTAATGTTTGCGCTCTGCCCTTCCACCGGATATTTCGGTGTGAATGTTACCGTTGGGAAAAGCACCTCGCTGTCGTCGCCAAGATAAAAAACAACTTCGTCGCCGTTTGCCGGTTTGAGCGAATCCACGCCCACGTCCGACGATTTGCCGTTAACGTAAAGATGCCACCAGACAGGATAGGTGCCGGACTCGCCACCTATCGACACGACCTCATGCCCATAGGTTCCGTTGTTGGCTTCAAGATTTACGCCTTTTTCGGCAAGCGCCGCCGACATGATGTCGTAGAAATCCTCACCCTGTGTAAAGCTGGCACTCCCGGAATATAGGGTCGATTTTTGCCCTTCAACGCGCATGGTTATGCTCTGCGCCGAAGCGGCTTTTGCAGGGGCTGCCGCTGAAGCAAAAACTGTCAGCAGCAGAGTTATGCTGCAAAGGAATGCAGAAAGTTTCTTTAAAATTTTCATTTCTTTTCTCCTTATTTATATATGTAAATATTGGTTTTACTTTTTTATTGATTTGAGGTTAAGAAGCGTTCTTTTAATAACCTTTTTACAACTAACGCCGTAACGTTTATTTTTTGTTTAAAAGTGCATTCTTCACTTACTTTTCATTCCTGCAAAGCCGCGACGAAAACAAAATAGAGCGGTTCCTTTTGAAGGAACCGCCCTAACATCTGCAAAAATTCCGCAGCCACACATGGCTGTGTGTTAAAGCGCATGCATCTCCCTCCGAAAAGCATAACGAAAAACAGCACAACGGCAGGGCTCCCGG
>DBTI01000012.1:0-16230 GCA_002306975.1 Ruminococcaceae bacterium UBA1320
GTGGCGTGATCGGCGGCACACGAATTACCGGCGGACATGGCAAAGTTATAGGCACTGTAGTCGGCGTGCTGCTGATTACGCTGGTATCCAACAACCTGATCATGCTGGGTATTCCTAACTATTGGCAGACATTTGCTTTGGGACTTATCATCGTAATTGGAACATCAATTACTTCTCTTAGAGCAAAACGTGTTGCCCTGAATCAGAAGAGATAGGAGGGAATAAGATGGAAAAGCTTAAAAAACTCGCTAAAAACAGCGACAAGAACGTAGTCGCATTATTCGGTATAGCCGTTGTTATTGTCATTGTAATGACATCGTTATCCGGAGATTTTCTTTCAAGTAGCAATATCAACTCAATGGCTTTTCAATTCCCTGAATTTGGAATAATGTCGTTCGGCATGATGCTCTGCATGATTGTCGGAGGAATTGACTTGTCGCTTGTAGGTACCGCCAACCTTACTGGCATTGCGGCGTCGATGGTTATGGTCAGTATGAAAGGCAACCCTGCGGGAATAATTATTGGTGTAATTTTAAGCCTTGCGCTCGGCGCAATCTGCGGTTTGTTTAACGGTTACCTGATTGGCCAAATGAAAATTCCGGCGATGCTTGTTACACTTTGCGGCGGTCAGCTTTACACAGGTCTTGCAATGGTTATTACAAAAGGCCCTGCAATTACAGGTCTGCCGGAGTCGTTTCAGATTATCGGCAACGGTACGTTGGCGGGAGTGCTTCCTTATTCACTTGTAATATTCATTGTCGTCGCTGTTGCGGTAAACTTTGTGTTAAAACGCACGGTTTTCGGAAAACAGCTATGCTTTATGGGTTCTAACGAAACCGCGTCAGAATATACAGGCATCAACAACCTGCGCGTAACCCTGATGACCTATATGACTTCAGGTATCTTGGCTGCTGTTTCAGGAATCATTGTAATTTCCCATTATGGCTCTGCAAAGTCCGACTATGGTACATCTTACACACTTCTCGCTTTGCTTATTGTTGTGTTCGGCGGAACTGATCCTGCCGGCGGCAAAGGTAAAGTTACAGGTGTTGCCCTTGCGGTTATCATATTGCAGTTGATTTCCAGCGCCTTCAACATTTTGAGAATTGACTCATTTATGAAGAACGTAGTCTGGGGATTGCTGCTTATCATAGTTATGGTTGCAAAGTCTATATTACAGGAACATCCCATTAAGATTAGGAGAAACGCATAATGAAAAAGATTATTAACAATCCTGAAAATTATGTAAAGGAAATGCTGGAGGGCATCTATATTGCACACCCGGACCTTGTAACCTACACGGCTGACGACGTTCACTGCCTTATCGCCGCGAAAAAGGTTGAGGGCAAGGTTGGCATCGCAACAGGCGGCGGCTCAGGGCACCTTCCGCTTTTCCTTGGCTACGTCGGCGAGGGTATGCTTGATGCCTGCTCAGTCGGTGACGTTTTCCAGTCGCCAAGCGCGGAGCAGATGCACGCGGTAACAAAGGCTATTGATTCCGGCGCAGGCGTGCTATATATTTACGGTAACTATAACGGCGATATTTTCAACTTTGATATGGCTGCCGAAATGGCTGATTTCGAAGATGATATCAAGGTTCTCAGTGTTGTCGCAGGTGACGACGTCGCTTCAGCGGGGCCTTCAGCACCGGGCGAGAAGAGCACACGCAGAGGCGTTGCCGGTATTTTCTTTGTTTATAAATGCGCAGGCTCGGCGGCTGCAAACATGATGTCACTTGACGAGGTAAAACGCGTTGCGGAAAAAGCGTCTGCAAACGTCCGTACAATGGGCGTTGCGCTTACACCGTGCATAGTGCCCCGTGTAGGCAAACCGGGCTTCTCCATTGCAGATAATGAAATGGAAATCGGCATGGGCATTCATGGTGAAACCGGCATACGTCACGGAAAGCTTGAAAGCGCCGACCAGATAACAGATGAGATGCTTGAAAAGATTATTTCCGATGTCCCTTACACCGCCGGCGATGAGGTTGACGTTCTTATCAACGGGCTTGGCGCGACCACATTGGACGAGCAGTACATCGTGACCCGCCGAGTTAGCAAAAACCTTGCCGATAAAGGCATCAAGGTTCACCATTTTTATGTCGGCGAATATGCGACTTCTCTTGAAATGGCAGGCATGTCAATTTCAATGCTGAAGCTTGACGACGAGCTTAAAGCTTTGATGGAAAAACCGGCGAACACCCCGTTCTTCAAGCAAATATAACTGCGTATCAGCAATTCAAGGAGTGAATAACTATGGATAAATCATATATACAGAAGCTTTTGAAATGCATCAAAGATATCATGGCGGAAAACAGGGATTACCTCATTGAGCTTGACAGTGTTGTCGGCGACGGCGACCTAGGGCTTACAATGAGCGACGGTTTCGCAGCGGCATATACCGCCGCCGAAACGTTTGAAGACAGTGATATCGGAAAACTTCTTTACACAAGCGGAAAAGCAATGTCAACCGCGGTACCGTCGACGATGGGAACATTAATGGCGTCTGGCCTTATGAATGCCGGAAAAGTGCTAAAGGGCAAAACGCAGATCAGCGATGCCGAGGTAGCACAGATTTTTTCGGCTTATATGGACGGCGTAATAAACAGAGGCAAGGCAAAAGTCGGTGACAAAACCTTTTTGGACGGTATTAACCCCGCTGTTGAAGCGCTTAACGCTTCAGTTGAACAGGGTGAACCTCTTGCCGCAGGTGCAAAAAAGGCGGCTGCCGCAGCGGAGACCGGCTATAAAAACACCAACACACTTCTTGCCATCCACGGCAGAGCAGCTACAAGAGGCGAAGCCTCAAGAACGCTCCTTGATCCGGGCGCGGCTGTCGCCATGCTGATCATGAAGGCATTTGAAAATAGCATCGAATAGTGTATAATATTTAATGTTGTAAAATGTCGATACCGTGGTCGGTTATATAAACATTTTATGGAACCATGATAGGGCGATTGACGCAGAAACTGCGCGAACACCCGATAAATTCATGGCTTACAAAAGAATAGAGGTTTACAATATGCAGAGTTTTGGATTTTATTCACCGACCGAAGTAGCATTTGGCAAAGATGCGGAACTTAAAACAGCAGAGCTTATAAAGAAATACGGCGGCACACGTGTGCTTATCGTTTATGGCGGCGGCAGCGTCGTTAAAAGCGGCCTGCTTGAAGGAATCGAACAATTGCTTGCAAAATCCGGCATCGCTTTCAATTCAATCGGCGGCGTAAAACCGAACCCAAGGCTATCCTTTGCAAAGTCCGGTATTAAAGAAGCAATAAAATTCGGAGCGGATTTTATTCTTGCGGTCGGCGGCGGCAGTGTAATTGACACTGCAAAGGGCATTGCTCACGGCGTCGCAAACCCGGATAAAGATCTCTGGGCATTCTGGACAAACGAGATTCCTCTTGAAAGAAGCCTGCCGGTCGGCACAGTGCTTACAATCTCCGCAGCCGGAAGTGAAACCAGTGAATCAGCCGTTCTCACAAACGACGAAACAAACACGAAAATCGGTTACGATACACCGTTTAACCGCCCGAAGTTTGCAGTGATGAACCCTGAGCTCACATTTACTTTGCCTGTATATCAGGTTGCATGCGGTGTTGTTGATATAATGATGCACACCCTTGACCGTTATTTCACACCGACAGAAGGAAACGAAATAACTGATGAAATTGCGGAATCACTGCTTAGAGTTGTTATAAAACACGGTAAAACTGCGGTAGCGAATCCAAGCGATTATGAAGCAATGAGCGAGATTATGTGGTGCGGCAGCCTTTCGCACAATGGCCTGACCGGCCTTGGCGCGGATTGGGATTTTGCGCCCCATCAGCTTGGGCATGAACTCAGCGGAAAATTCGACGTGGCTCACGGGGCCAGCCTTTCTGCAATATGGGATTCCTGGGCAAAGTATTGCCTCAAAGCGAAGCCGGAGCGTTTTGTCCGCTATGCTCAAAAGGTATGGGGCATTGAAAAGGGCAACGCTGAAGAGACAGCACTTGCCGCAATAGAAAAGACTGCTTCATACTTTAAATCAGTCGGCATGCCCACCTGCTTTACCGAGCTTGGGATCGGCGTTCAGAGCGAAGAGATTCTGCGTGAGCTTGCAGATCGCTGTGTATTCTTTGGAAAGCGCACGGTAGGCAGCTTCAAGGTTCTTGACCGCGAGGACGTCTACAATATATACAAGTTAGCGAACCACTGAAAATCACCTTAAAAGGAGCTTGTCAATTATGCTCAAGAATATTTTAATCGGACAATCCGGAGGCCCCACAGCGGCTATAAACGCTTCACTGGCGGGCGCGGTTAAACAGGCTCTGAACAGCCCGGAAATCGGGGAAGTCTATGGTGCTCACAACGGAATAAAAGGCGTTTTAAAGCGCGATTTCTTTGATTTGAGGCGCAGCATTAAAACCGAAGAGGATTTGCAGCTTTTAAAAGAAACTCCGGCAATGGCTCTTGGCTCCTGCCGTTTCAAGCTGCCTGATTATCCGTCTGACTACTACCAGAAGATATTAGATATATTCCGTGAGTATAATATAGGATACTTTTTGTATGTCGGCGGAAACGATTCGATGGATACGGTAAAAAAGCTGTCGGCCTATTTTTCATCAATAGGCGAGGACATTAAGGCTGTCGGAATTCCGAAAACGATAGATAACGATCTGTGCTGCACCGACCATACCCCGGGGTTTGGTTCTGCGGCAAAATACATAGCGACCTCTATTGCGGAGATTGCCTATGACAGCGCGGTCTATGATGTTTTGTCCGTCACCATTGTAGAGATAATGGGCAGAAACGCCGGCTGGCTCACCGCTTCTTCGGCTCTTGCAAGGCTGACAAGCTGCGACGCGCCGCATATGATTTACCTTCCCGAAACTGTATTTGATCCCGACAAGTTCATTGAGGATTTAAAAGGGATTTCCCAAACAGCACGCCATATTGTGGTTGCCGCTTCAGAAGGGTTAAAACTCGCGAACGGCACTTATGTCGGCGAATCGCACCAAACCGGCTTAAAGGATGCTTTTGGACATAAATATCTTTCCGGAATCGGAAAGTATATGGAGCAGTTGGTTTTGGACAAGCTGCACTGCAAGGTGCGTTCTGTAAACCTGAACGTTTTGCAGCGCTCAGCTTCACACATCACCTCTGCCACCGATATCGACGAGGCTTTTAATGTTGGTGCGTCGGCGGTTAAATTCGCGCTGGCGGGCAAAACCGGTGTCGTTGCCATTATCAAACGGCTCTCGAATAGCCCTTATACGGTTGATTATGATTACTGTGAAGTCGGCGAAATTGCAAACTTCACAAAGTTTGTTCCACAGGAATGGATCGCGCCTAACGGCTACGATGTTACTCCTGAAATGATGGAATATCTTAAACCATTGATTCTTGGTGAACAGGAAAGGCATATCAGACACGGATTGCCTGAGTTCTTCACTTTAGATTTAAAAACAGCATCCAAATAGCGTTTGCCCGGTTACCCTCCTGTCTATTTATATTGCCTGCCCGAATTTGGGCAGGCAATTTTTCTAGTTTTTTTCTTTTGAGCGAGTGCAGGGCGCCGGCTTTGGATGGTTGTGAGGTTAGAGGGTTTCTTGTTTGTTGTTGGTAAGAGCCCCTTATTTCCCTCCCAAAAGATTTGGGGAGGGTGCTACTTCAGCGGCAGGAGAGGTTTGATAGGCTCTTATTTTCTTTTTTGTTTAAAATATCATTCTTTTAATAACAACTTTATCACTCATGCTGCGACTACTGTTCTTTTAAATAAAAATATAAGAAGCTAATTTAAACAAAAAAGATGGTGGTGCACACCGTGCGCCACCATCTAAATCAAAAAATCAGTCTTATCCTCTCAGCCTTTTAACAATCTCACATTCATCACCGTAATAAAGCCTAAGCCTGTGCAGTGCCCTTGTGCACGCGATGTACAAAAGCCGCTTGGAAAGAACACAGCCATAATTTTCATCGGTAACCTCGGGTACAAAAACACAGTCAAACTCAAGCCCTTTTGAAAGATAAGCCGGCAGGATTATTGCGCCCCGTGCAACTTCGCCGGAACTCGCAAGTATCTTGATTTTCACTTTCCCGCGCAGCTGCTCATATAAAGCCTGTGCCTGTTCCTGTGTTTTGCAGATTACCGCCGCGGTGTCAAAGCCCTCGTCAATCGCTGACTTTATGTCGGCGGCAAGGGTGTCGTCAAGCTCTGCGTCCGTGCAGCGAATAAGCTCCGGTTCCTTTTCGTAACGCTCAAACGGCGTGACGTCCGGGCGCTCATCGGGTATTTTAAGTGCGAAGTTCATAATGTCACAAGAGCAGCGATAGCTTTTATTAAGCGTGAGCAGCACAGGGCGCTTCTTTTTAAGCAGAACTGCCGCGTCGTCATAAATCTGTGAGCTTGCGTTTGTTTCCACCGATTGACCGATATCGCCTAGAACGGTGAATGCCGCGGCCTTGAAAAGCTGACCCAAAACTGCGTAATGCATGGGCAGATAATCCTGCGCTTCATCGACAACAACCTGTTTGATGCCTTCAAAACTGTCGTTGCGGTCAAGAAGAAGTGTGAGATGGCAAAGTGGCGCCATATCCTCGAACCCGAAGCCGTTGTTTAAATATTTTGAGGTAAGTTCAAATATATCGCCTATATTTTCGGGCAGATCAAGACCTTTAGCAATCTCTTCAAAACGCAGCCTGTCTGCAAAAATTTCACGGTAAACTTCCGCCGCGTCAATCTGCGTAAATTTTGAAATCTGCTCCGTGACACGGTTCATTTCTTGAATAGCGAGGAAACGTGCGACAGTTTTGAAATCAAACTGGTGCTCTTCCTTGTTGATAATCTCATTTTCAAGCTTTTTATGATATGCAGGCTGGAATCTGTCAATCCGGCTCTTTAGAATCGTTTCAAGGCGGCGCAGGCGGCTGAGCGTTGGAATACTTGCGTTATTGTCCATAAATATATTTCTTAACTCATCACGCTTTGCGATAGCTGTGCCGCCATAAACTACATCGTCGAATGCGATAAGGTTGTTCTCGTAATAATGCAAAAAGCGCTGCAAAATTTCAGCAAAGGCGCGCGAACCTTTAAAAAGGTAAGAGGACTGTAATATACCGGTTTGCGAACCATTCTCTTTTTCATCTTTTAAAAGACTGTCGCTGAATTCAATGCGGCTTTGCAAGGGATCAATGCCGGTGAGCCGCTGTGCCAGCATGTCAAAAGTAAGCTCCTTGACATTTTCCTCGCCGAGCGTGGGCAAAACAGTGCCGATATAGCTGCTAAAAACGTCGCTGAGCGATATAATAACGATATTATTACTGGTAAGCTTTAAAGACGCGTCGTGATAAAGAAGGTATGCTATGCGGTGCAGCGCTATTGTTGTTTTGCCGCTTCCCGCGGCTCCCTGCGCCATGAGAAGGTCGCTCTTTGTGTTGCGGATAATTAAATCCTGCTCACTTTGTATGGTTCTTACGATGTTCTGCATTTTTGTCGAGGCGTTTTTCGCGAGCGCCTCCTGCAAAATCTCGTCGTTGATAACAAGACTGCAGTTAAAAAAGTATTTGAGCGTTGAGTGCTCAATGTTATATTGGCGTTTTATGCTGACGTCGCCGCTGATTTCTCCGCCCGGCGCCGTGTAGCTTGCGTGCCCCGGCTCATCACGGTAGAAAATGCCGCTGATCGGTGCCCGCCAGTCATAGACAAGAATATCACAGTCGCCCTCTGAGTCATAGATATTGTGCAGCCCGATATAGATTTTGTCGGCGGTGCGCATTCCGTCCTCTTTAAAATCAAAACGCCCGAAATATGGCGACGCGAGCAGCCGTTCATCCTGATAGAGCCTGCGCGTCATTATTTCAATCGCATTTATCTGTCGTTCGTCCTCAAGAAGATTCTGTGAAAGGTCGGAGGAAGTACCCGGGCTTGTGAAGTCGGATGCAAGCACGCCCTGTTCATGGCGGGTTCGATAGAGAAGATGCTTCTTGCTTTCGAGCGCTTCACGAATGCTTGAAATTTCACTGCGCAAAAAGTCAAGTACACCGTCGAGGTACTTTTTTTCGACTTCAAACTCCTGTTCATTTACACCCATGGTAAAAAAGCCTCCCTTGTTTTAAGATATCAATACCCGGCATGACCATTGCAATTACAGATAAAAACGGGAAAGTAAGAGGTTATCTCCCCCGCCGGAGACCATCCGCTCCGAAGGGGGAGATAACAAAACTATTCCGCTTTAAATTTGAAATTGTTATAAGTCATGCCGGGTAAATAATACAATATAATTTAGCAGAATGCAATTATTATTTTGTAATCGGGTTTTTGTTGCCTGCGCTGAAAACAATGCCGCGTGTTCCGTCAAGAATGACTGTTGTGCCGCTCTTGAGTATCTGTGTTGCGCTCCTTGCACCGACGATAACCGGCAAATCAAGTGTCAAGCCGACAACTGCTGCGTGGGAAGCGGCGCCGTCCTGTTCGGTTATGATGCCGGAGCATTTTTTAATAATCGCCATAATATCGTTTGATGTCTTCGGTATGACAAGAATGTCGCCGTCATTAAAATTATTAATCGCGTCTTCTTCGTTTTTGCATACGCAAAGGTTGCTGCAAATAGTGGAATGAACGATACCGTGACCAATTACAAGTGCGTCGCCTACAACCTGAACCTTGAGAAGGTTGGTGGTGCCGGAAACACCAAGCGGTACGCCGGCAGTAATGACAACAAGCTCGCCGTCGTGCAAAAGCCCTCTTTCGACTGCGCTGTTTACAGCGTGCTCAAACAGCGAGTCTGTGTTTTCCATTTCCTTTGTCATGACAGGCACGACGCCCCACGACATGTTAAGCTGACGGTAAACCTGCTCGTTGGTTGTGCAGCCGATAATCGGGCACGACGGGCGAAACTTTGAGATAAAGCGGGCAGTCTGGCCAGATTTTGTAACGGTGAGGATCGCCGCGGCACCAAGATCGTGAGCCGTGGTGCAGGTTGCGTGAGAGATCGCGTTTGTGACGTTTGGTGAATCCTCAAGTCTGCGCTCTAAAAGCCGCTTGGAATAGTCAATGTCGGCTTCGGTGCATTCCGCAATGCGCGACATGGTTTTTAACGCTTCAACCGGATGCTTGCCTGCCGCTGTTTCACCTGAGAGCATGATGGCACTTGTGCCGTCATAGATGGCGTTTGCAACATCGGTAACCTCCGCTCTTGTCGGGCGCGGGTTGATGGTCATCGAATCAAGCATCTGGGTTGCGGTTATGACAAGCTTACCTGCGTTATACGCTTTTTTGATAAGGATTTTTTGAAGGCGGGGAATCTCTTCGAATGGAATCTCAACGCCCATGTCGCCGCGTGCGACCATGATGCCGTCAGAAACCTTAAGTATCTCGTCGATGTTGTCAACACCGTCTGAATTTTCAATTTTCGCAATGATACGGATATTACTTCCGCCGTTGTTTTCAAGAATTGACCGTATTTCGATAATATCTTTTGAAGTGCGCGTAAACGAAGCCGCTACAAAATCAAAATCGTTTTCAATGCCGAAAAGCAGATCGCTTTTATCTTTTTCACTGACAAACGGGAGTGAAAGACGAGTTCCGGGAACATTCACGCCCTTGTTGTTGGATACTTTACCGCCGTTTAACACCTTGCAGGTAATTTCGGTTTTATCTGTGTTGACGACCAGCATATCAATAAGGCCGTCGTCTATGAGAATATGCTTGCCGGCGCAAATATCGTCCGGCAGTCCTTTGAATGATACAGTGGCAATGGAATCGGTTCCTTCAATTTCTCTTGTGGTGAGGGTGAAGGTCTGACCCTCTTTTAACTCAACGCTTTTATTCTTAAAAAGACCAAGTCTTATTTCCGGCCCTTTTGTATCAAGAAGAATCGCGATGGGCAGATCAAGCTCGGCGCGAAGCTTTTTAACCATTTCCGAACGCCTTTTGTGGTCGTCGTGTGTCTGATGTGAAAAATTAAAGCGTGCAATATTCATGCCGCTTTGCATCATTTGGCGCAATATCTCTTCTTTATCTGTTGATGGGCCAAGTGTGCATACGATTTTTGTCTTTCTCATAAAATTCATCTCCCAAAATCTTACCTGCAGTTTATAAAATTAATTAATAAATTAATGCGCTTACTCTTCAAACGGCAAAATTTTATGGTAAAAAATCTGCCTAATTTACAACAAAAAACTCCGACAAATATCATATTACTATATTCATGGCAAGTAAGCAACATTTTAAAATAATTTAATATGAATACACAAAAAACAATATAAAAACTGAAAAAAACCAGTAAAGTCATGAAAAGATTTTAATTGTCAATCTAAAATAATATCTTACTTATAGAATAAAAAATTTGAATTGTACCGGTCAAAGCACCGCCTTTCGGAAAATAATTTTTGTATTTCCAAAATTATTTTGCTGTGTTTCTCATTTTTAACATAATATTAACATCTGCCGCAGCGTCAGATTTTATAATATTAAGGGGATTTACAGAACCTTGAGGTATACTGTGACAAAATAAGATCATTATAGTTGCGCCGGATTTATATATATGATAAACTTTAAAGGGATTGCTTATAACAGATTATGCACGATAAATTATGGATTATTGCAATTTGCCGATTAAAAATTGCAATAATCCATATAAGAGAAAAAATAAATGAAGCATAAAATTTTTTTTGTCTTTTGTATTTTACAATAGAAATGTGGAGATAACAAAGCTATTTCGCTTTAATCTTGAAATTGCTGCAAGATTTATGACGAGGATAATATAAATATAAGGAAAAGGGAATGTGCATTGAAAGAGGCTAAAAGACGGTTTACCAAACCCGTTGTTTTTATAACTTTGTTATTTCAGTTAATAGTGTCATTTGCGATATGTGTGATGCTTGTTTTTTATAGTCCGTTTTTCAACACAATCAAAAAATTTGTTGTGAGCTCAGCTATGCAGTCGGGAACACATCAGTGGATAGCGGAAATTTTTTATAACCAAGCCCAAATAGACGAAATCACGAGCGACAATAACAACACCGGCGGATCCGATCAACAGAGTTTGGTGGGACCGACTTTTACCAATACCGGTGACAGTACGATTAATGAATATCATGTAAGCGGCAGCCATTTTAGCGGCTATATTCTCGAAATTAAAGACAGGTTAAAGGTAAAAGTTGCAATGACGCAGACAGTGGGCAGAAAAGGTGAACTGACAAGTGCCATTGCCAAACGGTTTGACGCCATCGCGGCGATAAACGGTGGCGGTTTTGTGCCCGGGGCAAAGGAATCCGACGGCGGCAAAACGCCATCCAATTTTGTTATTCACAACGGCAACGTTGTTTTTCAGGACAAGTCATGGGGCGATGACGACAAGGTAAATGTAATCGCGCTTGATAACAATGGCACCCTTATCGTTGATGAACACAGTATAAATGAGCTTAAAAAACTTAACGTTTCAGAAGCCGTCACGATGAATAATTTCAAACCGTTGATTGTAAACGGCAAAGGTCGTTATAAAAAGGGCAGCGACGTAAGCCGCGCGCCCCGCACATCCATCGCACAAAGAAAAGACGGAACCATTCTGCTCATAGCGCTCAACGGGCGCCAGGTCACTGAGAGCGGCGCAACCTTCTATGAAGAGCAGCAGATGCTTTTGGACAATTTCAGTTCTACCAATAACCCCGTTATAACAGCGACAAGCCTTGACGGCGGCGGGTCAACAACGATGTATTACAACGGCGATATAATCAATGAGCCAACTGCACAATTCGGTGAAAGACCGGTTGCAACAGCGTTTTATGTTGAGAAATAGGAGGCATAAAGTTGAAAGCTAAAAGATCACTTTTTTCCCGATATATTCGAATGGTTGCAACAGGTTTAGCTGTTTTTTTAATTATAGAAATAGGTGGATTGATATTTGTCGACCGGTCTTATCTTGCAGATAACACCGGTGATACAAAAGTAGATATCGTTACCAATAACGTATCAAAAACCGGCCCGAGCTTAAAAGTGAATATAGACAGCTCGGCAACGGATATTAAAGCGTCGTATGACGGAAGCTATCTTGCCTATAAGCTTAACGGCTCGCTTCAGGTGCTTAATCTTGTCAGCGGCGAGGTGCTTCCGATAAAGATGGATGAGAACATGGAGCTTGGTTATTACGATTGGGTTTATGATCGCGATCAGCTCATTATCGCGGAAATTGCCGCTGATCCGTCACAATATTATGCAAAACTTTATAACCTTAATATAAAGGAAAACGCTACACCCGCTGAAATCATGAACACGGTTAACACCAACGGCAAGCCGACTGCTGCGAAAATTCTGCTATCAAGCAAAAATGTTGAAGTGACGGATTTGGATTTTTCAACAGTTGTTGTTGCAAGTTACCTTAAACTGACCAACAAATACAGTGGAAACTCAACGGCATGGGAATTCAATCTCCCCAGCGCAAACCGGTCATATAAAAATCTGTCCACCTATAATATCGGAAAGATACAGTGCCTTAAGGATACTGAAGGGCTTTTGTATGAAAACGATGATAACGGCAGGGTCTATGTGGCGGGGGAAGGTTCACTCAATATTGACGGAAACAGAAAATTCAGACTTTTGGGTTATGACGGGAGCGATAACATCTATCTTTCAAGCGGCGACGGAAAAACAACCAAGGAAATTCTTTACGGCAGCATCGAAAAGCAGGACGACAACGGCGAAATCAGCATAGACCTTACTCCGGATTTAACGAAGATTACCCTCTCAAAGGCAATGGATATAAAAAATATTTATGTAACTCTGACCGGCGGAATCTATTATAACGACAGTGAAAACAGCGTGTTTAAAAATCTTGTCACAGCTAAAGAAATTGCCTACCACGGCGAATTAAAATCAGTATTCGGCAAGGGTTTTATCACAGTTAATGACGGCGTTGTTATACAAAACAGTCTTGACTGAATTCTTTACCGGAATGGAGTAAAATAACAATGAGCAAGAAACGTAAATTAAAGAAAAACGTTACAGTAGCGATAACAGCGGCTGTTGTCATAATTGCGGCGGTTATTCTGATTGCAATCCTTAAAAACAAACCGCAGACTTCGGTTGCCTCCTCGTCTTCATCAGTGCAGTCGTCTTCGGAAGCTCAGCAAAGCTCCTCGTCAACTCCGGTTTCCTCAACGCCTGCGTCATCAGGCACCGGAAGTTCCTCGTCATCTGCCGTAAATATAGTGCATGACTTTGGAATCCTTATGCTTGTGAACAAAAACAATGCGCTCCCTTCGAATTACACGCCGAATCTTATAACAATCCCCAAAAGCTATTATTACACCACAGATAAAGACAATCATTTTGACAGCCGCGCCGCGACTTATCTTGAAAATATGATTGACGCCGGGCGAAAAGCAGGGCTAAGTGACCTTTGTATTTTATCCGGTTACAGAACCTATGCTTATCAGCAGAATAATTTTGACCAGCATGTAAAGTCATATGAAGCAAGTGGCGAAACAAACGCACAGGCGAAAATCGACGCCGCTAAACTTGTTGCGCCACCGGGAACAAGCGAGCATGAAACAGGCCTTGCCGCCGATGTAATATCAAGTGCATGGTATAAAAGAAACGGCACGCTGACTGCCGACTTTGACAATACCGACGCGGGTAAATGGCTCAGAGCAAACTGCGTGAATTACGGTTTTATACTCCGTTACCCGGAAGACAAGGTAGACGTAACAAAATATGATTATGAGTCGTGGCATTTCAGATTTGTCGGCGTCGATGACGCGAAAAAGATTACGGACAGCGGATTGTGTCTTGAAGAATATGTGGCTAAAAATTAAGAAACAATATAGGTGAACTTATTCTGCCATTTGATGCTGCAAAATGCATAATGGCATTGGAGATGTGTGCGTTCTTCGTGTTTACACCAAACCGTGCCAGGTTTGCCGGTGTCCGAACAAGGTGAATTTAATTTTGAAATTCCGCAAATAAAAAAAGTATTGACTTAATGACTTTTAGATGATATAATTAGTTTAACAATGAAGCAGGAGAGCATAAGCCATCCTCACCCCGTGCTCTTGGTACAGGGGTCAATACCGTTTCATGCTGCCGATACAAAGGCGGCGTTGTGTGGTGTTGCACGCGGAGGGGCGAAGAGTCTTTCCGCGTTTATTGTTATATAGGGCTTTTTGGAGGTGCCGCATATCAGCAAGGAACTGCTCATAAATGAGGAGATTAGAGACAGGGAAATAAGGGTGATTGGCGATGATGGCAGCCAGCTTGGCATAATGCCTACACGTGAAGCACTTAAAATTGCCGAAGAGAACAATTTTGACCTCGTCAAGATCGCTCCACAGGCAACACCGCCTGTCTGCCGCATCATGGACTACGGCAAATATCGGTTTGAACTGGCTAAGAAGGAAAAAGAAGCGAGAAAAAATCAAAAGATTGTTGAAGTGAAAGAAATCCGCATGTCGCTCAACATCGACACGCACGATTTGCAGACCAAAATTGGTCACGCGCTGAACTTTCTGAGTAATGGGGATAAAGTAAAGGTAACGGTTCGCTTCCGCGGCCGCGAGATGGCTCACACCGAGCTTGGCGGTCACCTGCTTACGCGTTTTGCCGACGCTTGCGTCGAAGCTGCTTCTCTTGAGAAACAGCCAAAACTTGAAGGGCGCAGTATGTCTTTGTTCCTGGCTCCGAAGCCCGTAAATAACAAAGCATGAAGCAGTAAGCAAAAGGGAGGGTATCACGATGCCGAAATTGAAAACTCACAGCGGTTTATCAAAGCGTGTTAAATTTACTAAAAATGGTAAGATAAAGCGTGCACATGCATATAAATCGCATATTTTAAACAAAAAGAGTACAAAGCGTAAAAGAGGCCTGAGACAGGGTACTTATTTTGACGCTACTAACGTTAAGGCGATTAAACGCCTTGTTCCTTATAAGTAACAGACAGGTCGCTTTTATAGCGGTACGGAGGTATATAAAAAATGGCGAGAGTTAAAGGCGCGATAATGACGCGCAAGAGAAGGAAAAAGATTCTTAAACTTGCCAAGGGTTACTGGGGCGGCAAAAGCAGACTTTTCCGCACAGCTAATCAGGCAGTAATGAAATCACTGGCATATTCATATGTCGGCCGTAAGCACAAAAAGCGTGATTTCCGTTCATTATGGATTACACGTATTTCTGCCGGATGCAAGATGAACGGCATAAATTATTCTACATTCATAAACGGCCTCAAAAAGGCTGAGATCACACTTAACCGCAAGATGCTTTCAGAGCTTGCAATCAGCGATGCACAAGCTTTTACATCACTTGTTGAAAAGGCAAAGGCAGCCCTTTAATTTTAAAAGATAGCCCGGGCACAGAAATGCGCCCGGGCATTCGTGTTTTAAACGCAAAACGGGGAGGAACCGATTACGCTTATTTCAAGCCGCGATAACAGGCTCGTTAAAGAATATGCCGGTCTGCGCGATAATAAGAATAGGCGGCGTGAAGCGGGGCGCTTTGTCGTTGAAGGGGCAAGGCTCACGGGCGACGCCGTGCTGAGCGGCGCAAAGATTGCCGCTGCATTTGTGACGGAACAGGCGCGTGACAAATATGCCGACTGCTGCAACGCTCTTGAGCAGTCGGGTGCACCGGTTTATGACGTTTCGCCCGCTGTTGCGAATCTGCTTGCAGACACCCGCACCGCACAGGGAATTTTCTGCACCCTTGAGATGCAAAAAAACAGCCTTGACATCCAGAGCATCGACCCGCAGGGCGCGTATCTCGCACTTGAAGATATACAGGACCCAGGCAACCTTGGCACAATGCTGCGCACAGCAGAGGCAATGGGGATAGACGGCGTGATTCTATCCGCGGGCTGCACAGATATTTTTTCGCCGAAGGTCGTGCGCGCGTCGATGGGCGCGGTGTTTCGCCTGCCGTTCTGCGCCGGCATAAATATGGCTGAAACCGCTGAACTCTTAACAACAAAGGGCATAAAGGTTTATGCCGCCGTGGCTGACGGCGGGGATGATATACTTGATGCCAACCTTGAAGGCGGAGTAGCCGCGGTGATCGGCAACGAGGGCAACGGGCTGACACAGCAATGCATAGAAGCGTGCAGCGGGCGCGTTACGGTGCGCATGCGTGGTCGTGCGGAATCACTTAACGCCGCGGCGGCGGCGACGGTAATCATTTGGGAAATGACAAAGAGCCGTCTCTTGTAATACTTATTCCAATTAGAAATATAGAATAAAATCGAGCGAAAAGGTTGGATTT
>DBTI01000012.1:16478-17268 GCA_002306975.1 Ruminococcaceae bacterium UBA1320
CGAAAAGGTTGGATTTATGCCTTTTCGTGAAGATTTTTTCGTTACATTTCTTATTGGAATTAGAATGAGGCGGAAAAATGGGGGCTGCTGTCATGGAAGAAGACAGGATAGAGTATTGGATATGGCTGCAACAGGCGCTTGGAGCAAATAGCCCCAAGATTTTGAGGTTGCTTGAACATTTCGGCGGCGTCGGCGGAGTTTACACGGCACGGCGTGTTGACTTTATGAACGCCGGCTTTTTGAGTGACAGAGAAATAAAACGCCTTGGCGATAAATCGCTTGAAAAAAGCAAAACGATTGTCGGCAACTGCATGAAAAACGGCTACAAAATTCTCACATTAAATGATTTTCCTCAAAGGCTGCACAACATCTACGCACCGCCCTGTGTGCTTTATGTGTGGGGTGAGCTGCCGCAGCCGACAGACGGCGTCTATATCTCGATGGTGGGAACAAGAGGTGTGACACCTTACGGCGTCGAGGCAGCGACAAAGCTAGCCGTGGGGCTTGCCCACTGCGGCGCGGTCGTCGTCAGCGGTCTTGCCGTGGGGGTAGACGGCGCGTCACATAAGGGCGTGCTCAAGGGCGGCGGAAAAACAGTTGCGGTTATCGGCTGCGGTATCGATATTGATTACCCCGCGCCGCACGTGGAGCTTAAACGGCTTATCGCGCAAAACGGAGCGGTGGTGTCGGAATATCCGCCGGGGACCAGACCAGACCGCATTAATTTTCCGGTGCGCAACCGCATTATCGCAGGGCTGTCGCTCGGCTGTGTAGTGGTTGAGGCGGGCAG
>DBTI01000012.1:17539-18015 GCA_002306975.1 Ruminococcaceae bacterium UBA1320
GCTCTTATCACCGCAACGCTCGCGGCAGAGATGGGCAGAGACATTTTCGCGGTTCCGGGCAGCATCTTCAGCCCTGTCAGCGAGGGCCCGAATAAGCTGATCCGCGACGGTGCAAAGCCGGTTTGCAACGTAATTGATATTTTAGAAGAATATATCGGTGTTTGCCCGCAAAACATAATATCACGAATGTCTGGCTTGGATGATGGCGCAAATCAAAGCCAGCTAACCTTTGACACTCTCGAAACAAACGACGGCAATCAAACACAAAAGTCATCACAACCAAAAAGGATAATTAAAAATCATCAATCTAAAAATCAACTCAGTGCAAAAACCGAGCAAGAAATACAAGAACCTCAATCCGCAAACCTACTTGCAAATCTGCCAAACGCGACAACAGAGGAAAAAATCACAACAAACCGATCCTCAAACCTGCCTGACGCGATGGATAATGAAAAACACTAATCAATAAAAAACGT
>DBTI01000105.1:0-3251 GCA_002306975.1 Ruminococcaceae bacterium UBA1320
AGCACCACCCCATCGTCATCGGCACCAACCGCATCAACAGCCAGTACATCTGCAACAAAAGGTTTTACAATCGGCTTCAGCAACTCCTTTAACGGTAACACATATCGTCAGGAGGAAGAGACATACTTTAAAAAGGCAGCCGATGAATTAAAGGCTGACGGAACAATCAAAGAGTACTACATGGTTGAATCTAACAACAATATTAATCAGCAGATTTCACAAATTGAAAACCTCATTTTGAAAAAGGTTGACGCAATCATAATCGACCCGGGCTCTGCAACAGCGTTGAACGGAGCTATAGATAAGGCTACAAAAGCCGGCATCCCTTGCATAATCGTCAACGACGGACCGGTAACCAGCACAGCAGAAAAGTGCTATCAGATTAATTCGGCACTTAAACAGGTTACAAGCACAGAAGCTCAATATATTTGCGATAAGCTCAATGGAAAAGGCAATGTCTTGGTTATGCGTGGACAGGCGGGTACAGAGTCAGACAAAGAGCTTTATGAAGGCATGACTGACATATTCAACAAATATCCCGGCATAAAGATTGTTGGTACCGTTTATGCAAACTGGACTACAACAGTCGCACAGCAGCAAGTCGCAGCAATCCTTCCCAGCCTTCCAAAGGTTGACGCTGTTATAGGCGAGGGCGGCGACGATTACGGCGCTATTCAGGCATTTATGGCAGCAGGCAAAGAAATTCCGCTTGTTACAGGTGGTAACCGTGGTAACTTCCTGACATGGTGGAGTGACCAGCACAAGAAGAACGGTTATGAGACGATTTCAAGCGCAACTAACCCATGGGTCGGTGCTGCCGGAGTTTATGCGGCTGTTGATATTCTCAGCGGTAAAAACGTTCCGACAACTATGAATCTCCCGGCATTCACAGTCAATCAAAATGATCTCGAAAAATATTCCAGCCTTGAACCAACCGCTGTTGCGGCTCCCGAATATGATCATCAATGGGTTATAGATAATCTGGAAAAATAATTTGTGATCGTGAACCGGTTCAACTTATGATAAGGCGTATCGGTTCACCTCATAAAGCGCTAAAACACTAGGAATAATTTAAATGGGGTCGTGGAATACCATGGCAAAAAATGAAGATAAAATTGATAGTCTTATCGCGTTGTTAACACAGGATTTTAAAGTTGTCGATTTGAGTCATGTTCTTGAAGAAGATATGCCGGGTTGCGTGGGTCACGCGAAATTCGGTCATATACTGTTCGAATCATACAAGTTCGGCGATATTTCCTGTCACTATCAGGTAACGCTGTCCGAACATACTGGGACACATATTGATGCGCCGCTGCATTTTATTCCTGATGGTGAAGCACATTACGGAATTGATAAAGTGGATTTGAATAAGACAATGGGCCGTGCAGCCTTTATTGATGCATCGGACATTAGCCCAAACGGGCTCGTGACGCGGGCAAAGATAGAGAAATGGGAAAAAAGCAACGGCTCGATCAAAACCGGAGATATTGTTCTTTTTAGATTTGGCTGGGATCGTTACTGGGCAACGCGGCCCAATGATAAAGATTTCATTAAAGATTGGCCGGGTCTGGGAAAAGACGCAACCGAATACCTTGTAAATAAAGGAATCCGAGCGGTCGGAACAGATGCATTTTCTATGGATGCTTCTGATTCAGAAACATTTGACGCGCACCGTATGCTTCTAAGCAATCAGGTATATATTATTGAAAACCTGAATCATTTGGATCAGCTGCCAGCATTTTCTTTCGTCATTGCCCTCCCGCTAAAGATAAAAGACGGTTCCGGTTCACCGCTTCGAATAGTTGCATTTGTACCGAAAGATACAAATTCTTAAATTAGTTAGCTAGATTAAATTCTTTTTTTATTATTACTCTCCTCTTGTTGTCAGCTGATGTGTGCCTCCGTTAACAAATGATGAGTCTCGGGGGCATACTTGGCTGTCAATTTATTAAGAATATGATAAATTAATATATAAGTGCCTTAGGGCTTAGTCAGCAAATTGGCTTAAAGGAAGGGATAAAGACGATGAGTTGCCCAGAAGCATCTGTTGTGCAAAACACTCAGGCAACCCCATATATGGAGCTTGTCGACATCAAAAAAGAATTTGGTGCCACAAAAGCATTGCAGAATATGAATCTATCTATTTACCCCGGTGAAATCATCGGAATAATTGGCCCGAATGGTGCCGGCAAATCGACATTTATGAGAGTTTTGACAGGAGTATTAATTCCAACATCGGGTCAAGTAAAAGTAGACGGCAATATAATACAACCCAAAGCATATGATGCGAGATTTGCAAGAGCTCACGGTATTGCCTGTGCATATCAGGAGTTGTCAGTCTTTACGAACCTTAAGGTTTATGAGAACTTTTCGATCGTGCATGATAATCATAACCTAATAGGCGAACTCAAGTGGCGTAAAAAGTCAAGCGCAGCAACCAAAGAGGCTTTGGACAGGGTGTTTCCGGACAACGGAATTGATGTGAATAAAACGCTGGATAATTTCACTTTGGCACAAAGACAGATGGTTGAAATTACGCGGGCTATGACATTTGATGGCCTTAAAATCTTGATTCTTGATGAACCGACGTCTTCCCTGACTGTAGACAGAATCAATCAATTGCATAACGCGATGAGAGAACTCAGCGCTAACGGCATTTGCGTTCTTTATATTTCTCATAAGCTTGAGGAAATCAAGCAGATTTCTTCACGTATTGTTATTATGAAAAACGGTTCAAACACTTGGGAGGGCCTGACAACTCAAACGAGCACCGATGAACTTGTCACTAACCTTGGCGGTATTATCACAAAGGGTGAGCGTACCCCGATTACCGACAAGGAGCATATGGAAACTGTATGCGAAGTCAAAGACCTTGTCACACGTGAGCTTGACCATGTTGATCTTGTGATTAAAAAAGGTGAGATTGTCGGTCTTGCCGGTCTTGCCGGTTCCGGCCAAAAAGACGCTCTTGATGAGATATTCAATGCCGGCACCAAACACAGGAATTCTAAAATAAAAACAAAAGCGAGCTTTTCCTACATAAGTGGCGACCGCCAAAATGAGGGCGTTTTTCGTTTGTGGGATATAGCAGATAATACACTAATCTCAAGTCTTGATCAAGTCACAGATCATGGTATTATAAGCAATAAAAAGTCCGATGCCCTTGCCCAGAAATGGTATGACAAACTTAAATTTAAGGCTCAGGGTACTCATGACGACATCGTAAACCTCAGCGGCGGCAATCAGCAGAA
>DBTI01000105.1:3493-4265 GCA_002306975.1 Ruminococcaceae bacterium UBA1320
TCAGCGGCGGCAATCAGCAGAAAGCTCTTATTGCCAGGGGTATAGCTTCCGGAGCCGATGTAATACTGCTCAACGACCCGACTCGCGGCGTTGATGTAGAAACAAAGCAGGAAATCTACCGTTTGCTTGCAGATGCGAAACAAGAAGGAAAATCCATCCTTCTTCATAGCACCGAGGATGCAGAAATGGAAATCTGTGACCGTGTATATGTCATGAATAACGGCGCGATTGTTCAGGAACTTATTAATGAGGAAATCACGGTCGGAAATGTTGTCGCAGCGTCGTTTAAGGAAAAGAATAAGGCAGATAATCAGCAGAAAGCAGTAACTGAAAAATCGGCAAAGAGCAGAAGAGTTTTGAACATTGCCGAAAGTATCCGTACAAACCGCGTAACGCTCCCTGTATTCGTATTTTTAGTTATATTTATTGTCAATGCTATGTTAAATTCAAGTACAGCCAGTTTTATCGGTATTGAATATCTGTTCGGCTCTGCAATACCACTTATATTTGTCGCACTTGCGCAAATGTTTATTGTTGTAGCAGGCGATATTGATATGAGTAACGGTATGGCGGTCGGATTGATCAATGTAATCTGTGCAACGTATCTTGTGCAGAATACGGGACTTGGGTTATTAGCACTTTTGCTTTTTGTCGTACTTTATGCGGGCATGGGCATTCTTATCCATGTAAGGAAGATCCCTGCAATCGTTGTTACGCTTGGTGCAATGTTTGTATGGCTCGGCTTTGCGCTGCTCATTCAGTCGACACCGGG
>DBTI01000295.1 GCA_002306975.1 Ruminococcaceae bacterium UBA1320
CGAAAATCTCCATAACCCTTTCGCAGATTTTAACCGCGTTATCCATTTCGGTGCCCGAAAAGCTTTCGGGTGAATATTCATACCTCAGATTTGTGCCTTTGTCGACTTCCTTTGACAGCTCTTTAATAAGCTTCGCACCCTCGACGGCGATGTCGATAATGCCGTCCATGTCTTTTTTAAAAACAACCTTGCGCTGGAGTGTAGACGTGGAATTATAAAGATGCACAATTACGTTTTTCGCGCCTTTTATGGCTTCAAACGTCTTTCTGATCAGGTGCTCCCTCGCCTGCACAAGCACTTGGATGGTTACGTCGTCCGGAATATAGTCCTCCTCAATCAAGGTGCGGATTATCTCATATTCGGTATCGGACGCCGCCGGAAAACCCACTTCAATCTCCTTGAAGCCGATATTGACGAGCGTGTTGAACATTAACAGTTTTTCATCAAGATTCATCGGATCGACAAGTGCCTGATTGCCGTCACGCAGGTCAACACTGCACCAAANNCGCCGTATCATGCGCACCTTCAACCGCCAAATTGATAATTTCTCTTCTGCCCATCTTGAAGACAGCGCGGCGTTGCAGGGTTGAGGTGGAGTTATACAAATGTACAATGGCTTCTTTGGCGCCTTTGACGGAAGCAAAGGTCTTCTTAATGAGATGCTCACGGGCCTGGGTCAACACCTGGATGAGAACGTTTTCCGGAATCAGACGGTCTTCAATCAACTTGCGAGTGAAGTCGTATTCCACCTGAGAGGCCGATGGAAATCCTACTTCTATTTCAGTAAAACCGATATCCGTCAATAACTTGAACATCTCAAGTTTTTTTTCAAGACTCATGGGCTGGATCAGTGCCTGATTTCCATCACGCAGGTCAACACTGCACCAAATCGGCGCTTTTTTTATCACGTTTGTCGGCCATTCCCTGTCTGTGATCGGCACGCCCGGAAACGGGATATACTTTTTATAGGACTGCTTCATTGCAAATTCCTCCCGTCACAATTTAAAAAAATATGCAAAAATCCCCGCCCCCAAATGTCAGGGGCGGGGATCTAATCCACGCTGTACCACCCTGTTTCAACGGCAAAGCCGTTCTCACAAGCCTCAATCAAGGCCCGGCTTTTAACGCAGCCTGCGCGTCCGCCCCTCATCAGGGTGGCGACTCCGGAATGAGCTATACACCTGCCGCGCCGTTCCCGCTTGCACCAAAGCGCGGGCTCTCTTTGCCGTCACATGCAGATCTTATTTCCATCTCAGTCTTTAAAAGGGTTATATTTGTTCATAAATTAAGTGTATCATCTATATATGCGGTTGTCAACTTATTTGTAATAGTATTTTTCGTCTGCTATAATATATTAAAGGCGATGCTCTACATAAACGCAGAAATCCGGTTTTACAGCTATACAAATATCCACTGCGAAGAAATGAGGGTAAATAATGAACATTCTTGTTACCGGCGGCGCCGGCTATATCGGAAGCCACACCTGTGCCGAGCTGCTTGACAGCGGCTTTGGCGTAGTTGTAATAGACAATCTTTGCAACAGCGATGACGAGGCTTTAAAACGCGTTGAAAAAATAACCGGCAAAAGCCTGAAGTTTTATAAAGGAGACGTTTGCGACCTCAACCTGCTTAATCAGATTTTCAGCGAAAACGAAATTGACGCTGTAATCCATTTTGCTGGTTTAAAGGCAGTCGGCGAATCCGTCAAAATACCGCTTAAATATTACCGCAACAATGTCGGCGGCACATTCACTCTTTGTGAGGCGATGAGCAAAGCCGGTGTTACAAATATTATATTCAGCTCCTCCGCAACTGTTTACGGTTCCCCAAAGACCGTACCTGTGCGTGAAGATTTCCCGCTTTCCGCAACAAACCCCTATGGCCGCACCAAGCTGATGATTGAGGATATTCTCAAAGACCTCTATGTTGCGAACAGCGATTGGAATGTAACCCTTCTTCGCTATTTCAATCCGATCGGAGCGCACAAAAGCGGCATTATCGGTGAAAACCCGCGCGGTATCCCGAATAACCTTATGCCCTATATAACGCAGATCGCAACCGGCAAGCTTGAAAAGCTGCGGGTATTTGGCAACGATTACCCCACACCGGATGGCACAGGAATCCGTGATTATATTCATGTTGTTGACCTTGCAAAAGGTCACGCTGCCGCTTTAAAAAATGCAAACACAAGCGGCGTGCACATCTATAATCTCGGTACAGGCATAGGCTACAGCGTTCTTGACGTCGTGAAGGCGTTTGAAAAAGCTTCTGGTATAAATATTCCTTATGAAATAGTGCCGCGCCGCGCGGGCGATATCGCAGAGGTTTTTGCAGACCCGACAAAAGCACTTAACGAGCTTGGCTGGAAGGCTACTCTTGGAATAGAAGAAATGTGCGCAGACTCCTGGCGCTGGCAATCCAATAATCCAAATGGTTATGAAAGTTTAACTTAATACAAAAAGTAAACGAAAAGAGGTTGTTGCAAAACAAAAGTTGAACAGCAGCCCCTTTTTGTTGTTGAAAATTTTTCGAGAGAGCAGAAAAAAGGCAGAATAGAAATTACGCATAACGCATTATCGCTCAGATATCGACAATACCAGATATTATATAGAATTTTCTATTATTGATTTGGATTTTCTATTGTACCTAAAAACAAAGATAAATTTGTTTGAGTATCAATAATTGCATAAACAAACGGTCTGTTAAAGTTTATGCTGTTCGCATCCATTATAATTGATCTTTCCATTTCAACGCTTGTCGCAGCTCCGGCCTGCGTTCCTAGTTCATTGATCTGTAGAAAAGTTTTTTGACGTACAGAAGAAATATAAAGCCCATTAGAACCTTCATACATTTTTGAAAAATCAGCTTTACCGCTATCAAAAGCATTCTTCAGCCCCATGCCTTTGAACATGTCGTTAAGCTGATAATCGGCAGTAACCTTAAATTCCGGGAGAGTAACCGAAATGTTAACATTGGATTTTTGTTTAATTAAATTGGGTATAGTATTTTCAGACATCGTGCTGATATAATCGTTCAGTTTAATCCCTTTGTTTGGCAGTATGCAAAGCATCGCAAAGCGGCCATCATCATAAGGCAGCAAAACAGCAGATGAGCTTTGGTCTTTCATATAGTCAAGATTATCCTTTAAGTGCATAAATGTTGATTGCGTGGTATTGCCATTGCCAAGAAAGAAAGTTTCATTGCTTGCCTTTATTTTTGTGTCAAAAGGCTTTTGCCATTTTGCGTCGAAATAGAGCGCATTGATTAAATACATAACATCATCCGGTTTTAGTTCATCCACCATTTTTTCGATTTTCCCGTTCGTATTTGTTTTTACCCAGTTATTCATGGTATCGGCAGAGTTTTTGTCGTCAAAGTTTAATGCCCTGGCACCTGCTCCGAAAAAGTCGGCATTGTCTTGCAAAAATGACTTTTTAACCTTTAAACCTGTGCGAAACCAAATAGAATTTGCATTGTTGATGGTGGTACTACCGCGCTTTCCAGTTAAATCATTCGAATAAGCTTTGTAGGCTCTGTTTAAATCATCAACGGTCATGCCATATTTTCCAAGCACGTTTGTAAATTCCTTTAAAGTTGAACCATCCGCACCATTAGCGGTCATGCCTAAGGCTAAAAAAGCTGATGTTGGTGAAATCAGAGTATTTTCTCCGTTTTTATAGGTCTGCTTAAAAAGGTTAATTGAAAAATTTTGAGTAGATTTTACAAAGTTATCAGTAACTGAATTAGATACGTCAACATTCTGAGGTTTTATTCCCTGCATTAAATCCTGCGCATTAGCAGTCATAACAAATCCACTTCCAGATAAAGAATTGATAAATACAACAGCTAAAATAACTATGACCATTAAAACAGGAATTGCAGTAAACGCTATTTTTTTCACCGGAAATGCCATTCTTCGATTTTGTAGTGATTTCAGCATGCGTATTTTTGTTTTTTCAATTAAATGTTCATCTGCTCTTATTTCATCGAATCCTTTTAGCATGTGTTTATTCATATCGAAAGTCTCCTTGTATCAGTGTGTCTTTCAAAAGCTCTCGTCCACGTTTAAGCCTGGTTTTAATAGTAGGCTCTTTTACTTTGAGTAACTTTGAAAGTTCATTAATCTTGTAATCCTCAAAATAGAATAGATACATAATATCCCGGTACTTTAGGGGAAGATTTAATAAAGCTCCAATCACCCCTTTATCCTCCGAGTTTTTAATCGGCACTATTATTTCATCAATACAAGTTACATTTCTCCGCCAAAAGCTTCGGAGTAAATTTATGCATTCGTTTCTTGCCACGGTTATAAGCCATGCTTTTAAATGTTCCTCGTCGTGAAAAGGAGATTTTCTATAGTAGCAAGAATGGACTTGGTAAACCTTCCTGTAATTCGGTTTTTTAAAGCATGCGTTTGCCCGACTAACCGAATCATCTAAAATGTATTACGATTGCCTTATCCTTTAGAGTGCCCTCTGTTAAAATTTTTGCTCAAATCTTTTATGCTCTAAGAACTTTAATACTAATTTCCGATTGAAAAGTAGATAAAATTCGCGTCAAAAACTTTGATATATGGGTTTTGATGCGAATTTTTATCAACTCGTTTATCGAAAATTAGTATAATGCATTTTGTACAACTTCATTTGAAAGCAAAAAAGCCGAGACGGCCAACACCTTTCTCTGGTGTTGGCCGTCTCGGCTTTTTGGGGAATGTTTTGTAACACACTCTTTTTGTATTAATTGTAATAAATTAATATTTACCGAAATTATCATTAAGGTTGATGCTGTGATGTTCAACACTTGGCGCTGCTTTAACCACTGCTGCCTCTTCGACAACTTTTGCAGTATGTTTTACGCCATCGCCACGCAGCTTGAACTTTTCAACATTGCTCTTAAGCATGCCGGCCTGACCTGACAATTCCTCGCTCGCCGCAGCGCTTTGCTCAGATGTTGCCGAGTTTGTCTGCACGACCTTTGAAACTTGGCTGAGCCCCTGATTCACTTGAGTAATTCCAGTTGCCTGCTCGTTTGAAGCGACGGCAATATTTTCAACGATCTCTGCGACCTTGTCAACGCCGCTGACAATGCTGCCAAGTGTTTTTGCGGTGTTGGTAGCAATCTGAGTTCCTTTTTCAACCCGCTTGATAGAGCCTTCAATAAGCTGTGTTGTGTCGTTCGCGGCATTTGCGCTGCGAGCCGCGAGGTTTCTGACCTCTTCCGCAACAACAGCGAATCCTTTGCCGTGCTGACCGGCGCGGGCGGCTTCAACCGCGGCGTTAAGCGCGAGGATATTTGTCTGGAACGCGATATCGTCAATTACTTTTATTATCTTAGAGATGTTTCTGCTCGACTCGTTGATTTCCTGCATAGAGGTAAGCATCTCACCCATTTCTTTATTGCCGGAAGTCGCACTTTCACGCATGGATTTAGCCAGTGTGCTTGCTTGGGCCGCGTTCTGAGCGTTCAGCTTCGTCTGTGACGCGATTTCGGCAATTGAAGCGGTAAGCTGTTCAACCGAGCTTGCCTGCTCTGTCGCGCCCTGCGAAAGCTCCTGGCTGCCTGTTGCAACCTGATTTGCACCGGCGGCAACCTCATCCACTGTGTTATAGATGTTACCCATTAACAGATTAAGTGAATCGATTATCTTGTTAAGCGCAATCGGAACTCCGTTCCAGTCGCCGTCAAGCGGCGCGACCTTTTCAATATTGAGATTGCCGTTTGCTATTTCCGTAAGTATCTTTGAAATGATATCAACCAAGTTTCTGTTGTGCCCTATAATTTCATTAACATCGTTTTTGAGTTGATCGAAAACGCCCTTAAAGCTCCCTGTTACCTTAGTGTGGGTATCGCCGTTTGAAAGCCCTTCGAGCACCGTAGACATTTCTATTATCGGTCCTGACATTGAGTCAAAAGCCTTGTTAAGCGAATCAAGTATGCTCTTAAATTCGCCTTTAACATTACCTGTGTTAATGCGATATAACAGGTTGCCTTTTTCAGCAGCCGAGGTCATTTTGCCTGTGTCTTCTATAAGGCAATTGATGGCCTCCATCATGCCGATAAGAGCGGGTGTCAGTTCATCCTCTTCGCTCAGCTTTCCAAAGCCTTTAACCTTTTCAAAGTCGCTTATATCGCCTTGTGCTATCTTTTGCATCAAATTCTGAGAGAAAAGAAGGGTTTTGCGAACACTGTTAACTGCATTTGAAACCGTAGCAAAATCGCCTTTGTATTCACGTGAAAATTCAACTTTAAAATCGTTGACAGACAATGCGGTTATTACGCTTATGCACTCTGAAAGAGACTCCGTGGTAGTATCAAGGATATGATTAACTCCATCGATAACAGCTTTGTAGCCACCAACGAATTTATCGGCGTTTCCTCTTGTTGTCGCAACATTTCCGGCAGCACAGCCATTTGTTATGTATGCCGTCTCATCTGTAAGAGCCCGCAGTGAGTCTGCGATTTTTATAACAGAAGGCAAGAGTTTGTCATTCTCGCTGCGTTTTCCAAGCTTCTTGAAAGATTCCTCTTGTGAGAAATCGCCATCAGCAATTCTTTCCATGGTCTTTGTAAGTTGATCGAATCTTATACCGAGATCATTAATATCATCAATTAGAACTTTAGATACTCCTGAATAGGCAGCGTTAGCCCGCACAGTAAAATCATTTACCGTCATCGCTTTTATAACATTTTCCGCATCGCTGATCGGATCTATCACATTGTTCAGCAATTCATTTAAAGAGACTGTAATGTCTTTGAATCCGCCCTTTGAACTGCCTTCATTGAGCCTTGCTTCTAAATCTCCGCTGTTTAAGCTCTCGACTACGGATTTAAGCTGACTAGAGATGTTATTCATTGATTTTACTATTTCAAGTGACGCATCGCCATCGTTCGCGCCTGCAGCTTTAAGTGAAGCTATATCAAAACAGCCTTCTGCTACTCTTTTAAGGTTATCTGATCTTTTTTGTTCTTTTTCGGCTATAATCTTAATAAGCCTTGCCATTTTACCGGTATCATTATTCTTTTTTAACAAATCGGCATTTAAATTAAAAGAACAATTTCCGTTTGCCAGCCTTTCAAGATAACTTTCAATGTATTTCGCATCTTTTGACATATAAAGCCTTCCTTTATTATGAATTTTATATATCTGATAATTTTACTTTTATAAATTAATGTATCATTATGAAACATTAAAGCTTAAGATACCTACTCCATATTACAAATAATACTAAAATAATAATATCACAATTTTGTAACATGTCAACAATTATATCGAAGATATGTTCCACTATTTTCTCAATAAATCCAAGTTATGTACACTATAATGTGGTCACTTGATGCAAATTTTCCTTTCACAGACACTCATTACTTCTCATAAATATAGATATCCGCTTTATACTTGACAAACGCTTGTCTATATGATAATATATCTAAGCACTAAAGAATAAGATATGCGCCAGTAGCTCAGTTGGATAGAGTGTTTGACTACGAATCAAAAGGTCGGAGGTTCGAATCCTCTCTGGCGCACCAGAATAAAAGGCTCACAAGTGGCATGATTCAGCCGTTTGTGAGCCTTTTGCTATTTCGTGAAATGTTCAGATAGAGTTAATCAAAATCACAAAAAGTCAGTCATTCGTCATTCAAAAAGTCAGTCAACATCTAAAACGTTCTCGACTTCATTATTATTATTAACGTCAGCGTTAAAAACATTTTGAATTTTTTCGTCTGCGCTTGCAATCTGGTCATTTTCAATACTGGTATAGACCTCTGCCACTGTCTTTAGATCGCTGTCACCCATCAAGTATTGGGCCATGCGTAAGTCAATACCTGCTTTATGCAGCGTGGTGCAAAAGGTATGCCTAAACATATGAGATGTGGCTTTAAAAGATATACGTTTTACTATTACTTCCCACATACGATAAAATGACGTCTGCGACATATCTTTTCCAGAAGCTGCTGGGCAGACAAACTCAGAAACTATTTCTTGAATAATCCATTCACCTTTACGTCGTACCCGAACTTTCGTTACTCCAACGCTTTCATGTTTTGGGTTGGCCTCTTCAAGCATTGACATCAAAGCTTTTTTATTTTTAAACTGCCATTTTGAAGAGTTGTTCAGAACTTTCCTAATGTCTATTTGCCTGACATCCTTTAGGCGCATATCGCCTATTTGTGATGTTATATGAGCATTATAAATGCTCGTATACATTGCCAGCGTATTATACCGCACTTCGGATTTGTATTCTTTAAACCATTTAATAGACCATTCATCTACAGTCTGCTTGTCCGAGATATCTACTTCCAACCGGGCAAGTTTTAAGACTTCTTCAACATTATCCTTTAGCTCAGTAGGTGAACGACCGTAAATATCTTTCGGTTTTCCGTTAATGGTTATTCGCTGTACAATACGACCATCCGCGCGCACCTTGTGCTTTGCCATAAATATTACCACCCAAATAATTTTTTACCTCGCCGCTCAATTGGGCGGCGAGGTTTTTATATAGTTAAGAAAGCTTTTTTCGATGCTTACTATACATCGTCTAAAAAGATCTATGACGCTAAATTGATTAATATTTAGCAATTTCAGCAGTCGAATAGGACAACTTTAATTTATGTTGTACAATTCAGTTTTTTATGATTTTCCCGACGAAAGTCATCTTGTTACATTTGTATCGGCTTTTTTTACCGAATTAATAGCTAATGTGTAGTTTACAAACTTTTGAATATCCGTTCTACCTTCATCGGAGCAGTTACGGTAGGCATTGATAATATCTTTTTCTGCAGAAGACAAGATTATTGCATCGGAAAATTGAGAAGTAGATATCTCAGGTTGAATTATAATTTCTTCATGCTTTGGTACGTCAAGACCCATTAGCCAGCCGGAACTTACCCCAAGAACTTTTGCAAACGTATATATTTTATCTGCCTTCGGCGCATATGAGCCTGAAAGATAATGGCTTATTGCTCCCTTGTCTATATTTGTCAAGCCTGCCAAATCAGCTTGTTTGTATCCTTTATCTTTCATGGCCTCCATAAGTCGGTCAATAAATTTTTGCGATAATTCTATTGTCAATTCATTTTCCAAAATTAACATCCCCCCTGCAAAATACTAATTATAGTATAGTATAAAAGTTTTGAAATATCAACATTTTTTTGCTGATCCACATAAAAAGTTGTGATTTTTTCAACATTTCATATTGACATGAAAAATCATAAGTGATATTATTGCCTTGTTGGGATTTTTACAACTATTTAACTTGGTAATGTAGATAGAATAGCGCATAGCATCATTGATGAATTCAGTATGGGCATATGCTCACGCATACTAATAATTTTCTATCCAAAAAGATGAGATTTCCCAACATTGTGAAAACTCTTAACGTCAGCGACATGATAGAAGGTGATATCTTAATGCAAGAACTTAAATTCTATTCTTTTAAAGAAGTCATGAGAATCCTCGGAATATCCCGTAATACGCTTTACAACAGGCTTGCTGACGGCAAGATAAAAGGAAACAAATTCGGACACCAGTGGCGTTTTTCGGAGAAGGCCCTTGAAGATGTTGCTGCTGATTATGATGTACCAAATACAAATACATCTGTTGTACCTATAAAGCATAGAAGCGTGAGTAAGACTACGGTACCACGGAAAAATGGGCAAAGGTCATTTCGAGAGCGACTAAAAGAAGCTGGAGTATTTGAAGGTAAATAATAATCTATTTATAAGGATAACAAGCAGTAATAAAGGCCGGAGATAAAGATGCGTTATCGGAACTATACCAGCAGAATTACAACTCTGTTTATTTTCTTGCCTTAAAAATTTTGAAAAATGCAGACGATGCACTTGATGTGGTACAAGACACTTTTATCTCTGTATTCCAGAACATCAGCAAACTTAATTCAGATGAAGCATATAAAAGCTGGATGTGCCAAATAGCCATCAACAAATGCAAAAAACTATTAGGCAAAAACAGCTTACCGTTATTAGAAGATGATGATCTGGCACAGCTGAACGAAATTGAAGATCCTGATGAAGAAATTATCCCCGAAAATGCGTTGGATAACAAAGCATCACGCGATATAATTATGGAACTGATTGACAGCTTGCCGGAAAGTCAACGTACAGCAATTATGCTGAAATATTATGAAGATCTCAGTGTTGAGGATGTGGCCAGGGTAACAGACAGTTCCGTAAGTGCAGTAAAGAGCAGACTCATGTATGCTCGCAACAAAATCAAAGACGGGATTGAAGAGTACAAAAAGAAGGGAGTTAAGCTCTATAGTATGGCTGCTTTACCTCTTATTGCGTTGCTGCTTAAAGAAGTTGCTAAGGAACATACGATTTCCACGGATACCGCAGCTTCTATTCTCGAAAAAAGCTTTCAGGGTGCCGGAATTTCATCCCCTATTGCAGTTGACAGTCCCAATCAATTAAAGGGTAAAAATACAACAATAAAGAATATCTTCGAAAGGAAGATAAATAACACGAGAGCAAACGTTAATCCTCAAAAAATCAAGAACCTGTTAAAAACGACGAAGGGCAAAATCATTGTCTGCGGTTCTTGCGCTGGTGTCGTTGCTGTTGCTGCCACCATTACAGTCTGTGCCATGCATATGCCCAAAACGGCATCAGCAGCCGTAACAAGCAGTAATATACTGACTGCATCAACATCTTCTGTAACTACATTTTCAACCAGCAGCTCTACAACATCATCCAGAACAATATCGTCCAGCAAAGCTATAACGCCAACAGTATCAGTTGCACCACAAAGCAATGTAGCAGTAACTTCAGTTGATTTTTCCAGCAGAAGCCAAACTCTCAAAGTTGGGTCGTATGTTCAACTTGATGCAGCAATTACTCCCAGCAATGCCTCAAATAAAACGCTGACATGGACAAGCACAAACAGCTCTGTTGCATCAGTAAACTCTAATGGCGTTGTAAGAGCCAATGGAACCGGCACAGCATATATTCGCGCTACTAACCCAAACGGTCAGCGTGATACTTGCACCGTTACGGTAGTATCAAGCAGTACACCAGTAAGGCCATCTTCTGGCTCCGGCTCTAATTCAACAGGTGGAAGCAGACCGGCAAACACCAAAATATCTGGAACAGTAAGTGGATGCCCAGCAGTAATTAACCCTGCACTACACTACATTTCAATAACTGTTAATACCTCTGATTTGATAGATCAGTATGCTGGACAGCCTTTAAATCTTAAAGTGTATAAAGATGGAAGTCTTTATTTATCTGCACAAGATGGCGTAATTTTTAGCAATGTCGATACATCATCGATGCTACTGAATCTTGCAACGTATTGGGATGACGACAATACCCTCTGGATTAAGCCAGCTTCGTATAAAGTCAATTGCTATGCGGGAAATTATCTCTTTAAAACGCTCCAATTTTCCGTTAACGAAAATGGACTCTGCTAAATTTGATTAAAATTTATTATGAAAAAATGATGTAAATTAATATTATACTATAGCATATGATCTACGATTACATCATCTGTTTTCAAACTATTGCAAAAACACAATCAAAAAGTAAAATTGAATTATGCTGTAATAATCTTAGACTTATGGAGGAGAAAATGAATATTATCAAGAAACGCGTTTTATCATTGGTTCTTTCACTTTTACTCACGCCAGCATCAGCTTTTGCCGGAAATATTGCGGCAAAAGCTGACAGTTTAGCTCCGCTTACTTCACCTGTTTCGTCAATCAATATTAAAAATTCATTCAGTTCCAATGCAGAAGCTATTGTTATTGACAAGCTGGGCGGCTATGATGCTCTATGCTCATATGACGATGGCAGTGCCAATTCAGTTAACCATATACTTAAAATTGATAAATCCGGGAATATAGTAAATACTTTAAACCTTAACTTGCCTCAAGGAGAATATAATACAATTTCCTCAGCTCCTGATGGCGGCTATTACATAGGCAGTAACGGGCAAATTACTTATTCAGGATACGATGACCAAGGATTGTTTAGAGTTGATTCTCAGGGAAATGTTGTATGGTCCACAGATTTAAGCAATTTAAATTTCAGCGATTTCTGCGGTATCCAGGCAACCTCTGACGGCGGATGCGTAGCAACTTTTAGCTCTAAGCTTGTTAATACAGTAATCCATATGCCATATTATTATATCATAAAATTAGATTCTAAAGGAAATGTTACATGGAACACGCAAGTTAATTTGGCCGCAAATGATTACGGCATCGGCCCTGCCGCGCAGCTTTCTGATGGACGCTATGTTATCGGGCCAAGACAATATTCTGTTGTAGGCGGCTTAGTCGGCAGTAACGGCGGTGGTACTATTAAAGGCAGTGATTGCCAGTGCACTGTTACCGGCGCGGATTATTCCAGAACAGACGGATTTGCCGGAACTGCTGTGGATTATTATGGACTTCTTGACGGCTCTGAAAGTAAGTGCTTTACCAACATAACAAATTGTCATGCAAAAAGTACCGTATCGGGAGGCAATAGTGCTGAGGCCGGTGGATTTGTAGGAAGCTGCAGCACCGCCGCGGTAAGCACTTTCAGTATATCAAATTGTTATGCCACAGGCAGTGCCTCTGTAAAAGATTTAGCAACAGCAGGCGGATTTATGGGTGATATCTACAGCATTAAAGGTAAGATTTCAAATTGCTATACCTCAGATAACGTGAAGTCAGGTAATAATTATGCAATATCAGGCGGATTTGTAGGATGTACTCACGAGGCCACTTTAACAAATTGCTATGCCACAGGCAGCGTTTCAGTCGGCAGCAGCAAGACCGAAAGCGGAGGTTTTGTTGGACGTAACAGCGGAAACATATTGAACTGTTACGGACTTGGGAATGTGACAGGCGGCAGCAATTCTATGCTCGGGGGATTTGTAGGAATTGGAAATTGCGGTTTTATTTCAAACTGCTATGAAACAGGTAGTCTGAAAGGTGGAAGCAATGCTGAGATTGGCGGGTTCGTAGGATATAACGACCCGATTATTGACGATGGAACTTGCTGCTTTATTAAAAAATGTTATTGGAATACTTCGGCATTACAGACTATAGGGAGTACTGGCAGAACAAAGAAACGCGGTGTTGGCAATCTTGCTTATAATGCAACAGCAAGCGACAGTGAGACAATCGGATTGCAAGGCGGTTTGATGAAATCAGGCTTTACCAAAACACTAAACAATAACGTATCCTCGCTTAAACTTAAAAGCTGTGCATCGTGGAAATACGTTAATGGCAAAAACAGCGGCCTTCCTGTGCTGACAGGTGTCGGAGATGGAAAATAAGGTAGGCTCCAGCTATTAATCTTAAAATATCACTATTTTCATAAGTATGTAATGATGTGCAAAATCAAAATAACTATCAGTCTGCTACTTGTCACGATAGTATCTATTTGAATGATTGCACTACCAGCACTTGTGAATACATCGGGAAACGGCAATGATTTTACTATTATTGGCGGCATAATTGTAAGATACAATGGTGCGGTGGGCACGTAACAATTTCACTATAACGAGAAGTTTCACTTTCTTAATATTAAATATTATAAAGGAAAGTGGAACTTCTTTTTAATTATAAAAATAATGTCAGCGAAAACCTCAGCCTTTCATTATCGGCTGCCGAGTTCTGACTGGTACGCACTTAGCTTGCCGTTCTTACGGTACACAGCAGCAGCCGAAAAAAGTTTTGAATAAACTATCTGGTGATAAATAAATCATCTAATCTACAAATCAATATATGGTGGAACGAAATTTCGTTCCACCATATATTGATTTAAATGACACATTTTTTTAATGAAACAACCTTGATTTTGAAAATCGGTGAAGTATAATTATATACCCAAGCAGATAACAATGAAGGAGCGGTGCGGAATTATGAATAATACAGCAACAGCAAATAATGAGGCTACGGAAAACTCCATTCCGGAACTCCGAATCACCCAGGAAAACAACAAAATCAAGATTCGGATCCTGAATGCACCGAACAGTGTGATATCGGATATGCTTTGTGGAACCATCGAAACGGTCATTGCAAATGAGCAGTGCCTCCCGGAAACTATCATGCTTTCAGTTAAGCAAGGAATGCTTAAATCTCCCGGCAAGGTCAAAATTGCATCGCTATCTGGATGGAAAGGTTTTACGCACAGAGCCTCGGGGCTCTTCGCAAAGGTCGTGATTGTGCTTTCACTTGCAGGATGCATAAGTTCGGCAATTCAAGGCAGCTTACTGCTAAGCATCCTGATGGGAGCTCTCTGCGGGTGCTTTATTTTTGCAGAACTTAATTAGACTAAAATAAAAAAATGGTACGCTTTCGCTTTTAAAAATTAATCGAAATAAGGTGCCAATAATTTGGATAATATTATTGAGATGCCGATTACTTCTCGACAGAGAATTAAGAACAGCCGCGGCAAAACATCAGTGAATTGTTTGATTTCAGATAGGTGGTTAAAATTTTATAATCAGTCATCAATGCTCCATTCCGGCGAAGCACTAAAACTGGACGTAATGACAACAAACCAGAATGGCGAAGATAAAACGTTGTGTACATTAATAATAACAAAAGAAGAACTTCTAAGCGCACTTAAAAATATCAAGTGCGTCAATACATAACATAAAAGCGTACGCCCGGAGAATTAGATTTTCCGGGCGTTTTTACTTCATAGCGCTGAAAATTAAATGACACATTTTTTTGCTCAAAAAATATTGTTTTTAATAAACATAGTGTTATCATAAAAGCATAGATAAATTACCTTTGAAGCAAGGGGGAAAAAGTAAAATGGGAGCACTTGCAACAGCTTTGGGTACTGCAGCATATTTCGCGCTCAATATAATTCTGCTGGCTGTCCTTGTGGGAGTCATAATCGGGTTGATTAAAATTGCCTTTAAACTTTTTCTCGGCGGTCTCGCTATTGCAATCGTCGTCACTGTAATTTACTTTTTAGTCCAATTTGGCACAAGGGTGGTTGAATTTTTGAGTCCTTACATGACTGATGTATCCAATGCTATGACGTCAGCTTTAAAATAGCTTCACATAATAATGAGCGAATGCGAGGCAAAAATATGGACTTGAATGCGATTTTGAATAAACAGAATAAAATTGACCAGCTCAACACGGCCGGCATATTTACGGCTGAGGATCTCATCCGGTACATCCCGAGAAAATATTATGACTTCCGCAAACCAAAGTATGCTAAGTATATGGAAGACGGTGAAATTTGCGCTGTCGTCGGGACAGTCTATGAAATAGGCAGATCCTAGAAGCTCATTAATGTAAAAATCAGAGATGAAAACAACACATTCATGCATATCTACCTCTTCGGCCGGAAGTATGTGCCTGCCAGAGAGGGAGACAAAATCATCGCTTGCGGGAAAGTGAAGATCAACTACAATTACAACAACAGCGTAGGAATGTACCCGATATACTTCAGCAAAGATATTGATTCGTTCAAACGGATCCTCCCGGTCTATAAAAAGGTCAAAGGCATGTCGGATGACTTCCTTGTAAAAACAATTGAAGCTGCAATCACCACCGTGCCGCCGCATGACTACCTTGATGACGACACTGTAAAGCAGTTTCAGCTGATCCCTGAACACGAGGCGTACAGAAAAATACATCATCCGGAAAGCATGGAAGATATCGATGCGGCGAAAGCCCGGTTTGTTTTCGATGACCTGTTTATGTTTGCCTTTCAGGTTCAGAAAGATAAGCAGGAAAAAAATCAGAATACCGAATTCCCAATGAAAAAGTCAGACAGCTGGACCACCATCGCCAAAAGTCTTGATTTCAGCCTGACTCAAGATCAGATAGACCGTCTCAAAGAGATGCGCCAGTTTGTGATGGAGGGACATCGCCTAAACGCCCTTGTTCAAGGGGACGTGGGCTGTGGGAAAACCATAATTGCCATATATATGCTGGCACTGGCAGCCGAAAACGGATATCAGAGTTGCTTAATAGCACCTACTGAAATCCTTGCCTCTCAGCATCTTGCAGAGGTACAAAAAAGACTCTCCGTATTACCGTACAAGATAGGTTATCTCACCGGCAACATGCAGGCTAATGATAGAAAAAAAGTCATCAAGGCAATAAAAGCGGGCGAGTATGATATTATAATCGGGACGCACGCAGTCCTACAAAAAAGCGTAGAATTTGCGAACCTCGGTTTGGTAATTGTCGATGAGCAACACCGGTTTGGTGTGGCACAGCGCGATGCACTGCTGAATCAGGATAAAATACCGCATCTTGTAACAATGTCGGCCACTCCAATACCCCGTACGCTGTCTATGGCACTCTACGCCGAGACAATACAAGTATATAACATCAAGCAAAGCCAAATGGCAGAAAGCCTATAGAGACGCACAAGCTTACTACAGACAAGGATGCAAATAAAGTTGTTCTCCACGAAATTCATGCGGGCCATCAATGCTACGTAATTTGCCCGTTAATCGAAGACTCCGAATCAGAAAAAATGTCGGATGTGAAGTCAGTGACAATGGCATTTGAAAAGCTGAAGTTTGACTTTAAAAAACATCCGGAAGTAAAGCCGACTATGATTGCCGGCAACATGGCTTCAGATGAGATCAACGAAAGAATCGGAGAATTCTCCAGAAATGAAGCAAACGTCCTTGTATCAACTACAATCGTCGAGGTCGGCGTCAATGTTCCAAACGCAACAGCAATTATCATCAAAAACTCAGAGCGTTTTGGACTTGCCCAGCTGCATCAGCTCCGCGGTCGTGTCGGAAGATCTTCCTATCAAAGTTCCTGTGTACTTCAGA
>DBTI01000242.1 GCA_002306975.1 Ruminococcaceae bacterium UBA1320
CGTGGAATATTCCGAAAAAATCACCTGTCGCCGCTCGTCGGCGACAGGGTTGCTTTTACCCGCGACGGGGAATCGGGAACCATAGATAAAATAATGGCGCGAAAAAACTGCCTTGTCCGCCCGCCGGTGGCAAACATCGACCTGCTTTTTATTGTTGTATCAACGACACAGCCGGTGCCGAATCTTCTTGTCATAGACAGGCTTATTGTCATGGCGGAGCAAAAAAGCATTGAACCGGTCGTTGTTATCAGCAAGGGTGATTTGAGCGACGGTGACAGCCTCTGCGATATATATAAAGAGGCGGGGATAACCGCGTTTGCCGCTTCCGGCATAACAGGGGAGGGCATTGACGAGCTGAAAAGGCTCATTGAGGGCAAGATCGGGGCATTCACCGGTAACTCCGGCGTAGGCAAATCGAGCCTGTTAAATTGCCTTGACCCGACGCTTATGCAAAACACAGCGGAGATAAGCCAAAAGCTCGGCAGGGGAAGGCACACGACACGGCTTGTCGAACTGTTTTACACCTGCGGCGGCTACATTGCCGACACCCCGGGCTTCTCTTCGATTGACACAATAAAGTTTGACCCGGTTTTAAAAGCTGACCTCCAGTTTGCGTTTCGCGAATTTGAGCCATATATAGGGCAATGCCGCTATACAGGCTGCTCTCACACCAAAGAAACCGGCTGCGCTGTGCTTGAAGCGGTCAAAAACGGCAAAATCTCCGAATCAAGGCACAAAAGCTATTGCGAAATGTACGAAGAGGCAAAAAGCATTAAGGAATGGGAACTGAATAAGTGAAAAGGCTTGTAATAATAACCGCGGGCCCGATGGGCGACTATGCCCCCCTGCGCCGGATGATAGACAGACAAAATAATTTTGTCATCTGCGTTGACGGGGGAGCCAAGCATCTCAGCGGGCTTTGCGTAAAACCGGATATCATTATAGGCGACCTCGATTCTGCCGGCGATTTGCCAAAAGACGTCGAAATTTTTAAATTCAAGGCTGAAAAAGATGAAACAGACACAATGCTTGCCGTTATGTACGGGCTTGAGCGGGGTTACGGCGATTTTCTGCTGCTTGGCGGTTTAAAGGGCAGGCTTGATCACACCTTCGCCAACCTCTGCACATTGCAGTATATAACAAGGCATGGCGCGAAAGGGCGTTTTGTCGACGCTGACAACGAGGCGTTTTTTGTTGAGAACGGCGAGATGAGCTTTGCAAAACGCGAGGGCTTTTATATTTCTGTTTTTCCGTTTGGCGGCGAAGCAGGTGGCGTTTCAGAAACCGGCTTTAAATACAGCTTGGATGACGCAACGATGAAATGTGATTTTCCAAACGGAGTCAGCAACGAGTTTTTGGACGATAAAGGTGTTATATCAGTAAAAAACGGCGCGCTTTTAATAATTTTATCAAAAGAATAAATTAGCACGAGCTTATCTCTTTCGCCTCCGGCTGGGAGAGATCAAAACTGCTATAGCGTTTGGCGGTTGGCAGCAGCCATTTAAATGCTCCATAATAATTTTTATAAAATTATTATGGAGCATTTAGTCACTTATTTCACAGGTGCTCATATAATATAAAAGGCGGTTTTTAAAACCGTCGATTCTCGTGATTAGTGGGGAATGGGGTGATGCGGCATTGAATATGCGCCCAAGAACTGCCGCGTTGGCCGCCATTTTTCTGGGTATAGGCATACTTGTCGCCTGCTTTTTACCGCCCACCGCGATAGTCGTTATCATTTCAGTCATCATCATAATCGTGGGTTTCTGCTGCCTTAACTGTTAATATTAATTCTCGCTTATACCTATACAATATATTTATAGAAACACTTTTCGAAATGGCGCGGAAACTTACTTTTCTCCTGTGCTGCTCGGAAACAGAGTTTCTTTATGCGAGAATGAATAGGATACATATTAACCCACGGATTCGTGCGCAACTTCGCTGCGCAAAGCCATTTCTCCGCAGAAAATAGCTTTGTAGTAAATTTGAGTTTGTTGTCTGCGGAGAAATGGAGTTGCTTATGAAAATTGTCGTATGGAGAAGCCCTAGATTTCTGCGCGGCTTTTTCAAACTGATTTTTGGAATAAGAAGCGAAGAGTAAGTGGCTCATATTGATTTAAAAAATGAACGCTCAGACAAAATTACCGTAAAGTTTCGGCTTTGCGGTAATTTTTTTTGCATATAAGCGAACAAACCTCAATATATTTATATTGCGATACCGCCGATATGGAACGAGCCGGCGTCAAGGACACGCCAATTGATGCGAAAAACAAAGGATTGCGCCAGTTCAGGTTCGCACCGTAAGGTTAAGGCGTGATACTAAATTCCAACTTTCATAAGGAATTTGTATAATCCTTCCGCGGTATAACAGAAAAGGGAGAGGGAGTTATGGATTTATCAGTAAAGCGTGATACTGTTCGGATAAACGAGCCGGTGTTCGATAACACCGCCGACCATCCGGTGGAAAGCGATGTGCTTCTGCCCGATTACTGCCCGGACATAGCCCGGATTTTAAAGACGGAAGCCTGCGCGATGGTAGACACCAAAACGCTTGAAACAGACCGTCTTGTTGTCGCGGGGAATCTGTGCGTCAAAATCATCTACGTGCCCGATAATTCATGTGCCATCCGGTGTTTCAGCTATGAGAGCGCGTTTGCCCATACCTTTGAAATAAGCGGCGCCAGCCACGAGGATATGGCGCGCGTAAAGGTAAAAGTGGACTACGTGAACTGCCGTCCAATTGGCCCCCGGCGCATGCAGATCAAGGCTTCCGTATCCATTAACGCAAAGGTTTGGAGCCGCAGGGACGAGGAGTTTATTTCAGATTGTGAAGACGACAAGGTCGAGCTCTTAAGCCGCCCGATGAAGGTGAGCAGCATGATCGGCGCGTGCGAAAGACCGTTTAAGGTTGAAGAAGAGCTTGAAGTGGGCTATGGCAAACCGGCAATAGCGTCGATTATCCGCAGTGACGCAACCGCGACAGTCCAGGATTTCAAGGTAATCAGCAACAAAATAATCGCAAAGGGCGAGCTTATGCTGCACACACTTTATTCGCCGGATATAAGCGACGCGAAGCTAGAAGTGATGGATCATTCCATCCCCATAAGCCAGATTTTAGACCTTGAGGGTGTTGACGAGGAAAGCATCTGCACCGTCAGCTTCTTTGTTACAAACGTAAAAGTGGAAGCATCGGCCGACGGCGATGGTGAAAACCGCATGATGATGGTGGATATAACCTTAAACGCGCAGGCGAGCGCCCGCCGCATGCAGGATTTTACCGCTGTCGCCGACGCATACAGCCCGGTGTTTGAGATGGGCATTCAAACAAAGCAGGTTGCTCTTGAGCACATCAGCGACGTTATCCGTACAAGCGAATCGGTGAGACTTTCAGTTGAGGCGCCGGGCGACGGGATTTCGGCGGTAACCGATTGTACAGTTAGGGTGGAATCTGCAATCGCAAAGGCGGAAGGCAAAAATCTTATGATAAGCGGCGAGATGATGGTTTCGGCGATGGGCGCCGACATGCAGGGCGGGCCTGTCTGTATTGAAAAGCCTGTTCCTTTCAAGATTACCGAACAGCTTTCCACGGCTTGTGAGAATATGCGTTGTGACCCGGACGTCAATGTCGTGGCGTCATCTTTCAGCCTTGCCCCGAGCGGAATAGATGTCCGCGTGGATTGCGCGGTTACAGCTCTTGTTTTTGTCGTGAACAATGAAAATCTTGTCTCGGATATAAGCCTTGACGAATCAAGACCAAGAGAGTGCCGAAAAAAAACGTTAACTTTATATTTCGCCGACAAGGGCGAATGCTTATGGGATATTGCAAAGCGCTACAGCACCTCTATGGACGCGATAAGGCGCGAAAACAATCTTGAGACAGATTGCCTGCCCGAGCGTTCAATGCTGCTCATACCCAAAAAGCACTGCTCCAGGGGATGTTAAATCCATGGCGTGAAAAAGCGCCGACAAACTACTTGATTTAAGGAGGAAAAAGGTATGGACAGCCGCAGCATCTATCAAGATATTGCACAGCGTACCGATGGTGACATTTACATCGGAGTTGTGGGCCCGGTGCGCACGGGTAAATCGACTTTTATAAAACGGTTCATGGAAAATCTTGTGCTCCCCAATATAGACAACAGCTATAAAAAGGAGCGCGCAATCGACGAGCTGCCGCAAAGCGCAACGGGCCGCACGATAATGACAACCGAGCCGAAGTTTATTCCAAACGAGGCGGTTGAGATAAAGCTTGCCGACAACGCCGCTTTTCGCGTGCGCATGATTGACTGTGTCGGTTATATCGTTCCCAGCGCGCTTGGCTATATCGAAAACGACAACCCGCGCATGGTCATGACGCCGTGGTATGACAAGGAGATTCCTTTCAACATGGCGGCGGAAATCGGTACGCGCAAGGTTATCACCGAGCATTCCACAATCGGACTTGTCGTCACAACGGATGGCAGCATAGGCGAAATCCCGCGAGAGGAATATGCCGAGGCTGAGGAACGCGTTATTGACGAGCTTAAAGAAATCAACAAGCCGTTTGTAATTCTCCTCAACTGCACCCGTCCGGATTCCGACGCCGCACACTCACTTCAGGCCGAGATGGAGAAAAAATACAATGTTCCCGTAATGCCGGTTAACTGCGTGGAGCTTGGCGAAAACGAGATTAAGAGCATTATCGAAACAGTGCTTTTCGAGTTCCCGGTAAAAGAGATTGGCGTCGATCTGCCTGATTGGATCGCCGCGCTTGGCACCGACCATTGGCTGCATTCTTCGCTTTATTCCTGCATCAAGGATTCGGCAAAGGATATATCGAAAATCCGCGAGGTCAGAAGCGCCGTCAAGGGTGTTTCTCAGAATGAGAACGTTACGAATGTCGCAGTCACAGGCGTGGAGCTTGGGAGCGGCACGGCAACAATGACGGTCAGTGTCGTACCGGGGCTTTTCTATCAGGTACTCGGCGAAACGACAGGCTTTAAGATTACAGGCGAGGGCGATCTGATCGAGCTTATGATGAGCCTTGCCAAGATGAAAAAGGAATACGACAAGGTTAAAGGCGCACTTCAAGAAGTTGAAGCGACAGGCTATGGTATCGTGATGCCGACAATTGATGAGTTGAAGCTTGAAGAGCCGGAAATTGTCAAGCAGGGCGGCCGCTTTGGCGTGCGTCTTGAAGCGAGCAGCGAGTCGATACATATGCTCAAATGCCGCGTTGTTACAGAGGTCAATCCCCTTGTCGGCTCGGAAAAGCAGTCAGAGGAGCTTGTGAGCTATCTTCTCAGCGAATTTGAAAGCAACCCCGAAAAGATATGGGATTCCAACATCTTTGGCAAATCGCTGCACGAGCTTGTCACAGAGGAGCTGCACAACAAGCTTTACCGCATGCCGGTTGACGCGAGAGAGAAGCTTCAAGAGACACTTGAACGTATTATTAACGAGGGGTGCGGCGGGTTGATCTGCATACTGCTTTAAAACCTATCCTTTGATTTAAAGAGTTCAATTTGAAAAAGAGAGCCGGTTGGCTCTCTTTTTCTGTGTTAATATGGTATAATAACAACAAACAGGGTTTCGTGATTTTTTCTTTTATATTTGAACAAATCAATAAGGCTTATTTAAAAGAGCATTCTTAAAATTTCCACTTTGTTACTCGTGATATGGTATTTAAAAAAATTCTATTTTGTTTAAATGCACATTCTTCAAATACCCTCTTTGTTGCTCATTCTACAATTTGCATATGCTTTTAATGTTGGTTTAAAACAGCATTCTTCAAAAGACCTCTTTGCCACTCACGCCGTGGCAGGCGGTTCCTTTTTTGCCGCCAAAAAAGGAACTAAAAAACCGTGGGGGCTGCCGCCCCTCAACCCTGTGGGAGGGCACCGACTCCGGTCACGAACAAGTTTGTTACCGCTCTACTTTCAGACCTTTCGGCAAAATGGCTTTGAAACTCACGTTATGCTCAAACAATCAAAGCCATTTTGCCGAAAGCAAAAGGCTTCGCCGTTTTGTTTTCGGTTCCCTCCGTGCTCTTCCCATTCTTGTCCGAGGCTTTCGTGCCCTCCGCGGTTGCATGGCTATAATGTAGAGTTTATCTGATTATGTCTTCTGTGGCTCTTTTGTGCTTATTATATTCTTCCCATTGTCACCTTGCAGCGCTGACCGTCGGGGGGACGGCGGGTAGCGGCAAGGTACTTAAATGTAGTTTGCGACCCCGCTTTATGCGGGGTCAAAACGGCGATGTGTGCTTTATAAACCTCTAAGATGTCTTTATTAGATGGCTTTTTCAAGTTTGCGCGGGAGTTCATCGCCGTTTTGAGAAAACTGGTTCTTCAAAGCCACTTGCTTCACCGCCGTACCTTAGGTCGGCGCGTTTTCTGTGCGCGGGGTCAAGGGGTTAAGACCCCTTGCGGTTTTTCGGTTTCTTTTTGTCCGCACAAAAAGGAACCGCCAGTCGCCGCGTTAGCGACAAAAAGGTTATTTGAAGAATGTTCTTTTTAAACAAAATTAACCCACTACGGCGTGAACTACAAAATAGAAATCAGAAAAATTTTGTTTAGAGGTAAAACTAAAATAAAAATGAAATATAAAACCCCAAAGGGAGTGTCACCGTGAAAATTCTTGCTTTTGAATCCTCCTGCGACGAAACCGCCGCCGCGGTCGTCGTCGACGGCCGTGACGTAAAATCCAATATTGTGTCCTCACAGATTGCGATCCACCGCCTTTATGGCGGCGTTGTGCCGGAGATTGCCTCGCGCAAGCACGCCGAGGTTATTTCGGCGATAACAAAAGAAGCGCTTGAAACAGCGGGCTGCGGATTCAAAGACATCGACGCCGTGGCGGTAACCTATGCCCCGGGGCTTATTGGCGCTCTTCTTGTCGGCGTAAACTTTGCAAAAGGGCTTGCCATGTCGCTTGATGTACCGCTTGTTCCTGTTCACCACCTGCGCTCTCACATTGCGGCAAACTATATCGCTCACAAGGAGCTTGAACCGCCGTTTTTGTGCCTTGTCGCGTCGGGCGGTCACAGCCATATTGTTGAGGTGCGTTCTCATACCGATTTTTGTGTGCTCGGGCGCACGCGTGACGACGCGGCGGGCGAGGCGTTTGACAAGGCGGCAAGATCGCTCGGCTTCCCTTACCCCGGTGGTGTCTTTATAGACAAGGCGGCGCACGAAGGCAACGCGGCGGCTGTTGTGTTCCCCCGCCCGAAGGTTGACGGCTCACCTTTTGATTTCAGCTTTTCCGGTCTCAAAACCGCCGTAATAAACTATGTGCACAACGCCGAACAAAAGGGCATGGAAATAAACAAAAACGATGTCGCCGCCTCTTTTCAGCAGGCGGTTGTCGATATGCTTGCGGCAAGGCTGATGCTGGCGGCGGAACGTACCGGATATAAAAAAATAGCGGTTGCGGGTGGTGTCGCCGCGAACTCCGGCTTGCGTGAACGGCTTGGCGCAGACTGCGCGCAGCCCGGCTACAGCTTATACATGCCGCCCTTATCACTCTGCGGCGACAATGGCGCAATGGTCGGCTGTCAGGGCTATTATGAATATCTTGCGGGCAACACGGCGGGGCTCGAGCTGAACGCCTGTGCTAATATGGAAATTGATTCGCTCAAATAAGCTCGTGGTTATAATAGGTTTCGTGATAAAAGTCAAGGCTTGCGGGGAATTTTCCCCCGTAAGCCTTGACTTTTATCCGCTAACGCCAAAATTCGAACATGGCGGCAAGCTTTTGATAAATCTGAGGATTGTTTTGAAGCTGTATGCCATACTCCCCAACCGCACTGCAAAGTGTCGAGATTACCGCGGTAACCATGCAAATAACGCAAAACAGCTTTGCAACCGGCCCAGCCGCGCCCTTTTGCCGGAAATGCTCAATCAATTCAAACCACAGAATGATTGAAACAAGGGTGAGCATCGGCATAATGTCAAGCAGATAGCGCTCAAGGACACCCGCGAGCGTGATATCAAGATAGGTGATCACAAGTGACGCAATCAAAAGTATCGCCGCGAAATGCTTTAAATCAATCCGCTTTTTCGGTATGCGTTTTATAATATAAACCGAGGCAAAGAGGATAAGCAGCAGCGGAAAATTGAAAACCCCGGCCATCGGCTGATTATAGTAAAAGCCAGATGAGGTTGTGGGATCAGTCCCTATAATATGAAAAAACGGATAGGTAAGGTCAACGCCGAGCGGTGCAAAGAAGTAATGGTATATCCCGCCCGGAATTGCGGCAAAATCAGTCACCTTATTAAAACGTACGTCGCTGACCGTCAGCTGATATTGCTGCCCGAAATTAAACGGTGAGCCAAACCTTGCGAAGTTATAAGCCATAAGAATGACTGCAAAAACCGCGAGCGGTGCGAAAAATGCGGCTGCGTTTTTTCCCTGCAAACGATATTTGCCGTCTTTTTTTATGATAAGCGGCAAAATGAACGGAAGCGCGGACGCAAGGTAGAATAAAAACGTCGGGCGCGCAGCAACCATAAGCGCAAAGCATAATCCTGAAAAGCAGAGCGTCAAAACCGGGTGCTTGGCGTTTTGCGCCCGCATAAGAAGCAAAAGCCCCAAGAGAAGAAAACACAGCGCGCACAGTACCGCAAGCTCGTAAAACATCGGCCGCGCGATAAGCCAGAAAAGATTAGAGCCGAACAATACGGCAGCCGCGCCGCAGATAAACGGCATGAACCCGATGTGGGGGAACCATCTTTCGGTGATTTTACAATAGAGCAGCGTTAATGCAAATAGCAGGATAAGCATAAAAATAAGGCAGGCAAACGATGTGGGCATGTAAAGCCCGGTCAGCAGCTTGAACGGCAGCAGCAGCGTGATTATCGGCGTTATGCCGAAATAGCAATAGTAGTGCCCGTTAAAATAGGCGCTGTCAAAGATGTATGAGAAATTTCTCGCGCTGTTGTCATAGGGGTTTGAAAGAAGCTTTAATGCCTCGGGCGGGGCCCCTAAAAAGCTTAGGCTGCCATGACTGAAGGCTTCGGTCAAAAGCCGGTAACAGTCGCCGTCGTTTTCCATGTCGGCAGAAAAGGTTTGAGTGCTGCCATAAAGAAAACAAAGCGTGACCGACAGCAAAGCCGCTGCAAAAAATATGAAAAACAGCACATCACGATGCCCTGAGTTTGAAAGGTCGAAATGCCTGTCCCATAATTTTTTACGCCGAACGAGATAGATGAACAAAAGGATAAAAAACAGCAAAGCAAGCCGCGCAAACCGAAATTGAAAGTATGGGCTGTTGAGCTCAACTGATGTGATTTCAGGCGAACTCAATGCGGAAGAAACATAAAATGTAATTTGACTGCACTTGCCTGAAGTTATAAAGCGTATGTGGTCGGAGCCGGTAACGGAGGGGTCGACCGTCCAGCTTCCCGCGTTTATCTCGCTTTTTGAAGAGTTTTCGTCTTTAAAAGTTACATCGACGGTGAATGACGTTCCAGAATTTGTGTTAAATTTCAGTGAATTGACCTGAATGCCGGGGTTGCCAATGATAAACATTGAATTTTGCGCAACCATCAGCCCGTTCTCACCAAGAACGCAATCCTTGGTTCCGGTAAAATCCGACGCTTTTACAGTCATGTGGGGCGCGCGTGCGGCAAGCTCCTCAAAATATCTGAAATTAAAAACAAATACCTCGGCAAGAAGTGAAATAACAAGAAGGCAGATAACGGCGATTAGGTCTGAATTTTTAAGCTTTGACATCTATACTGCCTGCCTCCATCTATATTGCAATTATTGCGACACACCCCCGCGGAGGAATATCCGCAGGGGTGTTTATTTATTATATCGCACAAATCTGAGAAATTATGCCTGTATTATATTTAGATTTCCGGCTTGAAGCATGCGTGAAGAACCTTAACGGCTCTTTCCGCGTCACTGCCGTCAATAAGTACGGAAATTTTAATTTCGCTTGTTGAAATCATCTGAATGTTGATGTTGGCTTCAAAAAGAGCCTCAAACATTTTCGCCGCGACGCCGGAGTTTGATTCCATCCCTGCGCCGACAATTGAGACCTTTGAAATTTTGTCATCATAATTAATTGATTTGCCCTTGAATGAAACAAGGTTTTCGTTAAGAACACTGAGAGCCGCTTCGAGATGCTGATTTGAAACGGTGAAGCTCAGATCCTTTGTGCCGTCACGGCCGATTGACTGAAGAATGATGTCGATATTGATACGCTTTTGAGCGAGCAGAGAGAATATTCTAAAAGCAATACCCGGCTCGTCGGGCAGACCGATTATGGAGATACGGGCAACATCATTGTCACGAGTTACCCCTCTTACCAGCATTTTTTCCACACTAACAACCTCCTTGACTTTGGTTCCCGGAACATCTTTAAAACTCGAACAGACTTCGAGATTGACGTTGTACCTTTTTGCCATTTCAACTGAACGGTTATGCAAAACCTGAGCGCCCAAAGAAGCAAGCTCAAGCATCTCATCATAGCTGATCTCGTCGAGCTTTACGGCGTCGGCGACAATGCGTGGGTCGGCGGTGTAAACGCCGTCAACATCTGTGTAGATCTGGCAGAGGTCGGCTTTTAGGGAAGCGGCAAACGCCACCGCGGTTGTATCAGAGCCGCCGCGCCCAAGCGTTGTGATGTCGTCATATTTGTTGATACCCTGAAATCCTGCGATGATGACGATTTTTCCCTTGTCAAGCTCTGCTTCGAGCCTTTCGGTTTTAATCTCGTGGATACGCGCGCTGCCATAGGCGGAATCTGTTTTCATGCCCGCCTGCCAGCCTGTCAGCGAGATGACGGGGAACCCGAGCTTCTGGATCGCCATGGCAAGCAACGACATTGAGATTTGCTCACCTGTAGAGAGCAGCATATCCATCTCGCGTTTTGAAGCGCAAGGGTTTATTTCGGCTGCTTTTTCAATTAAGTCATCGGTGGTGTCACCCTGCGCCGATACGATAACAACGACGCTGTTGCCTTTTTTGTAGGTCTCGGTGACAATTCTCGCAACGTTTTGAACACGCTCTGTGTTCGCGACCGAGGTGCCGCCGAATTTCTGTACAATTAGACTCATAAAAAACCTCCAAACCGCCGAAAGCGGCAAAAATTATAAGGAACTATTGATTACCTGGTCATTGCGGCTAAGTAATCAGCATTTCTTGTTGTTATGTAATAGTCTTATATAAAACACAATAAAGCTATTCGGTAGTTTTATATACAAAAAAGCTATTGTGATGTATATAGTTTATTCCGCATCCAGAACGGTTGCGCCTTCCTCGTCGCAGTCAAGCATGGACATACGCCAGTTGGGGAACGACGCGGAAAGCTCCTCTTTAACACGGTCGGTGAATCCGATGTCGGTAACATTGACCATAGCCATCAGTGTCGGGCCGGCGCCGGAGATGAAAGAGGCATAGGCGCCGTATTTGTAAGCAAGCTCAAAAATATCCTGCGCGCCCTTAATAAATTTGAGGCGGTAGGGCTGGTGCAGCCTGTCTCCGGCGGCGACGCGGAGATTATCAAGCCTGCCTGAAAAAAGCGAAGCTGTCATCAACGCCGCGCGCGAAAGATTATAGACCGCGTCTTTGTGAGCGATCTGTTCAGGAAGAGCGGCGCGCGCGACTTCTGTTTTAAGCTCAAAATCAGGAATAAACGCGGCAAATTTAAGCCGCCCTGAAATAGGGACTTTTACACTGTAAACACGGTTGCCGTCAAAAACAGCGGTTACAAGACCCCCCAGAATCGCCGGCGTGGAGTTGTCGGGGTGCCCTTCAAGCCTTGCAGCAAGATTGACAAGGTCGTCTTTTGAGAGCGGGTTTTTCAAAAGCGCGTTTGCGCCTACAAGACCCGCGACGATACACGCCGAGCTGCTGCCAAGACCGCGTGTCATTGGTATATTATTTCCCTGTACGAGCTTTAGTCCGTGGAACTGACGCCCGCAGAGCTCAAACAGAAATTTTGCGCTGGTATAGATAAGGTTCTTTTCATCTGTCGGCACAATCGAGCCGTCGCTTGTTGTTATATCCGCCCCGTCACATTCCTCCATCAACACGCTGTTGTAGAGCTTGAGCGCGATCCCGAGTGAGTCAAAGCCCGAGCCGAGATTGGCGCTTGTGGCGGGAACCTGTATCTTAATCATGACGGAAATCTCCCTTTTTGTAATTACAGCAATATGAGAAATAAAGAGGAATTGTTTTTCGTGTTTCCCCTTTAAGAATTAAATCGCTATCGAAATTTAGAGGTCGGATAAAACCCTGATTTTTGATATTATGCTGAAATCTAGTGAGGAAAGTGACGCGAGCGCACGTTCAAGCTCACCTTCGGGCAGCTCGGGCGTGATGAATGCAGCCTCGTTTTTGGGCATATCGGGGCAGACAACTTCCGTTACCTTGCCGAAAAGGCTGTCTGCGGATTTTAAAGCAGCCGCTTTGTCTTGAGTTCCCACACGCACAAAGAAAACAGACGATGCCTTGAGATAATCGCAGACATAGCCGTCTTCGGCGGGCAGCCAATAGACATATTTGCGTGCTCCGAGGTGCTTTGCCTCGTCGATTATATCAGCGACAACCGCACTTGCTGTCGGCAGCTTGCCCGCGCCGCGGCCATAAAAAACAACGTCTCCGATAGCGTCGCCGCGAACCATGATGCCGTTGAACACATCGTCGATGCCGGCAAGCTGGCTTGATTTTTCTATAAAAGCGGGGCAGACGATCGCAGCGATATGCCCGTCGTCAAGTTTGCGGACACGGCCGATGAGCTTTATCACACCGCCCCAGGCCGAGGCGTATTTAACATCCTGAAGCGTAAGGCTTGTGATGCCCTCTGTGTGGACATCTTCGGGGTAAACGTGTCTGCCAAACGCAAGAGAGGCAAGAATGCAGATTTTTCGGCAAGCGTCCATGCCTTCAACATCCGCAGCCGGATTGCGCTCGGCATAGCCAAGCTTTTGCGCGAGGGCAAGAGCCTCGTCGAATGCCATTCCCTCCGAGATCATTTTTGTTAATATGAAGTTTGTGGTTCCGTTGAGAATGCCCGAGATTTCTCTTATTTCATTTGCGGCAAGGCACTGGCTGATAGGGCGGAGAATGGGGATGCCGCCGCCGACGCTTGCTTCAAACAGGAAATTGGCATTGTTGTTCTTGGCGATTTCGAGAAGTTCCGCGCCATATGCCGCGACAAGCGCTTTGTTTGAGGTTACGACGCTTTTTCCGGAAAGAAGGCAGCGTTTGACATAGTCATAGGACGGATCAAGACCGCCCATAACCTCGACAACAATCTTAACCTCAGGGTCGTTTATAATCGGATCAAAGGATTTGACAAATTTTTCGGCATAAGGCAGTTCCGGAAAATCCCTCAAATCGAGTATGTATTTGATATCCATGTCTATTCCGGCTTTGGACAAAATGCTCTTGTTGTTCTTATAGAATACTTCAAGAACACCGGAACCAACAACACCATGACCTAATACTGCAATATAAACCATGAACAGTATCCTCCTTCTGCCGCGCTGCGAAAAACAAATGAAGACTTCCAGACGTCGCGGCGGAAAGGAAGCCGAATTAATCTCATAAGTTATAGGCCGGAAATAACCTCAATACTGTTTACACCGTCAAGCTCGCGTATGCGGTCAAGCAAATCGCAGAGCGAGAGGCGCATTCCGTCGGCACGGGCGGTGACTGTGACAGGAGCTATGCCCCCGACAGGAATATTTTGATTGATTGTCATGATATTAGCGCTTTCTTTATATAAAAGACCGGTGAGCTTCGACAGCACACCAGGCTCGTCGCGCAGCATTGCGTGCAGCGTTATTATGTAACCCCCGGCTTCTTTGTTATAAGGGTGAACGCTGTCTTTGTATTTGTAATAGGCGCTTCTTGAAAGACCCGCGATGCGAGCGGCCTCGTTGACTGAATGCACCTGACCGGTGACAAGTAGCTGCTTTGCCTCAATGACCTTTAAAAACACTTCCGGCAAAACTTCGCTTTCAACAAGAAGGTAATGAGGTGATGAATTCATTTAAATCCCCCCAGGTAGTCCTGTGAGACAGTAATTTTTTCATACTTATCTTATTATAATTGAAAAGAACATTATTCTGATTTCTGCTTTTTCGTTAACTGTGTGTCAGGGTATTCCTTCAAAGAATCACATACCAGAAAAAGCACGTAAACAAGAAAAAAACGTTCACAAAACAATCCCGTGGTTTTTCCAAGGTGAACGGGCGAATGCCCATTCGAAACTAAAGATCCCACAAAGAAACACATACCTGAAAAAGCACGCAAACAAGAAAAAAACACTCGCAAAACAATCCCGTGGTTTTTCCAAGGTGAACGGGCGAATGCCCGTTCGAAACTAAAGATCCCACAAAGAAACGCATACCAGAAAAAGCACGTAAACAAGAAAAAAACACTCGCAAAACAATCCCGTGGTTTTTCCAAGGTGAACGGGCGAATGCCCGTTCACCCGTCCACGCTGCAAATACTGGTGTACTTTGTATGAATACACTATACCACAGCGGCAACCGCGGTATCAACCGCCGAATACCCCTCATAACAGTGCATAAACTTTCAAATACTACTGTTTTCTTGGAATATCGCCGCCTCGCTCGTTTATCCGGTTTGAAAAAAACTTGTGCAATTTGACTGCCGTTGTTAGGCTAAATCCGAACAAACCGTTAAAAATATATACCGTAGAGAATATACAATCTTTTCCTATAGAAACAACAAGATCAAAGTGGGATAATTTTGTTGCTTTCCCTGACGGATGAGGGGGAGATAAAATCCCACTTTCCCCTTTCTATCTAAGGTTGCAATATATAAGAAAGCTTTTTCAATAACCGGAGGTGCGAATGGCAAATATCAGCGGCGATAGAAAATTGAAATTTATAATAAACTGTGTTTATGTTGCGCTTATCATAGTAATAGCCTATTTGGTGTTTAAATACCTTTTAAACTGGGTCATGCCGTTTGTAATCGGATTTATAATTGCCGCGGCGGTTCAGCCTATCGCACGGTATTGCCACAAAAAACATGGCGCGAATATAAAAGCCTGCTCCATAGCCGCCGTTCTCATCCTTGTTGCAATTGTCGCCGTTTTAGTAGCCCTTGTCATTTCAAAGCTTATCAGTGAATTATACATCGCGTCTGACAATATTCCCGCTGTTGTCGAAAAACTGGCGCAGGCGCTTAACCGGTTTTCGCTGTGGATCGCACCGGTTCTGCACGATGTTCAGCTGCGAACAGGATTAAAAATAGACACATCGCTTTATGGCATATCGGCGCAGCTCTTAAGAATTTCCGAGCTTCCGCAAGCCGCGGCGGCGTTTTTGCACTCGGCGGTTTCGTCATTGCCCTCGTTTATTTTGAATATAATTATTGCAATCATTGCCGCATGTTTTATTGCCGCGGATTATTCCCACGTAAAAGAATTTTTAAAGCGGTGTATCCCCAAAAGATACCATGAAACGGCGAGTGAGATCAAGAGCTTTTTCCTCACAACCGTTTTTCGGCTTATGCGCGCTTATCTTACTATCATGTTTATTACCTTTTGTGAGCTGACTATCGGGCTTTTTTTGCTTCACGTGCCCAACCCTGTGGCAATAGGAGCGGTGATATCCCTCGTAGATATTTTACCTGTGCTTGGAACCGGAACAATAATCATACCGTGGGCTGTGATCGAACTGCTTTTGGGCAAGATTTATCTTGGAGCCGGTCTTTTACTTGTTTACGCGATAATAACGGTTGTGCGAAATATCCTTGAACCCAAAATTGTGGGAAGCCATATCGGGCTTCACCCTCTCGTAACCCTCGCGGCTATTATTATAGGATTAAAAGCGCTTGGAGTGGCGGGAATGATATTGCTGCCTATAACCGTCATATTATTAAAACACATGCATGACAGCGGGATAATTCAGCTTTGGAAGGATTGACAAATTACGTGAGAAGACGGGCTAAACTATTGAAAAGGCGGATGAACCGCTTGTATTGTAATTGACCGCGGGTGTTGATATAATATATATGCGTGTGTTTATTGCGCGGCAAATAAAGTCAAAGGCACAGAGCTGCCATAACAAATGGCAGACAGCTTGTTTTTTTATTACAAAATCAGGGGGATGAGCGGTATGAATGAAGCGGTTTTTAAAACCACTGTTATGGGCGGGTTCAACAAGAGCGATGTGCTGGCTTTTATAGACAAGCAGGACGCGCAGTTTAAAGAACGCGAAAAGGATCTTGCATCGAGAGTTGACAGCCTTGACACAGGATTAAAAAATGAAACACAGCGCAGCGCACAGCTTTCAGAGCGTGTCGCCGAGCTTGAAAATCAGCTTGAAGCTGAAAAGAATAAATGCGCCCAGCTTATCCAAAGCTCACAGGAATCGAGAGTTGAGGCTGCAAGAGTAAAAATCGGTCTGGAAGAAGAAATTGAGCGCCGTGACGCCGAAACAGTAAAGCTTAAAGAAGAAGCATGCGAGCTTGCCCGCAAGGCAAATGAGGCACAGGCAAGGCAAGCGGAAGCGGAAGCTCGCGCAAAGATGCTTGAGGATAAATTAAACCTTATTGATAAAACAGAGGATCAGATAGGCAGAGCAATGCTGGAAGCACAGCAGACTGCCGACAAGATCGTCACTTCGGCAAACGTCGACGCCGGAAATATAATAGCAAAAGCCAGTGAAGAGGCAGAGAACCTTACCGCTCAGGCAATTGAACATATAAAGGAAATAAATGCCGAGGCGCAGGAAAAGCTTGACGTGTTGCTGAACAGCGCATCCGACTATAAAAAACGGGTGACAGATTCAAGAGCGGAAACCACAGAGTTTTTTGAAACATTGGATTCGGTTTTTACTTCCATGCAGAATGACGCCGAGGATGTTTTAAATAAATTTACCGGCGCATTCAAGCCGCAAGAGAAAGAAACAATTCCGGAGCCGGAAGAAGAAGCACGCAAAGAGGCAGCAGCGGTAAAATTCGATTTCAGCGGCGACTGCTGTAAAAAATCAGACTGATTTTTTACTTATACTTATCTGGATTAGAAATATAGAAGAAATTTTCAGAAAAAGGTTGAATATATGACTTTTTTCGAAGATTTCTTCGCTACATTTCTTATCGGGATTAGTATTACATAAAGGGGATATCACTTTGGCGCTACAACCGATAAAAGTTGACACAGCCGAACTAAAAAACCGCGCGCGTGAGCTGAGGGCAGGCAGCCGCATTTTACTTTCGGGCACAGTTTATACCTCGCGTGACGCGGCGCACAAGCGCATCCAGCAGCTTATGGCGCAGGGAGCGCCGCTTCCATTTGATATTGACGGAGCGGCTATTTATTATGCCGGGCCTACGCAGGCGCCGGATAATCTCTGCATAGGCTCATGCGGGCCGACTACCTCGTCGCGCATGGATATTTTCACACCCGCGCTGCTTGACGCAGGGCTCGCCGCAATGATCGGCAAGGGCGGGCGCAGCGAAGCGGTCTGCGAAGCCATCAAGGCAAACGGCGCAGTGTACCTTTGCGCGTTGGGCGGTGCGGGGGCGCTTGCCTGCCGCTGCATTACATCCTGTGAGGTTATCGCTTTTGAAGACCTCGGTTGTGAATCGGTTAAACGGCTGACCTTTAAAGATTTTCCGCTCTTTGTCGCAATCGACGCGGAGGGTGGCAATATATTTAAAGAAGGACGCGCCGCGTGGGCTGGGAAGTAGAAATACTGATATTACTATGAAATAGAAAGACCGGAAACCGCATGCTTTAACTGCGGTTCCCGGTCTTTCTTAGTTTGTTGTATCTTTTGTTTGGCGTTGCGTTTGTTTGCTTTCGGTTGAATCGGTTTGCTTGGGACTATCTTGTTCAAATTGCGCGCTGCCGGCTGGCTTTTCAGATAAAACAGATAAGGTGTCTTTGGGTGAAATACCTGTAACCTGCGACAGTACCGCCTGTTTTGAATCGGTTAACATTGTGGTTTTTACAAGTTTTAAAAACTCTTTTGCCGATTTCTCATTGTCAATGCTGCCGGAGCCGGAGGGATCAGCCGCCGAAATTTTATCTTTTTTTGTCACTGTGTATGTAAGATCGTCGATTTCCTTTTCTACCTTTTGTATCGCCGCGTCGGTGAGCGTTAAGGAGTTTTTAGCGTCGTTCGACGTCGCAACACTCAGACCATCGTATATGCCAAGTTCTTCCGCCCAACTGAGCTTCGGCACGACGGGAGCCGTTTCGTTCCCGGCAGAGACGTCATCTGCCGCGTCTGCGTTTACTGCCGCATCCGCCACGCCGGCGTCGGCTTTTTCCTTTGCTTCCAGCCGTTCATTCTCATATTTGCCGGTATCGTTGATGTCATTGAGATATTCACTGAGCTGTTCCTGAATTTTTTCACGGTCACCTTTGCTTATGGTTTGATCTGTCGCGTACCCTGCGAGGTCGCGTATTTTATAAAGTTCGCTGTCGGTCTTGTCAAGGCAGTCCGTATCCAGCACCTGCAAAACTTCCGTTTGCGACTTTTTGTCGAGGTCGGTATAAACCTTCTTCTCCTGAGTTTCCTGTAGTTCGGTTAATTTCTGCTGTGTATCCTTACTTTCAACCAGTTTTTTTACAACAGAATCAACGCTGTATATTTTTTGTTTGGCAAAATGCTGCTGTGCCACGCTGCCGATAGAGCTGATTTGCATAGCTGTCACTTCCAAATATAAATATTATTCCGTATTATATATCGGATTAGTTTATAAATAAATTATAATTAATCGTAAAAAATATTTATGTTAACAAGTGTAACAAAGTCTTGTTCAAATGGACTTTTTTACTTAATTGTTTTAAAATAGTTAATAATTGCTACAAAGAATATTTAATCTTTTTTGATATGATTAAAATTATAGCAATTACAAAATTAAAACGGAATGGTTTTGCTGTCTCCCCTGCCGGAGGTCATACGTTTCGGCAGTGAAGATAACATCCTGCTTTTCCGTTTTTGTTTAAAATTGCAATAAGACCTAAAACGGTTTTATTTTAAGGAGAAAATCTATGGACAAAAAGCCATGCGCAATCATTATCGGAGCAGGCCCGGCGGGATTAACGGCGGCCTATAAAATCTCTAAAAAAAACCGCTG
>DBTI01000117.1 GCA_002306975.1 Ruminococcaceae bacterium UBA1320
GCTCAGATGATGTGTAAGTCACGGTCACAAAATATGAAAAATCCAGTCTCACTTTTGCTTTTATGGTGACCGGTGTTTTACTGTACACGGTCACTTCAGATGTACTAAATGTAATGCCTTCCGTAAGGTTGCTCTTTAATTCAAATACGTCATAATCACCGGATGTTCTCTTTTCAAGATCATAATCATACAGGAGTACGTCATCCTCATTTACCGCATTCTCATCTGCTTTGAAGACATCGGTTCCATCTCCAACCGGATTATTAAAAACAAACAACGGCTTCGATGATATCGATTTGTGAATGAGCAGCTCCCCTGCGTCAAACGACAACGTCCCCGGCCCTGCCAGGTAATCAAGCTCGAGCAGGGAAGTCGTGTTGAATTCTCCTTTGCTCTGAATCGTTAAAGTACCCGCGGGAATTCTGCCGTTTGCAGTTACCGAACTGCTCCCGTCTTCCAAAATCGTGTCAATGTCGGTTAATTTAGGAAGTTTACCATCGAAATTTTTAAGATCGAGTTCCGCTGTACCATCACCCTTGATTTCCGGCACCTTAAGGGAATTTCCCGTCAGGCTAACTGAACGGTGCCCTAATATTGAATCTGATATCGTTGCTCCTGTACTTCCACTTGATACAATATCATTCGCAATGACAGACCCCCCGACGGTCGTTTTGCCGTTAATTGTAACCAGCGAATCACTCTCAACATTGTATTTGATGGTTCCGCCCTTCAGCGTTACATCATCCGTTGATTGGATTGAATTGATTGTTCCGCCCGAAATTTCTGCCGTTCCGGCACAAACGATATCATTCATCGTCCCAGTGGTAACAATAAGTTTTGAGTTGTCTCCTTTAATCGTAACATCTTTCATTTCACCGCATTTAATCGTTAAATTACCGGTATAGATAACGTCATCATCCGTTACGTCTGTAAAGTCAGCTTCATTCCATACAGCACCCCAAGCCGCAGCAGTACCCACATAAGTTTTTGCACCATGCTTGTCAACGATACCCGGCACATTCGTAGCCGCGGTAGCGGCAGAAGCCGCTACCGGCATTGCACTGACAAGAAGTGCCAATGTTAACACAATCGATATAAATTTTTTCAATCAGATTCCTCCTCGGTTTTTTCAATTAATAATATGACACGTAAATGATGAAACTCTTCATGATAAAATGCATGAATAATAAAATTGATCGCCTATACTTTTCCGATTCCTGCTTTATTATCCATCCATATTGTTATATTTCTTCACTTTGATTGACAACGCCCTTGAAAACAGTCATAAATAAAATCTTGAGATCGAATAAAAAGGTCCAATTCTCTATGTAGTAAATGTCACATTTAATACGCTCCTCTATCGAAGTGTCTCCGCGCCAGCCGTTTACCTGTGCCCATCCGGTAATCCCCGGGCGAACCAAATGCTTAATCATATAGAGAGGAATATTTTCTTTGAATTTTTCAACAAAGAAAGGACGTTCCGGCCGTGGACCTACTAAACTCATATCCCCTTTTAATACATTAAAAAGCTGCGGCAGTTCATCAATGCTGCACTTGCGGATGAATGTGCCGAAGGTTGTCCTCCGATTGTCGTCTTTTGTTCCCCAAGTTGTCATGTCTGACCCATCACCATTCGCCCTCATTGAGCGAAATTTATACATAACAAATGGTCGTTTGTTCATCCCTACGCGATTTTGCCTGTAGATAACAGGCCCCGGCGAGGAAATCTTTACCCCAATTACGGCAACAATCAAGAGTGGAGAAAGTAAAATCAAGATAAATAAAGAGGCCAAAATATCAAGACCGCGCTTGCAGAAACTATTAAAAAGATTATCGAGAGGAATCTTTCGAATATTAATCAGCGGGATACCCTCAATTTCATCAATATAGGGCTTTGTCGGAAGATATTTTGTGTAAAACGGAAGCAGACTCGCTTTCACCCCCGATTTTTCACAGGTATCAATGAGCTCCTCCAACTTAGAAAATTCATCATAATCCAACGAAATGATGACTTCATCAATTCCCTTATGTTCCAGACGTTCCGACAAAGAGCTGAACTTGCCAAAATAAGCAATCTGCCTGCCCGGTGTCGGCTCTTCCTTCTCACTGAGATACCCAATAATATCATATCCTAAGTTCCTGTTTGACGTAATTTTATCATAGAGTTCGGCAGACACATCGTTCCAGCCAACCATAAGCAAATGCTTGATGTTATAGCCTTTGGCTCTCATATATCTCAGAAATCTACGGAGTATCATACGAAACAGCGCGGTCAATCCGCAATTCAGAAATCCAAACAGGATAATGACCATCCTGGAAACTTGAACTTCTTTTAAAAAGAAAACAAGTACAAAAATGAAAATAATTCCAATAAAATTTGCCTGAATTATTTTACCAGCCTCGGCAAGCAAGGGCTTAGTGCGAAAGGAATCGTGCAGGTCAAAATAGTTGTAAACTAAAAAATAAGCAGGAATCACGTACAGCATCAGCTGTAAATAGTAATCGAGGCCAATATGCGCCTCCTGATAATTATGAAAATGGAATGTAAATGCCAGTATCATTGACACAAGGCAAATGCAGGCATCCCAAATAGCAAGTACTGCATTCAGCAATCTTTGATTTTCTTTTATCATTTCTATCTCCAAATTATATTGTTATATTTCCTTACATTTTACAATATTCACGATCCAATAACAAGTCCAAAAGACAAAATCCATGGGAAACATTGTATGTTTTTACTGTTAATGATATAATCTAAAATGATTTTAGTTTTACTTTATAATGAAAGCAGGTTTGCAATGTTAGCTTATTTCTTACTTCTACTGTTAATTGTTGTCTTAGGCGTATGTGTCTGCGAAATAAAAGTATGCCGACGTAATAATGCTATTTTTCTTGGTATTCTTTCGGTCGTCATGATCGTAATGTCTTTTATCCGGGCAAATACAGTCGGTATTGACTATGTTCAGTACGCAAACTACTTTACACAGGTTCATGACGGAGGCTGGTCTTTTTTAATCAGTAATGCCAATGGATATCGGATTGAACCTGGATACAGCCTGTTGAATTATTTTGTTTCTCTGTTGACCGGTGATGTCCGAATCTTTATGCTGGCTGTTTCTATCGTTACCGTAGGTCTGACTGCGCTTTTACTGTATCATTACTCCCCGAAACCATGGATCGGCATGTTCGTTTTTGCCAGCTTTGGCTTTTTCGGCAACTCGCTCAGCTTTCTTCGCCAGTCGATTGCAATTGCAGTTTTTATGTTTGCGATTAAATATCTAAAAGATAAAAGGTTCTTACCCTATCTTCTGATTGTCATTGCGGCTGCCTGTTTCCACAAGGCAATGCTGATTATGATTCCCGTTTACTTTATCGCACATATTAAAGTAAATTGGAAGACTCTCAGTATATACGGATGTCTGACAGTAGCCGTAATGGCTCTTTCATGGCCGTTCTTCAATTTTATCACCAAATATGCTTATCAGTACTATGCCACACAAGGAGGCCTCTACTACATGAATGGTCGTGACTGGAACACTGCGGCGATCCCGGTCATTACCACCATCACAATACTCATTGTGAAAAAATATATTTTGCAGCGGGATCCCAAAAATATTGTATTGATCAATTTTTCAATTTACTCCGGACTGCTTTACATTATGACATGTCAGCATTTTCTGTTCCAGCGTTTTGGAATGATATTCTTCACCTCAGCAATTCTCCTCATTCCTGAACTTCTTGCCAGTGTTGACGCAAACAGTGAGGAAGCTGAAACACTGAATAATATTGATAATTTAAGGGTTTATAAAGATAAGGGAAAAAAGAAAAAAGCATTTCAGGAGCGCCGCCAAATCAAGAGCAACCAAAACATGCATAAATATATTTATTATTATGCGACCGGTGCGGTACTGTTTATCGGCTTCATTTACAATGCTTGGATTTTAATTCAAAATCGCATAAATTTGACTCCATATTTGACCTTTTTCACTAAAAAATAGAGTGATCTCCGTGGCTGAGTTAATTTTATCTTTAAATTGCAAGCGCTGGAAAGAGATTTCCAGCGCTTTTTTGCATTTGTTCGCTGGAATTTCTATTGCCGTACATCAGCCAGTTTGATATAATATGATTAAATACTTTGTCAAAATAGCAGGAAATGTGGTGCAGGCCGATATGAAAGTCATCTTAATACAGACAACCCGCAATGCTTTATTCCTGACTCCGGTAAAAAGCGGGCGCAGAGCTTCTTTCGGTGTACCGCGAAATTTCGAACTGCCGGGAAACATGCGCATGGGCGGGGCATACTCCGACCTAAATGAGTTCGCGAAATTCGTCAGTGACTGCATCGCTAAATCGAAATTCGGCATTAAAAAGATTATTTTTTGTATTGAAGACGATAATGTCATCTGTAAGGAATATCAGCATTTACCTTGTAAAAGCAAAAATCTTTTGTCGTTTGCCAAGCTGGAAGCGGATTCCGTACTTTCCGATAACATAAATGACTACCTGCTTCAGAATTACGAATATGGTCGGCAAAATGAAGTGACAGGGAAAATGACCAGCTCATTATTCGCCATTAAGAGTTCCCTTGTTTCGTCGATAACAAAGATTTTTTCCAAGTTTGATCTCCACGTAAAAAAAATTGTACCTCCCGTCGGCGGCTTATTGTATGCTTCAAAAAAAGCGATTGATTCACATGGCAAAACGATTGCGGTGCTGGATTTAAGTTTTGAAAAAACACGTTTGATTGTACTTCATGAGGGTTTCCCTATTTTCATAAGAACTTTTGAAGCCATCTATGATGATATTGCCGAAATAATAATGAAAAGCAGAGCGGTTTCTTATGACGAAACTGTCGATCTTATTCACAGCTATGGTGTTTACGGGGTCAATTCCGCCAACCCCACCTCCGAATCCGCCAATCAAATTACCACCCTGCTCGATACCTGTGCGAGTGAGGCGGTTCGAAACATTAGAATGGTGCTTTCCAGCGAGCGTCTTGAGCTGAACAAGATGGTTTTGTGCGGCGCAATGGCTACGCTGCCTAATTTCAGCGAGTTTTGGAATCAGCTTGGCTTGGACGTTCCAATTGAAACCATCGATCTTTGCGTCGCCACAAGCAAACTTCCGGAAGTCAACGCGACGGCACGCAGAGCAGGCTACCGCATATCCTCTTTTTTCACCGTTTCCGGATTATTATCCGCCAGAAAAACAGATGATATTGATTTTTTAAATACTGTGAAAGCAAAATCCAGCGCAAAAATGAAGAATGTCTCTGTGCTTGCACTGATTACGGTGTTTGCGCTGGGTGTGATGGCTTTGGAGCCTCTGCTTTATTCTTTAAAATTCACACAAAGCACACAGGATAAGGCAGCGCTCACTGCTGTAAAATACACCGAGATTAAGCAGCTTTTAAAAACACAAAATGACCTGAGTACTCAGCTTACCCACACAAAAAGCGACCAGGAAATGCTGCCGCAGCACAAAAGCAAAGCAATGAATGTAACGCAGCAGTTATTTGACCAGATCACAGCGAAAACCAAGTCCGTTGATACTTTCAATATTGATAATACTGCGGGAAACATCGTCATCGCTTTCCAAACTGTAACCTATAGTGATTATTTAATCATAAAGAAAACGATTGAGACAAACGGATATTTTAATATTGCCGTTCCCTTTACGGCTACTATCAATGATACCGGCACATATAGCTGCAGTGTCACCCTGACATGGAAGGATTTTGTGGCATTGAATCCAAGCGGAAAAGTTGGTGGCACAAAATGAAAAACTTAAAGATTTCGGGTGTCCTGATTTATTTATTTTGTTTTGTCCTTGTGCTTCTGCTTTACTTTAATTTTGTTTTTACGCCGCTGAGCGGCAAAGTCTCTTCGCTCGACTTAGCACATAGCGCTAACGCGACTCAAATGCAAACATATGATCGCCAGATCTCCAAAATAGAGGATCTTAAAAAGAAGATTGCCGAGATGCAGTCACAGATTCAACAGGCAAACACAACGGCGGCGGTAACCGGAAAAAATGTTTCTGAAGACATCGGGGCGGCGTTTACAGCGGCGGGAATCACACCAAGAGATATTAGTGTGGAGGATGAAGTACCCGATAAGACGAAAACGTCATCCGACGGGAAACCGCTGTGCAGTGTTTTAATTGTTCTGAAAACCGACTGTACCCAAACACAGATGCAAACTATTTTGAACTATTTTGAAAATCAGTCGTCCGGTGTTTATTACGTAAACACAGTTGCTTATAATACGCAGGATAAGCTCCCTTACAGCCTTTCCCTTACCCTCTATTACTTCGGTTCCAAAGACACCGTCGGTACCAGTGGCACGACCAGTTCAAATGGAACCGTTGGTTCCACGGGAGTAAAATGATGAACGGGATGTGGATCGCAGCCTGTATCGCAGGTGCTTTTGCGGCATCCAAACTCTGTATGGTTATATTTAACAGGGTACCGGCAGAATGGCTTTGTGACTATCGCGAGCAGCCCGAAGAAAAATTGTACGGGGTAAGATTGTCGCTGCGGCCGCATGGAATTATGATGGCGCTCATTCTGTCCTCATCGTTTCTCGGGATGTATGCTCAGTATGGTGTGAGCTTCTACTTTTGGGCAGGCAGCTTCGCTTGTGTTGTGCTTTTGCTGATTGCTGCTTCCGATCTAAAATACAGCATTATTCCCGATCAGTTTACACTGGCCTTATTTCTTACGTTGCTTACGATCAGCTGCTATGATCTATTAAGCGGACACCGGATATTCTTTTCCGGCTGGCTGTCTCCGGTTTTGGGGGCGGCCGCCGGGTATGCGCTGATGCTTGTGCTCGGGCTTGCCCGACGGTTGGTCTACAAAAAGG
>DBTI01000023.1 GCA_002306975.1 Ruminococcaceae bacterium UBA1320
ACTTGCAAAGACCGTTTATGCAAAATTCGGGGGCTTTGGAGGCGCTCCCAAATTTCCGACGCTTCAAAATATCCTATTTTTAATGCGATACACACTCGCCTATAATGATAACGCGACGCTTGATTTTGTTGAAACAACGCTTGATTCCATGCGCAGGGGCGGCATTTACGATCAGGTCGGGGGCGGGTTTTGCCGCTATTCGACAGATGAAAAATGGCTTGTCCCGCATTTTGAAAAGATGATGTATGACAACGCGCTGCACATTATGGCATATTCACAGGCGGGCGCGGTTTTTAACGGCACCTACTTTGATACCGTGCGGGATATTATAGATTTTTGCACAAGAGATATGCTTCACCCGGACGGCGGATTTTTCACAGCGCTCGACGCGGACAGCGAAGGCGTTGAGGGCAAATATTATGTTTTCACGCCATCGGAAATTGCTGATGTTTTAGGCGGGCAGGACGGAGAACGCTGCTGCAAGCTTTATAACATAACGGAAAACGGCAATTTTGAGGGCAAGAATATACCAAACCTTATCGGCACTAGCCTGACGGGAGATGACAAGGAATTTTTGCGCGAAGCTGGCAAAAAGCTGCTTGAATACCGCGCCAAGAGAATACCGCCTTATAAAGACGATAAGGTAATGACCTCAATTAACGGGCTGATGATTTCCGCGCTCGCGGGGGCAGGGCAGATTCTCGGTGAAAAAAGTTATATAGAAACCGCGGAACGCTGCGCCTCGTTTATCTGTAAAAATCTGCTGAAAGGCGACAGGCTGCAAAACTACTGGCGCGACGGCATCGCGGATATTCCCGCGTCGTCAGACGATTACGCATATCTTGTTTGGGGCTTGACCGATCTTTATCAGGCAACATTAAATCCCGATTGGCTCGAAAAGGCTTTGATGTTTACAAAGAGCATGGACAGCCTGTTTTGGGATGATGAAAATGAAGGATATTTTATCTCCGGCAAGGATGTTAACGACCTGCCGCTGCGCCAGAAAAATCTCAACGATGGCGCGATCCCGTGCGGCAACTCGGTGGCTGCGCTAAACCTTATCCGCCTTTCAAGGATCTGCGCAAATCCGGAATTTGAAAAGCGCGCAAATGAAATCATCGAGCTTATGGCAACCGGTATAAACTCGTATCCCACCGGTTATTGCGGTGTTCTTTGCGCGGATTTATATTTAAAATGCAGGGGAAGGGAAATTATTCTGGTGAGCGGCGAAGGGATTGAAAAACTGAAAAGCTGCCTGCCGCCATTCTCGCCGTTTACCGTTACGGTTTTATGCGGCGAGGGTTATGAAAAAGCTGCGCAACTTGCCCCGTTTTTGCAGGAATATAAGGCAATAGGCGGAAAAGCCGCCGCTTATCTGTGCAGCGGCGGCACTTGCAAACCACCGGTAACCGGCTCTGATGAGTTGATTAACCTTCTCAAAAACAATCCGGAATTTTAAAAGAATACAAAGTTAAAAGGTTTGCCTTAACGTGAAAAATTATGCTCGCGTTTAAGGCAAACCTTTTCGTAACTTTATCCTTATGCAAAATTAAGTTATCGTTTAAATAACATATTGTAAATAGTTATAGCTTTTAGTATAATTAAAAGAGAAAAAATGTAATAGAAAGCTTGAAAATTACTTTATCGGTTTTACTGAAACCGATATTACTGCGATGGGAGGTGATTTGATGGACGAGGTTTATCTTGGCACTATATGCCTTTTTGCTTTTGGGTTCGATCCTGTTTGTTTTCTGCCTTGCAACGGTCAATCTTTGAGTATTCAGCAATATTCAGCACTTTATTCACTGCTCGGGTTTAAATACGGCGGTTCGGGTAATTACTTTAATCTGCCAAACCTGAATGGCACAAATAAAGTACCAAACCAAATGATTTACTGTATCGCATCTGATAGCGGCTGTTATCCGGTAAGACCGTAAGATTCATGGTTACCAAATTAAAAAATAAAGAAATGAGGGCTTATTATGGATCCATATATAGGGATGATTATTTTAAGTGGCTTCGACTATAACACGCAGGAGTATCACCTTTGCGACGGCACGATTATGCAGGTCGTTCAGAATCAGGCGCTTTTCGCGCTGATCGGCAATAAATACGGCGGTGACGGAAGAACTACGTTTGCCTTGCCTAATATGAAAGGCATGGAGCCGACCCCGGGGATGGAATATTATATAGCCATATACGGACTGTTTCCGTCAAGAGCTTGAAAGGAGGTTTAAATTTATGGGAACAAATGTAGCGTTATACAAAACAGCTACGGCGAGTGATTATATTCAACCGTTGGAGCCGGCTTTGGCGGTAAACGGAACATCCACCACAATTGCCAGATGGGTCAGCAATTTGAATGTAGGCTCAGCCGCAAAAACGCACTGGTTTCAAGTTAATCTCGGCGGGTACTATTTTATAAACAGATATGTTCTTGTTGGAATGGGAACTCTGTGGAACAATGCCGCATATAACAACGTCAGCTTCACGTGCGCTACGAGCACTGACGGCAGCAGCTGGGCCCCTGTCGATACTGTTGCCAACAACAGCGCAACTACATATGATAAAACTTTTTCAACGACGGGCGTAATCGCAAGATATGTAAAAATAACCTTTACAAACGGTCTGTCCACTAATTCATTTATAAATTCCATTGTGGAACTGCAGGTTTACACTCATCCAAGCGCTTTGCTGTCCAATCTTGTTTTAAGCAACAACGCGGTGCTTAATCCGGTCTTTGCTTCTAACACTTTAAATTATACCTCTGTTGTTAATTACAATATGGCTTCCGTGACCGTAACGCCTACCTCGGTTGATCCGGTTGCATCAATAAAGGTAAACAACGTAACCGTAGCATCCGGAACCCCATCCGCCGCGATAAATCTGAACCCGGGTGATAACCAGATTCAAGTGAACGTATCGGATGAAGGCCAATCTTCTACTTATACTGTAACAGTATCACGTTACGGGCCGTATCTTAAAAATCTTGTGACCAGTATCGGTCAGTTGACGCCAGCCTTTAGCACGCTTAATTTTAATTATGCGGAAACGGTGGATCGTTCTGTTTCAAGCATGGCGCTGACGCCAACCGCTCTTGACCCGGCTGCCGCAATTACGGTTAACGGTTCTAATGTCGCGAGCGGCAGTTCTTCACAGCCTATAAACCTCAATTTCGGCACAAATTCCATTCCGGTTGTGGTGACGGAAAACGGGCAGACACAGACGTATACTGTTAATGTGCAAAAACCGAGCACAAAGCTGTCATCACTCGCCATTAAATCCGGGCGCGGTACTATTTCACCCAATCCAACGTTCACACCGGATAACTTAAATTATACGGAATCGTTTGCATCAAATCAACTCAGTCAATCTTTTGTTCTGACAACGGAGGACCCGCAGGCCACGGTGATTTTCACCCTTGACGGCAACACAGTATCCGGCAGCGGCACATATGCCGTCACACTTACTCCCGCAAACCACACCATTCAAATAACCGTTAAAGGTTGTGACGGTGTCGCTCCTGCTTCACCGTACAATATTGCATTAAACTTAAAGCCCTAAGAGGTGAAATTCGTGTTAAAAAAATTCACAGCGGTTTTCCTTAGCGCACTGGTATCGTTATCAATTATATGCCTGCCCAATTTTGGAATCAAAGCAAAGGCGCTGGCTCCAATCATATGCTCCGACGATATTTATACTAGTGATGCCTCTTCTAACACAATTATGGATATTGGCACCAGAGAAACTGGCGGGTATGCCTCATTGAACGCTCAATTTCCAAATTGTATCACTGATTATGTAGGGTGGTCATCTGGCTTTGAAGAAGAAAGCGCGGTGAAGTTTGACATTTCCAGCCTCGCCGGCGTTGCTATCAGTAGTATCAGTGGTATCAATCTTAATATTTACATTACAGATATCACTTTAAACGACGCTGCTTCAACCCAGTTTGCAATTTATTCAAGCACTGACGGCTCGATTGACAGCAGCAACGTTTCAAGCGCTTTGCCGGCTGTAGACACAACGGATGCAACCAAAAAGCTTGCAACCAGTCAGGCTTTCAGCGATCCGTCTTTATGCACAAACGGTTACCCGGTTACATTTAACAGTACTGCCATAACTCAATATATAAAGGATGCTTTAGCCGCTAATAAAACATCTGTTGTTTTTGTGTTTAAAACATTAAGTACTGCACCGTCAGCCAGTACAGGAAACACTGATATCGGTTTTACAAGCTGCATAGATAATTCAGCATACATTAATAATAAGCCCTCGCTTGTGGTAACGGTTGCAGACCCGGTTACCGCTCCGTCAAGCGCAGCTTTAGATTCATCATCTTTAACAGCGTCATGGGCGGATGCCGACACCAATGTAAACGACTATTCATTAACACTGTATAAGTGCGATGACGCATCTGGTACTAATCCGACGGCGGTATTGGGTGCAACTTATACTCAAACAGCAACATCAAAGGACTTATCAAGCGATATAACCAAAGCGGAGGGTTATTATTACTATGAGGTCACGGCAAATCCAAGTTCAACAGCAACCGATTATTGCGCAAGCAGCGCAGTAAAAAGCAATATTATCCATTGTGTGAAAACCGACAGTATTTTACCCAGCTCTGATATAACTGTTTTGAACAGCAACGCGGACAGCGCTGAGAACGACAGCGTTACTGTAAATGAAACGCTTAGCGCCGGAGAAATCGTCAATGTCTACAGTAATTCAGATTGTGCTTCCGGTCACCTTATATACAGCAAGACAGTTACAAGTGCAACGAATGGCATAACTGTTGATCTTGGCGGCAAAGATAAGCTCGACGCACCGGGCGGCGATGTCTATGTTACACGAAAAGAAAAAAACAAGGCGGAAAGCACGCCAACCCAGCAAAGCTACGCGCCCAAAGCTCCGCTTGCCGCAAATATCAGTGTTGCCAATAACGGAGCCGGCGGCAGTAACGATTCGGTTACGGTTTCAAACATTCCTTCGGGAGCAAGTTATATAGCAGTTTATTTAGACTCTGCAGGCACAGGAACTCAATATTTGGGCGTTGCGTCAACCGGCAAGGTCGATTTAGGCAGTCCGGCCATTTTGACCACACCGGGTACGGTTTATGTAGGCTTGAAAAATGGAAGTTTGATAAGCAAACTTACACCAAAAGCCTATGGCACAGAGCCTATTGCCACCCCGACCGGGCTTGCGTGGAGCTCAACTGCCAAAGGCACGGCAACATGGAATAGCGTAGGTACAGCCAAAGATTATACGGTAAAGCTGTATCAAAATATTTCAGGCACCGATTCTCAAATCGGTGATGCTGTTACCGCTAGCGGTACTTCCGTCAGTTTGAGCGACAAAATAGTGGCAAACGGTATCGGAAGCTACTACTTTACCGTAACGGCGAACCCGAGCAATTCGGCCTATTCTCAAAGCTTGGAATCCGCAAAGGTAACCGCAAGTTACGATTATATAGCGGGCACTCCAGTTGACAGCGACAATATTACCGTTGTCAATAACAATGGCACGGGCGATACTGTTGATGTCAAAAATCTTAACCCGAATGATATAATCAAGGTTTATAAAGATTCTTCCCATTTGACACTTTTAGGCAGCAAAACGGTTAACAGCGGCGCAGCGCCGGGGGCCGGTTCTGTAAACATACTGTTGACCGCTGACCTTGATACTCAGGGCGGTACGGTTTATGTAACAGTAACAAGCGTAGGACTTGCGGAAAGCGGAAATACTTCAAAAAATTATGACCCGCAGGCACCTTTGCCAACCGATATAACAATCACGAATAACCCTTTGGGCTCTGATGATTCTGTTACAATCAATAATCTGGTGTCCGGTGAAACTGTTACCGTAGTTAATCATTCAAACACTGCCACACTTGCAACAAATCATTCAGTTTCAGGCACAAGCGCTGTAATAGACTTGGGCAAAGATGTTCTCACCGATAATGACGACAGCTTGGATATTACAATAGCTAGTACTTACGGCAGCGTAACAGTTTCAAAGGATTATGCGCCGCAGCCGCCCGCGGAGGGCAATATAACTGTCAATAATAGCAGCAGTGACAGTGTTACTATTACTGGTACTTATCCGAAAGACAGCATCTTTAATGTTTATGACGGTGCTGGCAATCAGATAGGGACACAGACGCTCGGCTCACAGACAACCGATGTTACTGTTGATTTAACATCATCGCTCAGTGATACCGGAGGTTCTGTCTTTGTAACTTTCGAAAGACGTAGCCTTGAAAGTGTCAAGATCGAGAAAAAGTACGCCCCGCTTCCACCAGTTGCGAGTAATATCACTGTTGACCCGGATTTAGGTCAGGTTACTGTAGGTGGTCTTGTTAGCGGTGAAACAGTCTATTTTTACAGTAATACAGACTGCACGACAACATATGGCACTGAGAAAACTGCGACAACTGGCAGCGTAACGCAGAACGTTAGCCTTAATGTTGGCGGCGGCACCATTTATATTAAGACTGAGGGCGCAAACGGGCTAAAGAGTGACACGTACACCTCTGTCGATTATGCGCCCAAGTCACCGCTTGTCGGTAATGTTACCGTTACAAACAACCCCGGTAACACACCGGGTTCAGACACAGTTGCTATACCGGTGTCAGTTCTTTCAGACGGTGAAACCGTCAATGTGTACAGTGACCCGGATTGCGCGGCAGGCCATTTGCTTGGCACAAGCGCTGTAAGCAGTTCGGATGTTTCAATTCATTTAACGCTTAAGTCAACGGGCGGTTCCGTTTATATTGTAATAACAGGCGCAAATGGCTTAAAGAGCTCAGTGCTGACAGTTCCTTATTCGGCTCAGGATACTGCTAAATTTACGCAGCCTGTTAACCTTGAGTGGAATGCAACAACTTTTGGTCTGGCAACATGGGATTCTGTAACTGACGCTCTAAATTACACTGTCAACTTATATAAGGGAACAGTCGACAGTAACAACCTCGTAGATACTTACACAGACGTTACCGACCATCAAATCAACCTGGCTGATAAAATAATTTCAACGGGCGCTGGCTCATACTTGTTTACAGTTACGGCAAACCCAACCGATATAGATCTTTTCAGCAGTAGCGATCCGAAGTCGGTTGCCGGCGCATTAACCTGTGAACAACGCGCGAAGCCGGATATTGCAACGATCAGCGTTGCAAACAACACAGGAAGTAATGACACTGTAACGGTATCGGGGCTTTTGGCAGGTGATTCCGTATATGTCTACAATGATAGCACCTGCGCCACACTTCTTGGCAGCAGCAGCGTGCTGGCAAGCCCGGGCAACGCAACTGTAACATTAACCGGAACACAGTTAAAGTCATATGGCGACACGGTTTATGTCAAAGTTAAAAACGTTATAAAAGCGTTAAGTGATTATACGTCAGTCGCATACGCACCGGAAGCGCCGTCTGCCTCGTCAATCACAGTGGCAAAGGGCACAACCGGCATTAAGGTTTCAATCACAGGTCTCACCTCGGGTGAAAAAGTTAATGTTTACAGCAACCCAGGCTGTGCTATTGCCGACCTTTTGACCAGCAAAGACGTTACAGGCGCAAGTGCCGATATCGATTTGACAAGCGCGCCTTTGTCTGGAACGCTGTATTTCAAGATCGTCGGCTCAAACAGTTTGGAAAGTCCGGCAGTTACAAAAACCTATGATTTGAATGTCAGCAGCGGCGGTGGTACAACTGCCAAAACCGACAAGGTGGTTGACGGCTCGACCGGAGGATCATCTTCCGGAAGCAGCACCGCGAAAATTACGCCGTCTGATACCAATACTGCTACAACAAATAACGTTATAGTAAATGTCGGCAGTGTTACGGTCACGGCGCCGGCTTCCGTCTTTGGCGGAGCATTGGGCAGCGATACTTCAAGCTGGCTTGTTCTTTCGCAGGCGCCGTCTGCCGCCGCGACACAAACACAGGTTGCGTCGGCGGCACAAACAAGCGGTGTCACACCGGTAATAACACTTGATGTTGACTTAACACGCTATTATTCAAACGGCACTTCGGAGGCTGTCCATCAGCTTGGAGGCAACGCACAGGTTGTCTTAAAGCTCACTGCCGCACAAATTGCCGCGATAAGCGATGCATCAAAGGCTAAACTCCTATATTATGACACTGCGGCGGGCAAGTTTACCGATATGGGTGCAACCTTTAATCTCGCCGCCGGAACAGCCACATTCACAACAAGCCATCTCAGCACATATGTTGTTGCTGTCGGCGGCAGCACTTCCGGCACCGGCAGCGTCGGTGTAACCTATGACTCGCATGTTCAGAATAAAGGCTGGCTGCCGTATGTAAAAGACGGCGCGCAGTCGGGCACAACCGGAAAAAAGCTGCGCCTTGAAGCGATTAACGTAAAATTGACAGGAGACGCTCCAAAGGATGCGGCGATCGTCTATCAAACCTATATCCAGGGCAAAGGCTGGCAAAACGCAGCGTCAAACGGAGCGTTGTCCGGCACTACCGGCAAAAGCCTCAGAGTTGAAGCGCTCCGCGTAACATTGAGCGGCCTATCTGGATACAAGGTGAAATATCGTGTTCATATGCAAAACTTGGGGTGGCAGCCCTGGGTGGAAACCGAAAACGGCACTTCGATTGATTTGGCGAAAATAACCGGAAAACCGGGAAAATCATTAAGAATTGAAGCCGTTGAGATTGTCATCGAAAAAGAAAACTGATTAGCAGAAAAACGCCGCTGTGAAATTTTCCACGGCGGCGTTTTTTGTTGTGAAAATCTTTTTAAAGCCGCGGAGCAAGCGTTCCGCGGCTTCTTTGTTTTGTTTCAAGCTGCATAAAATGCGTGAATAAAACAACAATAATACAATGTCGAACCCACTTTACACAACCTTTACATTCTGTATACCCTCACTTGATTTCAGAGAAATCTTAAAAACGGTATAGTATAAATGCAAAGAAAAAAAAGGGGTGTATTTATGAAAAAAGCATTTGCAATTATAACTTCCATCGCATTGATGGGCGCAATGTTCACAGGATGCAGCACAGGTACAGGTTCATCGTCATCAACAGCTTCAACTGATTCAACAGGCTCCACGACTACATCGTCACCTTTTAAAAATCTTTCAGGCAGCATTACAATGGACGGATCATCCGCGCTTCAACCGCTTGCACAGGCGGCGGCAGACAGTCTCAAAACAGACAATCCAGACCTTTCAATCACAGTTAACGCGGGCGGCTCAGGCAAAGGCCTTACCGACATAGCAAACAAATCCGTTGATATCGGCAACTCAGACGTCTTTGCGGAAGATAAGCTTACCGCTGACAAGCTTACCGGTCTTGTAGACCACAAGGTTTGTGTCATCGGTGTCGCGACAGTCGTTAACCCCGATGTTACCGTAACAAACCTGACAAAAGATCAGCTCGTAAGCATCTTCACAGGCAAGGTCAAAAACTGGAAAGAAGTAGGCGGCAACGATCAGGCTATAGTCCTTGTAAACCGTCCGACAACCTCCGGCACACGCTCACTGTTCAAAAAGCTTGCACTCGGCGGAAAAGATGAAGCAACAGGCACCGCGCTTCAGCAGGATGATTCCGGCATACTTGAACAGACGGTTGCTCAGACAAAGGGCGCGATCGGATACCTTGCTCTCTCTTACACAGGCGGAAAAACAGATATCAAGCTTGTTAACCTCGATGGCGTAGAGCCAACTTATGATAACATCTACAGCGGCAAATATCCGGTTTGGGGATATGAGCACATGTATACAAACGGCGAAGCAACCGGAGCGGTAAAATCCTTCCTTGATTATCTCGCCAGCAGCGAGTTCGCCTCAACTATTATAGATAAAGGTTATGGCGACGCTTCCAAAATGAAATCATAAAAAACAGATAGAGCGTGGCAAAGACCGGTGCGGTTTTACCGTCCGGTCTTGTGCCATTCTATAAGATCAAAATAAGCAATTGGCAAATTATATATGAGCACAATTTATTTCCGGTAAAATAGATAGATATGTCGAATACTTATTGTGCTGTATGTAAAATATTAATTTTAAAGAAGAAGAGGGGGTAAGCAAGTGAGCGTAAAACACATGGTTAAAAGAGAATACTCAGGGCGAGCGGTTGTAACTGTTTTAGGCATTTTCATAATTTTGCTTACACTTACAATCACCTGCTTTTTACTAATAAAAGGTTCTGCAACATTTGTTTCACATAGTCATAATATCTTTGAGTTTCTGTTTTCATCAAACTGGAAGCCTGACGAGATGGAAGGGAAAGGATATGTCGGCGCAGTTATTTTTATTGTAGGCTCAATACTTATAAGCCTTTTTGCACTTGTTATAGCAACCCCTTTCAGCGTGGCCTCGGCAATCTTTATGACCGAGATTTCAAAGAAGCTTGGAAGAAGCCTGCTTCAGCCGGCAATTGAACTGTTTGTCGGCATCCCGTCAGTCATTTACGGCTGGGTGGGGCTTACTGTGCTCGTGCCGTTTATCGCACGGGTTTTTAATCTTTCGTATGGTTACGGGGTTCTTGCCGGTTCTATTGTCTTGGCTGTTATGATCTTCCCGACGATAACAAGTGTTACCGCCGACGCGATCCGCAATGTTTCACCGGCGTATAAAGAAGCGTCATACGGTCTTGGTTCCACGCGCTGGCAGTTAATCAGCAGGGTTATTCTGCCCGCTGCCGTTCCCGGCATCTTAACAGGCGTCATTCTCGGCCTTGCGCGCGCCTTTGGCGAAGCGCTCGCCGTCGCTATGGTTATAGGAAAAACGCAGGCGTTCCCGAAATCAATTTTTTCTCCGACAACTAACCTGACAGCGGAAATAGCGACTAACATGGGCAACACAGTCACAGGCAGCGAATACAACGACGCGCTGTGGTCAATGGCACTGCTGCTTCTCATTATCTCATTTGTCTTTATATTCCTCATTAGAATTGTCGGCAGAAAAAGGACGGTGAAATAATGAACAGTCAAGATACACCGGCAAATCGTACGATAAGCACACATAAAAAGGCAAGGATAGCCGACAGAACGGCCACCGGCGTCCTATACGGCACAGCCGGATTTTTCCTGCTGCTGCTCGCCGCCATAACGATTTATATCCTTGTAAAAGGCGCGATTGCCTATAAACCGTCAATGCTGTCATGGGGACGCGACGGCATCGCCACAGAATTTTTCAACACAATTTATCTGGTTTTTCTTTCACTGATCTTCTCTGTTCCCATCGGGGTCGCCGCCGGAATTTACATGGCGGAATATGCCCGCGAGGGGCGGCTGACACAGTTCTTGCGCATGTCTATCGAAACACTTTCCTCACTTCCGTCCATTGTGGTCGGCCTTTTCGGTTATCTGGTGTTTATCGTTATGACGGGCTCAAAATGGAATCTGCTTGCGGGTTCGCTTGCCGTGTCGATACTCAACCTGCCGCTTATTACAACGACAACAGAGGACGCGCTTCGCTCTGTGCCGAAAAGCTACCGCGAGGGCGGGCTTGGAATCGGCGCGACGCACTGGGAAACAATCAGAACGGTAATTTTACCTTGTGCCTTCCCACGTATCATCACCGGCGTAATTCTCGCCGCGGGGCGCAGCTTCGGTGAAGCCGCTGCGCTGCTCTACACTTCTGGTATGAACTCCGACGTCAATATACACAACTGGAACATAATGAGCCGAAGCTGTATATTAAACCCGCTGCGGCCGGCAGATACCCTTGCCGTGCATATCTGGGCGCTGAAAACAGAGGGAACGCAGGCGGGAGCAGACCAAATTGCTGATTTTTCCGCTGCCGTGCTCATCATTATGGTGTTTTTGTTCAGCCTTGGGGCGCGCTTTTTGAGTCGCGTGCTTGAAAGACGAATGAACGGAACAGAAAGTAAGAGAGGCAAATAATTATGAATATTAAAACTGATTTTTTGCTGCAACGTAAATCAGTAGCAGCTGAACGGGGGATGAACTTGGAAGTAAAGATATCGTCCGAACAATTAAATTTATACTACGGCGAGGTTCACGCGCTTAAAAATGTGTCGTTCCCGTCTTACGCAAATTGCGTCACCGCTTTGATCGGTCCGTCCGGCTGCGGAAAGTCAACCTATCTCAAAACGCTCAACCGAATGAACGATCTTATACAGGGTGTCAAAATTGATGGAAAAGTAACACTTGACGGCGAAGATGTTTACAGCCGCGATATGGATGTGACACTTTTGCGCAAGCGTGTCGGTATGGTGTTTCAAAGCCCCAATCCTTTCCCCATGTCGGTATACGACAACATAGCCTATGGCCCCCGTATTCACGGTATCAAAAACCACAGGCAGCTTGATGAGATCGTCGAAAAAAGCCTTGAGGGAGCGGCACTGTGGGGTGAAGTTAAAGACAGGCTCAAAAAAAGCGCACTTGGTCTTTCGGGCGGCCAGCAGCAGCGCCTTTGCA
>DBTI01000205.1:0-625 GCA_002306975.1 Ruminococcaceae bacterium UBA1320
TTGTGCTCAAGATCTGAAGTAATTACGTGACCGCCCGAAGCTAAAAGCGCGCCTTTTAGCGCCATGTTTGTCGATTGAGTGGCATTAAGTGTAAAGGCTACGCACTCCGGCCCCGGAGCATTAAAAAGCTCCGCAGCTGCTTCACGGCATGAATATACCTCATAAGCCGCCGCCATAGACAGTTTATGTCCGCTTCTGCCCGGGTTCGCCGCCTTATCGCGCATAAACTCATATACAGCCTGCGCTACCGACGCAGGCTTTGGAAAAGTTGTAGCCGCATTGTCAAGATAAGTCATAGCCGGCACCCCCGGTTGATATCACCTTAATCTTTGCATTGCTCAGCAGATGAACCGCTTTGTCAACGGAGGCATTGCTGATTTTTATCGCATAATGGCAGCCGCAGTCAGAAAGGTTTGCCGGTGCCCGTTCAATGTCTGCTCTTATGCCCTTGCGCTCAAGAACACTTTTGCCCTTATAAGCGTATGTGATAGAGCTAACAATAATATATTGCCCGCTCACTTATATCACCTCGCGGTTTCTTTTTATACATTCTATGCCCGCAGGTGATTAAACGACAACACATTTAATTTTATATAGGCTTGGATCTATCTCTATATCTCTCCAC
>DBTI01000205.1:869-13172 GCA_002306975.1 Ruminococcaceae bacterium UBA1320
ATCTATCTCTATATCTCTCACAAGCCAAGCCACTTTTGCGACATTTTAACCCTATACAACCTCTTGTGTCAATAAGGTTGCACTTTTTATATGAAAGAAAAAAACTTTCCCTATAAATATGTATAAAAAATGCCGCAACACTACCTGTCGCGGCATTACGGTTCTTATAAATAATAGGTAAGCGCGTCCTGCTCACCGCAGGTGCGTTAGTCGAGGAGGCAAACGGCATGGGCGGATATGCCTTCAAGTGTACCGGTAAACCCCATGCCTTCTTCGGTTGTCGCTTTTACGCTGATGTTTTCTATTTCAGTTTCGCAGGCTTCGGCTATATTTTGGCGCATCTTTAGTATATACGGCTTGAGCTTCGGAGCTTGGGCAATGACCGTTATGTCAATGTTGCCGATAATAAGCCCCTTTGCTTTAATCTCAATAAACGCGCGTTTAAGTAGCTTCAGGCTGTCTGCATCTTTATAAGCCGGATCACTGTCGGGAAACATGCCGCCTATATCGCCAAGGCAAGCCGCGCCGAGCAGTGAATCAATAACCGCATGGATAAGTACATCGGCGTCAGAGTGCCCTTCAAGCCCTTTTTCGTATGGAATCTGAACACCGCCCAAAATAAGTTCGCGCCCCTGCACCAGTCTGTGGGCATCGTAACCATGACCTATTCTCAAAACGCATCGCCTCTCGCCCTTATTATTGCTTCGGCTTGTGAAATATCTGATGACGTCGTTATCTTAATATTGGTATATTCGCCTTCAACCAACTGTACCTTTCCTCCTGCCGCTTCGATGAGCTGGCAGTCGTCGGTAAAATCATTGCCCGATGCATTTGCTTTTTCAAAAGCTTCACGGTAAAGCTGCGCACTGAAAATCTGTGGCGTCTGCACCGCCCAATAGCGCTCTCGGTTAGGGGTTGATATTACTTCGCCGTTTTCATCTGCTATTTTTAGTGTGTCTTTCACTTTAACCGCGGCGGCGGCAGCGCTGTTTTTCATTGCGCCTTCCGCAACGCGGTCTATGCACGCGGCTGATACAAGTGGCCTTGCTCCGTCATGCACAGCGATATATGCAGCGTTTTCGTTGACCGCTTTTAACCCGATCGCCGCCGACTTCTGCCTTGTATCGCCGCCAATGACAATTTTAGTAACTTTGGTAAAGCCAAATTCTTTTATTATGCTGCCCATCTCATGAAGATCAAGCCTGTTCGTAACCAATATAACCTCACGGATATAACGGCTTGTTTCAAAGGCCGATAAAGTACGGGCAATCGCCGCTATTCCGCAAAGCGGCAACAATTGCTTGCACTTACCCGTGCCCATGCGCGTGCTTTTTCCCGCCGCAACGATAATAGCCGATATAAAAGGCTCATTGCCCTGTGGCTTCATGCAAAAGCTTTTTGCAAAATTTAATAAATCCAAAAGAAATCAATCCTTGCCCTATTATATGCAAAAACATATATAGTTTTTTGTTGCATTTTTATATAAAGCTATTATATCAGCAGAAGTTAATTATTACAACAGAAATCAATTTGATTTGTAGAGCGCTGTTTGACCTTTATTATAGAATATAAAAAGTTATTTATATCAACTGTATGATCGCTTTTATGAAAACACATTTTATAGATTAGTTACACATGAGCACCTAAATATAAGAGTATTACCTATTTATTATATATGGCTGGTAATTCCGTAAGTGCTTATCACCGCATCACAACTTTTTTATATTTTATTAAGCTCGATATCAATAAAAAAATAAACAAAATTTTATTAAAAACTATTGACTTCATTATATGTTAATGATATATTAATATCGCAGGTAGGACGTCATACGTCTTATGTCATACCTCTATAATATAGATAATATCACGATAATTGTACATAATAGTTTAGATATATTGATATTGTGCATAAACATGCGCTCTAAATATTAAATAAAAAGGATGACAACTTTATGAATGACAATTTCTTTAGTAAGACCGCAAACTTTGAAGACGCTTTTAATTCTGACGAAAGCAATGCTGTTTCCCGCGTTGATCTGCCGCAGGAAATCGCACAGCGCATTAAGCAAATGATCGTTTCTAAATATCTAAATCCGGGCGATTTGCTGCCCAGCGAGCCAAAGCTCTGCAAAATTTTCGGCATTGGCCGTTCCACAGTTCGAGAAGCGGTTAAAATACTTAAAGCGGAAAACATCATAGAAATAAAAAAAGGTATCGGTACCTTTGTCGTTGAAATGCCCGGCGTATCCAAAGACCCTCTCGGCATTACGCTTATGGATCAAAAGCGCGCTTTGAAAAATCTTATGGAAACACGACTGATGATTGAGCCAAACATATCTTTTTTAGCCGCTCAGCGTGCTACTGCGGATAATATTGTAAAAATTGAAAAGATTATTATTGAAACCGATAGGGTTTTAGAATTAAACCAAAATCACATGGAAGTGGACATGGCTTTTCACAACGCCATCGCAGAAGCCACACAGAATGACGTACTCTTTAGAATAATACCTACCATTAATGATTCGATACAAGCAGGTTATCATGAAACCTATAATTTGATAGGCAGTTTCCAAAAGGCTACCATGTTCCACCGCGAAGTCTTTGAGGCAATCAAGAAACGACACGCGCAAGAAGCTCTTGAGGCTATGAAATGTCATATCATGCAAAGCATGGATGATATTCTAGTAAAATTAGAAGAGGAGAATGATTCGTGAAAAAACTGGCAAAAGCGGTAGCTATTTTTCTTGCCGCCGCAATGATTGCGGGTGTGTCAGCAGGTTGCTCGTCAAATAAAGCTTCTAGCGGTGCATCTGCGCCTGCTAAAAACATTACTCTTACCCATTGGCTTTGGGTCGATGATCCATCGTATCTCAAAACAATGCAGACAATCGCAGACGACTTCCACAAAGCGAATCCAACCATTACTGTCAAGCTTCAAACCTATGCATACGCTGATTTCAACAATGTATTGACAACAGCGCTCGCAGGCGGCGGCGGACCTGACACTGCATCCTTCAAACTTACTTGGACTCCTTCCTATACTCAAAACAATTATCTTGTTGACCTTGATAATTCCATTTCAGGCTGGAGCGGCAAGGCTGACGTTGTTCCGATGCTTTGGGACAAGATGAAGGAAGCAGGAAGCGGCAAAGTATATACAATGCCTTGGACATGGCAGGTTCTCTATGTTTATTACAGGCCTTCATATTTCAAAGCAGTAGGCATTAACTCAGTCCCTACAACATTCGATGATTTTATCGCTGATATCAAAAAGTGCACCACCACAATCAACGGCAAAGCTGTTAAAGGCTTTGGTCTCCGTGGATCAGCAGGCGGTCAGGAACCTTGGGGCAGCTTCATTCAGGCTTTTGGCGGAAAATTCGCCGATGCCAGCGGCAAGGTTATTCTTGACTCTCCTGAAACTGTAAAAGGCACACAGGCTTTCATAGATCTTTACAAGGGCGGCTACACTCCGGCAACAGCGCCCAGCGATGGACTTTCACAGCTCGAGACAGAATTCAATAACGGCCAGATCGCAATGTTCATTCACCACATCGGTTCTTCTGTCACCATGGTAAAAGCGAATGGCACAGATATTTCAGCATTCGCGGTACCAAAGGGAACAGGTGGACAGTGGACATCAATGGGCGACACCGAGAACGTAGTTCTCAGTGCAAGCAAAAATCAGGATGCAGCTTCTAAATGGGTAGAGTATCTTGCAGAGAAAGACGCTGTTTCCGCGTGGGATACAACAACCGGCAACCTTCCTGTTGTTAACTCAGTTGCTGAAGAACCAGCATTCAAAGACAATCAATTTGTTAAGGTTTCAATGGATAGCCAAAGCTATGCAGGCATATTCCCGATACTGCCGACAACTGCTAACTGGGTCAGTAACGAGTGGGCACCCATCATGCAGCAGGCTCTCACCGGTAAAATAACTGCAGCAGATGCTGTAAAGCAACTTGATGCCAAACTTAAAGGTTAACTTCTTGTCCGTATAAATAAACTCCAACAGGTCGTTTTTGCCTGCGGTGTTCCGCAGAAAATGCCGCAGGCACATTTCGACTAAAAGATTGCGTGGTTGCTATATGAAGAAAAAGATAAATTTCGCCCCTTACCTCTTAATTGCCCCGGCTGTTGTATTTATGCTTCTTGTTGTTGCCTATCCGGCAATAAACTCTATATTAATGAGTTTTCAGAACTATAATTTAACAAAGCCACAGCAAAGAGGCTTTATTGGATTAACAAATTACATCACAGCTTTTCACGACCCGCTTTTTTATCAATCGCTGATAAACACTCTGATTTGGGTTATCTTTGGAGTCGGTTTTCAGTTTTTATTCGGCTTTATTCTTGCGCTTATCCTTAATCGAGACTTCCGTGGCAGAGGCTTCATAAGAAGCGCGGCACTTATTCCATGGGTTACGCCTGGTGTTCTCATCGGACTTATGTGGACGTGGATGTATGATGGTAACTATGGCGTTATCAATGACCTTTTACACAAGGTTGGACTGATAAATACGTTTATACCGTTTCTCTCTGATGCAAACGCTGCACTTCCCTGCGTTATTATCACTCTGGTCTGGCAGGGCATTCCGTTTTTTGCTATCATGATTCTCGCCGCTCTGCAAGGTGTCCCGGGTGAGCTTTATGAAGCCGCAGATGTTGATGGCTGCCCAGCACATACAAAATTATTTAAGATTACTATTCCATCAATTAAGAATACAATATTCGTAACTACACTTCTTAGAATCATCTGGGTTGCGAACTCAATAGATATTATCTTCTCTATGACAAACGGTGGCCCTGGCTTCTCAAGCATGACACTGAGTGTGTATGCGTTTAAGAAGGCTTACGGCACACTTGATTTCGGTTATGCGTCAACACTTTCCATCCTGCTCACACTGCTGCTGATGATTGTCGCGGTATTTTATTTGCGCAATTTCTTCAAAAGCGCGGATGAACAGTAATTTGTTGTGAACAAGCCTGCCGTGTGCAAACCAGATAGATCAACGGCGGCAGAATGGAGTTTATCGTGAAAAAAGATAGCATTCTTAGAAGAATATTTCTCTTTATAATTCCTTTGGCTTTGCTAATGATATTTATAGTTTTCCCTTTCTTGTGGACACTTCTTTCATCAATAAAGTCACAAAGTGAGCTGTTTAAGCTGACTTATTGGCCGCAAAGTCCCACCTTTCAAAACTATATAAACCTTTTCCAGGCGTCTGATTTTCTCCTTTGCCTGCGTAACAGCTTCATTGTTGCATTCAGCACAATGCTTGTAACGCTAGTCATAACGCTGCTTGGCGCTTATGCGTTTTCCCGTTACAGATTCAAAGGCAAACAGTTTTTCCTTACTATGTTCCTTACAATCAATATGTTCCCAAGCGTTCTCTTGCTTGTTCCACTCTTTTCAATAATGCGTAATCTTCATATATTATATACTCCCCTTGCGCTCATTCTTGCTTATGCGACTTTTACAATTCCGTTTTCAATTTGGATGCTTACAGGCTTCCTTAACGACCTCCCCGGCGCCCTTGAAGAAGCCGCCATGGTCGATGGCTGCAACAGGAGAAGCGCGTTTTTGCGCATTATTCTTCCTATTGCCGTTCCCGGAATCGTCGCAACAGGCGTTTATATCTTCATTAACGCATGGAATGAATACACCTATGCTGTTATGTTCACAAATGTTGATTCCAGAACAATTCCGGTTATGCTTAAGCTGCTCGTCGGTGAATTCAATATCGACTGGGGACTTTTAACAGCCGGAGGTATAATCACTGTTCTGCCGATTTGCGTAATGTTCGTTTTTGTGCAGAAAAGTCTAATTCAGGGCCTTACGGCTGGTGCCGTTAAAGGATAAATCCCGTGTTCAAAAACACGCGGCATATGGAATCCAATTCAGATTAGCAGTTCAGAGTTTGCTTACCTTTTGGCAGATTAGTTTCATTGAATTCCATAAAGATTCAAATATGGAGGATTATCAAAATGGAGAAATCCGAGCTTAAAGCAAAAGCCCAAGAATTCAGAAAAGAAATCATTGACATGCTTTTCGCGTCAAAATCCGGACATCCGGGCGGCTCACTTTCATGTGTCGAACTTATTTCCGCTGTCTACAACAAGATGAAAATCGATCCCAAAAACCCGAATTGGGAAGAAAGGGACAGATTTGTATTAAGCAAAGGACATGCCGCGCCAACACTTTATTGCGTTCTCGCTGATTATGGCTATTTCCCGAAAGAGGATTTAATCAATCTTCGCCAGATTACAAGCCACCTTCAGGGACATCCGGATAACAAGAAGACCCCCGGTGTTGATATGTGCACAGGTTCTCTCGGACAGGGCATTTCATCAGCTACAGGTATGGCTCTTGGCGCAAAATATGCCAAAAAAGACTATAAGGTATATACCGTTCTTGGTGACGGCGAACTGCAGGAAGGTCTTGTCTGGGAGGCTTCAATGGCCGCAGCCCACTACAAGCTTGATAACCTTACTGTAATTATAGATAACAACGGCTTGCAGATTGACGGTTCAAACGATAAGGTTATGAGCCTTGGCAATCTTAGAGCAAAATTTGATGCATTCGGCTACAAGACTTTTGTTGTTGACGGTCATGATTTCGATGAAATCAATGCCGCGCTCGACGCAGAGGTTAAAGGCTGCCCGAAATGTATTATCGCCAAAACCGTTAAAGGCAAAGGCGTTTCCTTCATGGAAGATAATTTCGGCTGGCACGGCAAGGTAATCGGCCCTGATGATTACAAGGCTGCAATGGCTGAATTGGAGGTTAAGTAACAATGGCTGAGATGAAAGCACAAAGAAACGCATACGGCGAAGCGCTTGCAGAGCTTGCAGAAGAAAGAAAAGATATCGTGGTTATGGACGCAGACCTTGCGCACGCCACGATGACAAGCATTTTTGCTGATAAATATCCAGATAGATTCTTTAACGCAGGTATAGCCGAGCAGAACCTTATGGGTATGGCTTGCGGCATGGCCCGCACCGGGCTTACCGTTTTCGCCAGCACCTTTGCGATGTTCGGCGCAGGCAGAGCTTATGAAATTGTCCGTAATGCCGTCTGCTATTCCAAATCAAATGTTAAGATCGCCCTTTCACACTCCGGTCTTTGCGTCGGTGAAGACGGCGGCAGCCATCAGTGCCTTGAAGATATCGCGCTCATGCGCATTCTCCCCGGCATGAAGGTTATCGTCCCCTGCGACTGGGTTGAGGTTAAAAAAGCCGTTCGCGCCGCAGCAGCGGTTGACGGCCCCGTTTATCTTCGCATTGCGCGCCCGCCTGTTCCGGCAATCACCGATGAATCAACTCCTTTTGAAATCGGCAAGGCCAATGTGCTCCGCGACGGCAAAGACGTTGCCATCATCACCTGCGGACTCATTGCTCACGAGGCTCTTAAAGCCGCCGATATTCTCAAAGAGCAGGGCGTTGACGCCGCTGTTATCAACATGCATACCATAAAGCCTCTTGATACTGAAATCATCATGAAGTACGCTCACAAGTGCGGCAAGATCGTCACTGCTGAAGAGCATCTTCTTGCCGGCGGTCTTGGCAGCGCGGTTGCTGAAGCAATCATTGGCAAGGCTAATCCGAAATTTGCAATGGTCGGCGTTAATGATACATTCGGCCGTTCAGGCAAGCCGGACGAGCTGTTCGCAGCTTTCGGCATTGACTCAAAGGCTATTGTCGAGAAGTGCAAATCATTACTGTAATTGTGAAAAATTAATAGATCAATTGAATTCCTCATGAGGGTTGTCACAAACGCAAAAACATTGCGTTTGTGACAACCCTATATACTATGGATATTATCTAATACTTATTTCGATTAGAAATATAGAATAAATTCGAGGAAAAAGGTTGAATATATGCCTTTTTGCGAAGAATTCTTCGTTATATTTCTTATTGGAATTAGTATAACCGGCGTTTTTTAAAGCAAAGCTTTTATATAGAAAACCGCCTTTGGGCTTTGTTTATTTTAATAAAAATATATAACGGGCGGCAGAATGGAGTTTTATCATGAACAGCATTTTAAATTATGAATTCACCGGCGAGGGCATGACCCGCGTTTATGAAAACGCAAAATGGACAGTCGGCATAAAAAACTACAAGCCGGCAAACGACATTGCAAACCTTAACTGCATTGAGCGCCACAACAAAACCGATGAGCTTTTTGTTTTACTTCAGGGCTCCTGCACACTGGTGTATGCGCTTGAAGAAGGCGGCAAACTCAAATTTGACAGCTTAAAGATGGAAACCAACAGGGTTTACAGCATTCCTCAGTCACTGTGGCACAACACGATAACAGAGAAAGACACCAAGATGATTTTAATCGAAGACAGCTCAACAAGTATGGACAACAGCGATGTTCTTGATTTAAAGGAAGAAGAAATCAAGGATTTAAGAGCCGCTGCCGCAAAAGCTTAATTTATAGAAAACAAAAAGGTCAAATCAGCGTTTGCTGATTTGACCGATTTTATAAACGGATATCGGACACCCCTATTCCCTATTTTGCTGAAATCCTCATTGAGAGCGCAGCCGCCGCGACACCTGTGACGGCGGTGAATACAAACCCCCATGTTATGCTGGCAAAGGAAGAAAAAGTGCCGACAATCACAGGCCCCATGAACATGCCAAGCCCGTAGATAGCCTGGTAAAAACCCATTGCGGTGTTCAGCTTTGATGAGTCGGTTTTTCTGACCACATAACCCATCAGCGTTGCGAAGAGTATCCCCTGCGCAAAGCCTCCTATTATGGTAACGGCGTAAAGCGACAGTAAAGACGGCATGAACGGTGTGACAAGGCAGTCAACAGCAAACAGAATAAAGTTTGCGGCAAGCACCCGGTGCCCGCCGAACCTGTAGCTCAGCTTTCCGCTTACGCTTGATGACACAATCGCGGGAAAAATGAAAAAAGTGAGCAGCATGCTCACTTCAAAATCATTGGCTTTCAAGCCTCTTGCTATGATCGGCGTAAACCCGTAAAGCGTTGCAAAGGTCATGTATTGGCTGACAAGGCCGAGAAATGATATAAGCAGAAGCTGGCCGCTTTCAAGCGGCACACGTACAAGTTCGTGCATTGTAACAGCTTTTCTTTTTCCGTATGAGATATCCTTAACAAAAATAATGCTAAGGATCAGCGCGACAAGGCCTGAAACAACGCCGATTTCAAATGTGGCAACACGCCCCGCGGTGCTTGAAACAATGCCGCATAAAAGAACAGCGGCAAGCTGGCCTGTGCTGTTGACCGCGTTGATAATTCCCATCGACTTTGCCCCTTCTTCAGCCTTGAAGTAAAGAGAAAAGTGGACGGAAAAAAGAACAAAAGCGGCAGCGGCTGTTCCGCCCAAGACGCGCGAAACAAGTAAAGACATCGGGTTTTGAATAAAGCAGACTGAAACACCGGCGAGAGCCGCAAAGGCTATGCCGCCGATGATGAATGACCGCCGATTGCCAAGCTTGTCGGAAGCAATACCGACGGGAATGCGCAGCAGCATTTGCATGAACCCATAGGAACCGGTAATCAAGCCTACCATAAACATGCCTGAACCTAAATCGACAGCATATGTGGGAACGATCGGTATGTAGATGTAGAGCGAGAACCAGAAAAGTCCGTCGATAATGCAGAACATGATCGCTTTTTTGGACACGATATAACCGGCTTTCCAGGCGTTGTTTGAAAAAGAAAAAATCAACAATTCGCACAGTAAATTTTATGCGCAAATTGAGATTTTTAAAATTGAAATTACGCAGTTATTGAACTTTTTCAAACAGCACCTTACACAATATATACAAAATTATGTTTTATTGTTTATTATAACGTATATATATGTATTGTCAATACACAACTTTAATAAACCAAAGGAGAAGCATTATGAAGAACGTAAAGGATACAGTGGAAAAAGTTTATGGTTCCAAGCTTCCTGAAAAGGTTTTGCAGATTGGCGAAGGCAACTTCCTTCGCGCTTTTGCAGACTGGATGATAAACAGAATGAACACCGCCGGAGTGTTTAACGGCAGTGCGGTGCTCTGCCAGCCAATCGGGCGCGGTCTTTCCGATATGCTTAACGCGCAGGACTGTGTTTACACAGTGCTTATGCGCGGCATTGAAGACGGCAAGGTCGTAGAAAATGCCGAAGTCATTACCTCCGTTTCACGCTGCATCAATCCATATGAGCAATATGACGCTTTGCTTGAAATTGCAAGAAACCCGGAGCTTAAAGTTATTATTTCAAACACTACAGAAGCCGGAATTGCCTACCATGAAGGCGACAAGCCGACCGATGTTCCACCCACAAGCTACCCTGCAAAGATGACGGTTATTCTCCATGAGCGTTTTAAAGCGCTTGGCGGCGGGAGTGAATCCGCTGTTATAATTCTTCCGGTCGAGTTGATTGAAAGAAACGGCGACAACCTGAAAAAATATGTGCTTCAATACGCCAAAGAGTGGAATCTTGAGCCTGAGTTTATCTCGTGGCTGCAAAATGAACTCTGTTTTGCAAACACCCTTGTTGACCGTATCGTAACTGGCTACCCTCGCGACGAGATTAAAGGAATCAGCGAAAAACTCGGTTATGAGGACAATGTGCTCGATACCTGCGAGCCTTTCCACGCATGGATTATCGAAGCTCCGAAAAAATGGGCTTCTGTGCTGCCGTTTGAAAAAGCGGGTTTACATGTTATCTGGACAGACGACATGACCCCTTACCGGACACGCAAAGTTCGCATTCTGAACGGCGCGCACACCGTCAGCGTGCTTGCCGCTTTCCTTTCCGGTCACAACATTGTGCTTGAAATGATGAAGGACGAAAAGTTCAGCCATATCATCAAAACTGTTTTGCAAAACGAGATTATCCCGAACATCAACCTGCCCCGCGAGGAACTTGACGGCTTTGCCGCCGCGGTTCTCGAGCGTTTTTCAAACCCATTCATCAAGCACCGCCTGCTTGATATTTCTCTCAATTCCGTTTCCAAATTCAAGGCTCGCTGCCTTGACTCGCTGCTTGAATACACAGAAAGAAACGGCAAGTTCCCGGAGATTCTTTGCTTTGGCTTTGCCGCGCTCATCGAGTTCTATAAGGGCAAAATGGAAGACGGCGGATATTATGGCGTGAGAGACGGCGAAAAGTACGAAATCCGCGACAACGCCGACGTTCTTTCCTTCTTCGAGAAGGCATGGCAGGAGGGCGACGTTGTTAAAAAGGTTCTCGCCAATACTGATTTCTGGGGTAAAAATCTTTGCGAAGTTAACGGGCTCGAGCAAAAAGTCAGCGCCTACCTTTCCGACATGGAGGAAAACGGTATGCGTAAAACAGCATACATTCTCGCGGAGGAAGTTTAAGTGGAAAAGCTTATTAAAATTGCGCAGGACGATAATGTCGCAGTCTGCACCGAGGCTCTTGAAGCCGGTGAAACCGTAACCTTGGGCTCAATCACCGTAACGGCAAAGAATAGAATTCCGTTCGGCCACAAAATTGCGCTTTGCGATATTAAAAGCGGCGAAAACATAATAAAATACGGCTTCCCGATCGGTCACGCCACTGAGGACATCGCTTCCGGCAGCCATATTCACTCGCACAACCTTAAAACCAATCTCGAAGGCACTCTTGAATATACCTACAAACCCCGCAGAGTTGAGGGCGAAGCCCCGAAATGCGAGCTTGCAGGCAGTACCTTTGAAGGTTATCGCCGCAAAGACGGCAAGGTTGGCATCCGCAACGAGATCTGGATTGTCGCGACTGTCGGCTGTGTCAACAAGACCGCAGACAGAATCGCGCAGGTAGCAAACGAACGGTATGCGGGCATGTGCGACGGATTTTTTGCCTATACCCATCCATACGGCTGCTCACAACTGAGCGACGACCAGGTTTTCACTCAACAGATACTTGCAGGTCTTGTTGAGCACCCCAATGCCACGGGCGTTCTTGTGCTTGGTCTTGGCTGTGAAAACAACAACATAGGCGTTTTCAAAAAGTTCCTGGCCGACATTGATGAAGACAGAGTAAAGTTTTTGTCAACGCAGGATGAAACCGACGAAATTGAAGCCGCGCTTGAACTGCTGCGTCCCCTTGCGGAACGCGCGCAAAATGAAAAACGTGTCAGCATTCCGGCAAGCGAGCTGATTGTTGGATTTAAATGCGGCGGTTCCGATGCTTTTTCGGGCATCACCGCAAACCCGCTTTGCGGACGCATTACAGACAGGATTACGGCGTGCGACGGCTGCGCCATTCTCACCGAGGTTCCCGAGATGTTCGGCGCGGAAAAAATCATTATGTCGCGCAGCCTCGACGAG
>DBTI01000111.1 GCA_002306975.1 Ruminococcaceae bacterium UBA1320
GCCGACAACGACACGAATAGCGTTGCTGTCGTTTTCTCTTATATTAACCTTGCTCTGCATCTTGTTTCTGATTTCCGCAAGCTCTGCAAGAGTTTTCACTGTTCAATCATTCCTTTCGCCTTTGTTTAATTTAGGGCTTGTTTACAATGCCCGATGTATAAAATCTAAGACTGCAATACTTCATTCTCGCCTTCGCTAAGATAATCTTTAATCCAGAGCGTTACCTCGTTTGTGTTCAGAGGAACATCGCCCAGCACTGCACGAACCTCGCGCGTATCAAGTGTAAAGCTTTTGTCCGCATGCGAGCGCGTGTAAAAAAAGTCAATATCCGGATTGCAGTAAATGAGCGTAGCGATTGTCTCGTTAACGTCACCAAGCGGCATGCGGTCAATGTTTGTCAAACCGAAAACACCGTGCACGCAGGTGCCCTCACCCACTTTTGAAGTGATATCAAAGCTTCCGCCCGACATCTCTGCCGCCATCTTGAAAAACGGAACGCCAAGACCGACTTTTCTGGTCGTTCTTGTTGTGAAAAACGGATTTGTGACGGCGCCAAGCTGGTCCTGCGTCATGCCTTTTCCGTTATCTTTGATGATAACGGTCAGCGTGTCATCGTCCGGCCTGTCGTCTACGGTTATTTCAATAAGATTGGCTTTTGCGGATATTGAGTTTTGCGCAAGGTCGAGAATATTAAGTGATATTTCCTGCATAAACAGCCTTATTGATATTTTTCAAGAATTTTATCAACATCTTCCGGAACAAGCCTGCCGTAGACATCGTCGTTAACGGTCATAACCGGGGCAAGTCCGCAGGCTCCGATGCAACGGGTCGCATCAAGCGAATATTTACCGTCATTTGAAATGTCGCCGGCTTTAAGGCTCAGCTTTTCTGAAATTCGGTCGAAAATCAGCTGTGAACCTTTAACATAGCACGCTGTGCCAAGGCACACCGAGATCTTGTATTTACCCTTAGGATTGAGGGTAAATTGTGAGTAAAAGCTTGCGACTCCATAGACTTCTTCAACCGGAATGTCCATACTGTCTGCAACAATCTGCTGCACTTCAATCGGAAGGTAACCATATACCTCCTGTGCTTCTTGAAGAATCGGCATGAGCGCGCCCTTTTGGTCTTTGTGTTCGTTGATGATAGCGTAAAGGCACTCTTCTTGTTCCTTTGTGCCTGTAAATGGCACGCTGGTTTTGCGTTTCTGCATTATTTCGTCCTCCCTCAAGGATTAAAATGTTAAACTTTTGACAAACACGGGTAAACAAACTACAAATATTATAACATAAAGCATTATATAAAACCATGTAAAAAACTATTTATTGTTAAAAAATTAATTTTCACATTTTTGTTACATTTTCACTGAATTATCGACAGCAGTCGATATATTTAACAACTTCGCTCAGTGAACGACCTTCAACCGGCATGGAATTCTTACGTTCGCTTATATCCCACAGATAATGCGCGTCGGAATCCCTTACTATGCGCAGCCCACCTAAAGACTCGTTCGCGGCGATAAAAGACGGAACGTCGCATAAAGGGGAAAGCTCCGCGGATGTGAAGCCCGCCTCCCTCGGAATCGCTCCGAGGATTTCTATGATTCCGCCCGAGGTTTTGTCGGCGTGAGCGGGAAAAGCCGTGCCGCCAAAACCGCGGCTGATTGATAAAACATTATCAACGCCGACGCCGCTTGCCACAATTAAAAGCCCGTCTTCATTTCCGATTATATTATCTTCATCGTCGAGAATTAGCTGGTCTCCGAAAATATCAGGGCGGTTTTTTACGACAGGCATTGTCGCGCGTATCTCTTTTTCAAAGCCAAGCGCTCCGTCAAGCGTTGCAAACAGGCAGATAATGTGAATATCCTCGCTTGTGCAAAGTTCCATGCCGGGCAACACAATAATACCCTCACGCTCACCGGCGCTCATGATCGCCCTGCAGTTGCCACAGGCGTTATGATCGGTCAGCGCGATTGCGTCAAGCCCTTTTAATTTTGCCATGTTGACGATATTGTTCGGCGTCATGTCCGCGTCGCCGCAGGGCGACAGGCATGAATGCAGGTGAAAATCGTAATACAGCGTTTCTTTTTCCATTACAAATTCAGAGCGCCCGCGACATTGACTGCGATTTCGAACGCACCCTTTCCGCTTTTGAGCACCGCCACATTGTTCTCGCGCGCACGCAGCGCCGCCTGCCCGTCAAGCTCCGCACTCTGCGCGAGGATAACACAGCCGACTTCGGCAAGAACAGCCACCGCTATGGCGTTTTCGTTGCCCATTACCGTTATCCACGCGCTCCCTGCGGACGCGCGCCCCATAACCCAGCTGAGAAGGTCGCCGCAGTAGCCGCCGGTAACCGTTTTGTCAAGGGCATCGCCGCCGTTTGCTATTTCAAACCCGCAGGCCTCTGCAAGCTCTTTAACCGTCATTCTTTTCATCGTCCTTTGATTCAGCGCTGTCAGCCTGCGCTTCCTCCGGTTTGCGGAATGGAGGCGGCATATATTTTTCAAGCATTGAAAGCTCGTCGACAAGCTTGCTTATATGCTCCCTCAATTTGAAAATGCAGTCGCCCTTGTCCGCCATTCCGCGGATTACGTCCTCGCTGAAGGCACGGCACGAAGGCGCGCCGCAGGAGCCGCAGTCAAGACCGGGCATCTCGTCAAGCAGCGTGTCGATCGCCATAAGCTTTTTCATTGCCTTTGAAACGTCGTCGTCAAGCTTCAAAACCGGCAGATATTCAAGCGGCACCGTCCACATAACAGACGCGGGAACCTCGCCTTTAAGGTGATTGCACGCAACAGGCAGATATTTTCTAAGGCGCTGAAGCCGGGCCCTTGCGATATACGGGTTTTCAACGGTGAGCACACCGCCGACACAGCCGCCGCTGCAAGCGTTAAGCTCAATGAAGTCAACTTCACTCAGCTTTTCGTCCTCAACCTCTTCGAGCACCTTTATGACGTTCTCTATGCCGTCGGCGGCAAGGTATTTTTCGCTGAGAAGCGCTGACGCCTCCCCTCCCGAACCTGCCCAGCCAACACCGATGATACCGGAATGGGAAAGCTGCTCAGGGTCATCCATATGTTTTATGATGCCTGCGATTTTGGGGTAAACATCGCTCATTGACAGCACATAGTCAATTGCGGAGCGCCGCGTGCCGATTGGCGAGCGCGCGTAGGTCACCTTCGCGGGGCACGGAGAGATGAAGAAAACACCAATGTCCTCCGGCTCAAGCCCCGTTTTTTTCTGTGCCTCTGAACGAGCCATCTGCGCCGCTATTTCAACCGGCGCGAGCATGGGGAGCACATTGCGGCAGAGGTTTGGAAAACGAACGCGAATAAGCCTCGTCACAGCGGGGCAGGCGCAGCTGATTATGGGGCTTGGAAGCTGCCCCTCGCTCATCACTTTTCGTGTACATTCCGAAACGATCTCGGCGGCGGCGCTGACCTCGAACACATCGTCAAAGCCAATGCGTTTTAGCGCTGTCAGAACCTTGTCGATGTTGTCAAGATTGTTGAACTGGCCGTATAAAGCCGGAGCAGGCATCGCAATCTTCCATTTAAAGCGCTTCATGCTGTCAAGATGGTCATAGGCCGCTTTTTTCGCGTGCTGTGGACAAACGCGTATGCATTCGCCGCAATCTATGCAACGTTCGGAAATAATATATGCCTTGCCGTTACGCACACGGATCGCCTCGGTAGGGCAACGCTTTATACAGTTTATACAGCCTTTGCAACGCGAGCTGTCAAGCGTTACGGAATGGTAAAACTCACTCATATATTCACCTCCGTTGCCGTTGAAGTTGTTTTTTAAAAAGGAAAGTTAATCAACTTTTACCGTCATATGTACGGTAGTTCCTTTGCCTACAACGGTTTCTATTTCCAGGTCATCTGTATATTTTTTCATGTTTGGCAGCCCCATGCCGGCGCCGAAACCGAGCGCCCTGATTTTATCCGGCGCGGTTGAGTAGCCTTCCTGCATTGCAAGATTGACATCGGGAATGCCGGGGCCGTTGTCTATTAAAAATATGTCGATTTTTTCGGGTGTGATTATGGCTTTGGCCTCACCGCCGCCCGCGTGGATAACCATGTTGATTTCGCCTTCATACATCGAAATTGTCGTGCGACGAATGACGTCGGGTGAAAAGCCAAGCTGCTTGAGCACCTTTTTCACATTGCCCGAAGCCTCGCCCGCATGGGTAAAATCATCCCCCGGAACATCATAATGAAAGCGCATTTCATCTTTTTTGTCGTTTTCAATCATTTTTTCAATGCGCCTCCCTGAAGGCCGTGAGAATATAAAAGACCACACGCCACAAACATTCTGTAGTCGGTGCAAAGAAGCACAATGCCGCCTTCCGCCGCAAGCGACACAACCGAAGCATCCGGTTTTTTGCCCCTGACAAAAACGATGCAGCGCATATCCATCATTTCCGCCGTGCGCACAACCTGCGGATTTATAAGACCGGTTATCAGCACCGACTGGTCTTTGACAAACGCGAGCACGTCGCTCATCATGTCGCTGCCACAGGCTGATTTAACCTCGTAGTCAAGCCCTGTTTCGCCCGTTACGATTTCGGCTTCTAAAATATCCCTTATTTCGCGTACAAGCATACGTGAAACCCCCTGACAAAATTTATGTCAAAATCTCCGGCTTTTCAGGCTGTAGGCACACCGTTTGGAATCTCTTTTAAAGATTACACTATTTCAACCAAAAGCCGTCAATGACAATCTGTTAATATTATAACATTGTATTAATAATTGTACAATATCCACAGCAACACCAAGACTCATTTTTATTTCTCTATCCAAAAGTGTTAAAAATATCATAAATCTGTTTCTATTATATGTAGTTATGTGGCAGCTTTGCTTAACCTGATTTTTGAGCTTATGCTTCTTTGAAATTTTCTCTGTACTGTTTGCCCCACCGGCACAGGCAGTCAAGAACCGGTCTTATACTTTCGCCTAATTCTGTAAGGCAGTATTCTACCCTGGGCGGAACTTCGGCATATATGTTTCTTTTTACAAGCCCATCCGATTCCAGCTCTCTCAGCTGCTGAGTAAGCGTTTTTTGCGTTATTCTGGGCAGCAGCCTTTGCATCTCATTAAATCGAACGGTACCTTTAGAAAGATGCCACAAGATCGTCATCTTCCATTTACCGCTCATTATATTCATAGAGATGCTAAACGGACATTGCTCATTTACCGTTGTAGATTTTGCCATCAAATCACCCTGTTCAATTTTTTTCATTATCGTATCACAACAGTATCATAAATGCTAGTTTATATCAAGAAAGTTCGTACTTATGCCTTCCGCCGGCACATGATAGAATAATATCAATACAAAAAGGAGGCAATGATCAAATGATGATTATCGACAGCCATGAACATGTCATTTTACCTACTTCCGAGCAATTGAAACAAATGGACGCGGCGGGCGTGGCAAAAACCGTACTGTTTTCGACCAAGCCTCATCCTGAAAAGGCGAAAAACCTGCAGGAGCTTGAAGATGAACTGAACACGTTATATGCCACGCTTTCAGGCAGGCAGGATCTTAAAGAAACCTGTAAAGATACCGTCACAAAAACAAAAGAACTATGCGGCATTTTAGAGGCAAACCCGAACCGTTTTCTGGGTTTTGGGCTGCTGCCTATTTCTCTGAGTTACAAAGAAACGTGCCTGTGGATAGAAAATTATATCGTTAAAAACGGGCTTTTAGGAGTCGGTGAATTTTCTGCGGCCGGTCAGACTGAGCTGTTGGAAACTGTTTTTGAAGGTATTTCAAACTACAATAATTTGCCGATATGGGTACATACGTTCAGCCCCGTGACAAAAACAGATATTTTTAAATTAACGGCTTTATGCGAGAAATATCCGAAAATTCCGGTGATTTTCGGACATTTGGGCGGAACAAACTGGATGGATGTTATTAAGCTTGCAAAAGATCATGCAAATATATATTTGGATTTATCTGCCGTATTTACCACTATGGCATTAAAATATGCCATGTTCGAGCTGCCGGAAAGAACATTATTCAGTTCGGATGCACCATATGGAAATCCGGAGTTGTCGCGGATCATGGTTGAAAAAATGAGCCCTAGCGATGAAGTTACAGAAACGGTTTTGGGCAGAAACATCGAGCGGCTGTTAAATTTGAAATCATTATGAAAACACAGCAAAAAAATTTATCCACGTCATAGTTTGTATATAGCCCGATTCAAAACGAATAATAAAAAGGCGGCTCGCAACTGAACCGCCTTTAATTTTTTAGAATCGAGATGATTATTTTGACAAAAAAGAAAATCTCGCCAAAAACACAGCATATTAAAGATACCGACCGGAAGTCCAAAGGAACTTATAAAAAGGGCACGCAGGGACCGAAATAAATTTTTATGTTTTTAACCGGGCGCGCGGTGCGCGCCCTTACTTATTTTTTTAGATTCCGAGGATATCAAGGGCGGTGCGCATCGTTTTACCGGCCTGCGCCTGAATGTGCAGATTCGCCTTGCCGTCATATGGCGTCGCATCTTTATTTATGATAACCAGGTTTTTCCCTTTGAAATAGCCGATAAAACCCGCAGCGGGATAAACGGCAAGGCTTGTGCCCATGATTAACAGCATGTCGGCATGCGCTATTTCATTTATCGCCTTTTCGGTAACCGAGCTATCGAGCGGCTCTTCATATAAAACCACATTTGGGCGGACTATGCCTCCGCATTTTTCACAGTGGGGAATGCCTGACGAGGTTAAGACAAAATCAAGCGTATAATTTTCCCCACAGTCTATGCAATAATTTTTATAAACGCTTCCGTGAAGCTCGCAGACATTCTTGCTGCCCGCCTTAGTGTGAAGCCCGTCGATATTTTGGGTTACAACGGCGGCGGCTTTGCCAAGCTGCTCAAGCACTGCGAGGGTTTTGTGGGCGTCGTTTGGCTGCGCGTCGGGAAAAATGAGGTAACTGCGCAGATAATCAAAAAATATATCGGGATGCGCTTTAAAAAAGCTGTGTGATAAAAGGACCTCGGCGGGTTTGCCGTAACGCCGCTCTATCGCTTCATAAACGCCGCGCGCCGAGCGAAAATCGGGAATATTACTCTCAGTCGACACACCGGCCCCGGTGAAAGCAACGATTCTTTTTGAACCGCCGATCATTTCAGCGAGCTTTTCTATTTTTTGCTCATCGGTTTTCAAATCTGCCATGACATCTCATTCTTTCCTATTTTATAAAATTAAAGCGGAGTGGTTTCGCTGTCCCCCGCCGAAGCGGATGACCGCCGGTGGAAAAGATAACATTCTACAGCTATTCCGGTTAAGATTGAAGCTCAATAAATTTTCTTATCTTAATTGAAATTGCTGTAATATGATAAGTATAGCATTTTTTGAGTAAAGTGAAACGTTTTTAGCGAACTGTTTATGTAATTATTGCGTTCGGCAGCAGAATATGTTATACTCGGCACATGCGAACGGTATTCCCTTGAATCCGCAAAATGTGGAGGTAAACATGACACGGCCAAATCAAAAAGAACGCATCTACGCGTTTATCGAACAAGAATATAAAAAGAACGGCTACTCCCCCTCTATCGGTGAGATTGCCGCTTTTCTCGGTTTGCAGGCAAAATCAAACATACACCGTCAGCTTCAGCAATTAGTAAATGACGATCGGCTTTCAAACCTCGGCGGACGGTATGTTCCGACAGGCTTGCAGGAAAAAGACAAGGCGAAGGTCGCGCTTGTTCCGCTTTTGGGGCGGGTAGCCGCCGGCATACCCATCACCGCCGTTGAAAACCTTGATGGGTATGTGGCTTATCTGCCGCGTTTCGGCGACAGTGACGAGCTTTTTGCGCTGACGATCAAGGGCGACTCGATGATCAATGCCGGCATTTTTGACGGTGACGTTGTTGTAGTAGCTAAAACGCCCGTCGTGCAAAACGGAGACATCGCCGTCGCGCTCATCGGTGAAGAGGCCAACGTAAAAACCTTTTACCGTGAAAACGGTCACTTTCGGCTTCAACCGGAAAATTCCGGCTACGAACCGATTATCGTCAATGAAGTCATGATTTTGGGACGCGTGCTGGCAAGCATGAGATATTACTGAAATTAATCAGTTTGCAATATTTTCATATTTAAAATAAGCATAAACAGAGAGGAATGATTTTAGTGACGGTTACAACAACACCGACCATTGAGGGCAAGCACATTCTGGAATACAAGGGTATCGTTTTCGGCGAAATTGTTTCTGGTGTTGATTTTATCAAGGATTTCGCGGCGGGTATTACAAATTTCTTTGGAGGGCGCTCCGGCTCTTATGAAGGCGAGCTTATTGAAGCGCGCGAAAATGCGATAAAAGAAATGGTTGAACGTGCGTCACGGCTTGGCGCGAACGCCGTAGTGGGCGTTGACGTTGACTATGAGGTGCTCGGTCAGGGCGGTAACATGCTGATGGTTACGGCGTCCGGCACAGCGGTTACAGTCGACTGATTTTCTCATCGATACAACGGTCTGGAGGTTTTTTCAACGCTCATCAATATTCAAAATTTGACATTTAAATATGCCCTTTCCGAAAACGAATCACTCAAAGACATTGACCTTGAGGTTGAAGAGGGGGAGTTTTGCCTTATATTCGGCAGCTCCGGCTGCGGAAAAACAACGCTTTTGCGCCATCTAAAGCGCGAGTTGACCCCTGCGGGCGACACAAGCGGGCAGGTGCTCTATCGCGGGGAAAACATTAAAACGCTGCCGCCCGCGCGTTCGGCATGTGAGATCGGGCTTGTAATGCAAAACCCCGACAGCCAGATTGTGACCGACGTTGTTTGGCACGAGCTTGCCTTCGGTCTTGAAAACCTCGGAATGGACAGCGGCGTAATCAGGCGCCGTGTTGCGGAAATGGCAAGCTTTTTCGGGATCGGCTCATGGTTTCACAAAAAAACCGCCGAGCTTTCGGGCGGGCAAAAGCAGCTGGTGAATCTTGCTTCCGTGCTTGCCATGCAGCCGCGGCTGCTGTTGCTTGACGAACCAACCTCTCAGCTTGACCCGATAGCCGCGCGTGAATTTATCGACATGGTCTCACGCCTCAACCGCGAGACAGGCATTACCGTCATTATGACCGAGCACAGGCTTGAAGAGGCGCTGCCCGTTTCAAGCCGTGTCGTATTAATGGAAGACGGCCGCATTAAATATAACACCGCGCCGCGCTCACTGCCCACGGCGCTTACTTCCGGCCACGACACACGCTATCTTGGCAGCCTACCCGCCGCAGCGAGAATCTTCGCCCAAAGCGGGGTGCAGGAAAGCAACTGCCCGTTGACGGTTCGGGAAGGAAAAGATCGCCTTTCTTCCCTGCTTGGCACTAAAAGCGTGCAGATTGAAAAGCCTGCCGCCAAAACCATAAATAAGGATAAAAAGAAACAAGCGGCGGTTGATTGCCGCGAGGTTTTTTTCAAATACGACAAAGACACTCCCGATGTGCTTACCGGTTTAAATTTGAGTGTGAACAAAGGTGAGATGCTCTGCCTTTTGGGTGAGAACGGCAGCGGCAAGTCAACGCTGCTGCAAATTATCGCCGGCGTTTTGCGCCCGCAGCGCGGAAAAGTTTTGATTAACGGGCGGAACATACGTTCGATGTCCGCGCATGAGCTTTATACAGGCAACATCGGGCTCTTGCCCCAAAACCCGAAGGCAATTTTTCTGCACGATACGTTAAGGGCTGATTTGGGCGACGGGGGGCTGCAAATTGCCGAAACGCTCGGCATTGAAAAGCTGCTTGACAGGCACCCCTATGACCTAAGCGGCGGTGAACAGCAAAAAGCGGCGCTTGCCCGCGTGCTGCTGCAAAAACCTCAAATCCTCTTGCTGGATGAACCGACAAAAGGGCTTGACGCGCAGGCAAAACGCGAGCTTGCACTGCTTCTTGAAAAGCTGCTCGACGACGGCGCGTGCATTATCGTGAGCACGCACGACATTGATTTTGCGGCGGAATATGCCGACAGATGCGCGCTGCTGTTTGACGGCGGCGTTGCGAGTTCAGGCAGCGCGGGCGCAAGCAGCGCTAAAGAATTTTTCTGTGGCAACTATTTTTACACTACCGCCGCCAACCGCATCGCGCGCGACTTTGCCCCCGGCGCAATCACCTGCGAGGATGTGATAAAGCTGTGCAGAGAATAAAAAAATACCGCATAATTGCCCCCTTAGTTTTTGTTCTGCTTGTCGCACTGCTTATATTCACCGCACTTTGGGGCAGCGGCGGCTATGCCTTTACAAGCTTTGCCTTTATCATTCTCATGCTTGTTCCGTTTTATTATTCGTTTGAGTCACGCCGTCCGCAGGCGCGGGAACTTGTGCCCATCGCTGTGCTTGCCGCCGTCGCGGCGCTTGGCAGGGTCGTGTTTGCCCCTTTTCCTTATGTTAAACCCACCTCAGCCGTTATCATCATCGCAGGGATCGCGTTTGGCCCTCAGGCGGGGTTTATCACCGGAGCAACCGCGGCACTTGCCTCAAACATCTTTTTCGGGCAGGGGCCTTTTACGCCGTGGCAGATGTTCGCGTGGGGCATCATGGGCTTTTGTGCGGGTGTTTTCGCAAAGCACAGGTTTTTGAACCATCGCGTTTTAATCTGCGTTTTCGGCTTTATCTGGTGCTTTTTTTACGGCTGGATTATGGATATCTGGCAGATTCTCGGCTTTGTCAGACCGATAAACACCACCTCTGTGCTGCTCACCATTGGTGCAAGCGCTTATTTTGACCTGACCCACGCGATTGCCACCACTGTATTTTTGCTGCTGCTCGCGAAACCGTGGCTGAAAATTCTTGAAAGAGTAAAAAACAAATACGGGCTTATGGAAGGCTGATTCTTCGACATTTGACATATTTCTAATTTTATGATAATATTTTGCTCGCAGTAATAATTTTAAACTTGCTACATAAAAAATTATAATAGGACAGTTCGTAACCATCCTGTCCATAAACAAAACTACGGGAAAATGCTGTATGATTAACGGCTATGATGGCGCTTTGTGAAAAAGCGCCGTTTTTGTGTTTTGCGGTAATTTTGTTTGTGAAAGGGAGTGAACTGTAACCGAAAGGAAGAATTAAACTTTGAAAAAGATTAGATTTTTAACCACAGCCGCAGTAATCGCCGCGCTTTATGCCGCTTTGACCTATGCGTTTTCATTTATGAGCTATGGTCCTGTGCAGTTTAGAATCGCGGAGATTTTGACCGTTTTGCCCTTTTTCACCCCCGCCGCGATCCCCGGTCTTACGCTCGGCTGTGTTCTCGGCAATATTGCAAGCCCCTTAGGCCCAATCGACATAGTTGTAGGCGCCAGCGCAACGCTGATTTCCGCCTTACTCTCGCGCGTTATGCCAAAAAAGCTTGTTCCCATTCCGCCCATTATCTGCAACGCTGTGATAGTCGGGCTTGAGCTGCACTTTATCCTGCAGGCTCCGCTTGTGCCCACCATGCTCTGGGTTGCGCTTGGCGAAGCGGTCGTTTGCATCATCGGCGGTTATCCATTTATGTATGCGGTTAACAAAATTAACGGCAGGATTTTCGGGCATGACCAGTTCAGCAAATTTACAATCAGCTTCTTACCGAAACATAAGGAAGAAAATAGTTAACATTGATATAAGCCTAAAGCAATTGCAAAACTAGAGAGATAACATTCGATCTTCCCGTTTTTATTTGGAATTGCAGTAAAGCCGCTCTCGGTTGTTTCGAGGGCGGCATAAATTTTACCTGTTTGTAAATTTTGGCGGCTATTTTAGAAAAACAGTTGCAAATAGTTCCTATTTGCGTGTATAATTATTTTTGCGCTTATAGCAATTACAGAATTAACGTGCGATGGTATTGTTTTCTCACTTTCCAGATGCGGAGGAAGATAACAAGCTGCTTTCGCGTTTCTATTTGAAATTGCAATAATCATAAGCAGCAATTTTTGTTTTAAAGGATAATCTGATGCTAAAAATTGACGATTTAAAGTTTTCTTATACGGGAGCGCCGCCGTTTGTGCTTGACGGGCTAAGCCTTGAAATTGCCGACGGCGAATATGTGTCGGTGCTTGGCGACAACGGCAGCGGCAAGAGCACGCTCATCAAGCTGATATTAGGGCTGCTAAACCCCGTGGGCGGCACGATTTTAAATACAGCCGCAAGAATCGGTTATGTGCCGCAAAAATCCGACGGGTTTAACTCCCAGTTTCCGATTACTGTGCGCGAAATGCTGAACTGCGCGCGCAAGGTTCTTAAAATCAAAGACAAGGACGCTGTCAGAAAGAGCCTTTGCCGCGTTCACATGGAGCAGTTTGAAAACGCGCTTGTCGGTACGCTTTCCGGCGGTCAGCTTCAAAAGATATTCATTGCGCGGGCGCTGATGGGAAGCCCTCAGCTTTTGATACTCGACGAGCCATCAACCGGCATTGATGTTAAAAGTCAGCATGAAATTTACGCTCTGATAAAAAATCTCAACAGAGAAAACGGCATAACCGTTATTTCTGTTGAGCACAACCTTGAAGCCGCGATTTCAAATTCCACTGTAGTCTATCATATTTCAGACGGTCACGCACATGTCTGCTCACCTGAGCATTACGCGGACGAGTTTCTAAAGCATACAAATAACACTTCAAACGGAGAATCAACAAATGAATAAGATTCCAAAATCCAGGTTGACGCCTATTCTTATCATGGCCATTATACTGGTTATCGACGTGATTGTTATCGTAAGAGATTTCTTGACCAACAACATTTCGACAGCGCTGTGTTTAATCCTCTTAGGTGCAGTTTTAGGTTACCGCTGCGTTATTTCGTTGCTTCAATTAAGAAAAGAATATAAATAAGCCTACAGCTATTCCAGTTAAGATTGAAACTCAATAAATTTTTTTATTTTTGACGGTGTCGGGAATAAGAAAATGGTCTTTTTCCTATCTTAAGTGGAATTGTTGTAATTTTACCGTCACAGGAGGACGTCATGCTTCAATATGCTTTTATGCAAAACGCGTTTGTCGTTTCGCTTTTTATTTCACTGCTCTGCCCTTTTATCGGCATTTTCCTTGTTTTGAGAAGATATTCGATGATCGGCGACACACTTGCTCATTCATCGCTCGCGGGCGTTGCGGGCGGTTTATTAATCAATGTAAGCCCTATTCTCGGCGCTTTTGTTTTTACGTCGCTCTGCGGTGCGCTCATCGAGTTTTTGCGCGCTTATTTTAAAAAATACACCGACTTGATCCTCACGATCGTTTTGTCACTTTCCGTTGGCGTTGCCATTACGATAATGAGCTCCGGCTCTATTCACGCCGACATTAACGCTTTTATGTTCGGCAGCATTTTGACCGTCACAACGAGCGACCTTATCACGGTCATCTGCCTTAGCATCGTTTCTGTTATCACGCTGATCGCGCTTTACAATCAGCTTGTTTTTATCGCCTTTGACGAGGAGGCGGCAAAAATCGCGGGTGTTAAAGTGAAAATAATCAACTACATTTTTTCCGTGCTTGTCGCCGCGACAATCTCTGTTTCTATAAGAATTGTGGGCGTGCTTGTTCTTTCCTCAATGATCGCTTTGCCGGTTGCCGCAGCGCTTCAGCTTAAAAAAGGCTTTAAAATCACGCTGATCGCGTCTGTAATCGTCAGTGTAATCGACATTATGTCCGGTCTTATCATATCATTTTACGCCGGCTGCGCGCCCGGCGGTATGACGGCTCTGGTATCGGTTTTTATGTTGTGTTTGGTTATTGTATTCCAACGCTTACGGGGAACATTCCTGCGCAGAGCAAGCAGCACCGAACAATAAAGCTATACGGATAATAAAAAGGCTGTTGCGATGCTATATACAACTGAATAAATTGTTAATATATGAACAGTTGTATATAGGTGCGGCTAAACGCCATAGCGCGTGCGAAATTTTGCTAACGCAAACGCACATGCTCACAAGTATCGCAACAGCCTTTTATTGCATTTCAATTTACAAGATTATCTTCCAAGGCACTTTTTTAAGAAATTGATTTTATAACTTCTAAGTTTAGAAATATCATGACCGGAGGCATATAAGCCAAACAACTCAAGCACAATACTGATTCCCAAACAAAAGCCTTCGATCACTGCCGGCAATAACCCAAACCGTGTTGAAACAAGGCAAACGGCAAAAAGCAGCAGCCCAAACCGTGTATAATTATTTAACTTTTTCAAAAAATTCACCTTCTTTATTCTTATGAAAAATATAACATATATTTTGCCGTTTCACAATAAGTAATTTTACAGTTCGATTGCCCTGTTCAGATGAAACGAGTAGATAAAGCGTTCCTTAACTTCGAGCCCTAAAATTTCATTCACCGCCCGCGCGTAGCAGTCAAGCTGTGCGCGGTATTTTTCTGTAAGCTCAGCGGGATCGGCAACGTCATCTGTTTTGTAATCTAGCAGTACCGCGCCGCCGTCTTCTTCAAACACGAGGTCAGCCATGCCCTGCATGATGATCTTCTCATCGGTGCCCGCCGCGTCTTCACATAATTCTTCCGCCGGCAATTCGATGTTGAAACGGAACTCGCGCCAGACCTTTTCCGCCGATTTCATCCTCGTAAATACCTGTGACGACACAAAAGCGGCAACTTTTTTGGATGAAACCGCAGCCGCCTGTTCCGGCAGCATGAATTTTTCTTGCACAAGGCGCTCTAACTCCGCTTCAATGCCCATGCCGTCTTTTATAGCGTCATAGCGGCAATATTGCATGAAGGCGTGCAGCGCAGTACCTGCTTCGGCAGGCGTCAGGCGCTCGCCTTCAAGAAACGTGGGTCTTACGTGGTCGGCTGAAAATGCCGCAGCCTCGCTGTGTGACAGCTCAGACACCGAAACCTTTGTGGGCAGAGTCGACAGCTTTTTATAGGGGTAAACATAACTTAATTTTTTCTCTATCAACGCCTTTAGCTGCTCAACTTCCGCTGATTCCTGCGCCACCCCTTGCGGTTCTTCCTTCAACAACTCTGTGGGCAAAAGATCATTAGCCATAACGGTTTCTGTCTCCCAATTTTTTGCCTCTTCTGTTACGATTGAAGAAGACACGCCCGCCGCGTGCCTTAACTCGCCGCACGAAGGGTGGGAAAGCGCCGCCGCCAACAGAAGCTCCGCGGGGTTTTGTGCCGAAAGCGCCCCGTAGGGCGATATTTTTCCTTCACTCTGCGCCATTGAGGCAGCGCGGCGCAAGGTATTTTCGCTGTTTTTGAGTGTTACCACGGCATATAACTTTTCTTTCGCCCGTGTCATTGCGACATATAAAACGCGCATTTCCTCTGACAGCATACTTTTTTGCGTTTCCAGCTTCACGACCTCGCGCGGCAGCGTTGTAAAACGGCAGTTTAACGCGCGGTCTCTTATGATCGAACCAAAGCCGCAAGTCGGGTGAAAAAGCGCGGGCTTTTGCGTATCCTCATTATTAAAGCGTTTTGACAGCCCCGCGAGAAAACAAACGGGGAACTCCAGCCCTTTTGACTTGTGTATGCTCATAATGCGCACAACGTTCGCGTTTTCTGAGATGCTGCTTGCCGGCGCAAGGTCGCTGCGCTGGCGGTCTATGCGGTCGATAAAACGAATGAAACCGGCAAGCCCGCGCCACCCCGCAGACTCATAGGAGCGTGCGTAGTCAAGCAGCAGCCGCAGGTTTGCGCGGCGAAGTGATCCGTTTGACATAGCCTCAAAAATATTTAGAAGCCCGGTTTCGTCATAAATGCGAAGAATAAGCCTGTCGGCTGGGAGCACGGCGGCAAGAGCGCGCAGCTTTTCAAGCAGCTTCAAAAAATCTTCAAAACGCGTGTCGCCGCCGCCTGTTATCTCAAGCATAGCAAGATAAAGGCTTTTTGCCTTGCCGTTAAGGCGAATCTGCGCTACATCGTCGGGGGTAAAACCGAAAACCGGCGACAACAGCACCGAAGCAAGCGGCACATCCTGAAGCGGATTGTCGAGAATTCGCAGCAGGGACACCATGACCATAACCTCGTATGCGCCAAGGTATCCGCTTGCGATGTCGGCGTAAGCAGGTATGCCCTCTGCTTCAAGCGCGCGCGAATATTTTTCCGCGCGCCCCGCCATGCTGCGGAGCAGGATGCAAAAGTCACGGTAAGCGGCGTTTCTCGCGCCGTTTTCGCCCTGCACCATAAAGCCCGAAGCGACAAGCCGTTTAATCTCACACGCAATGTGCCGCGCTTCAAGCTCCACGCCGTCCTCGTCGCCCTCATAATCGCCGGTGTTTACGATGTGCAGCGCAAAATCCGCACCCTCGCGTTCAAAATAGGCCGCGCCGGGTATAAGCTGCTCTGCCTCGCCGTAGTCAACGCCGCCGAGCTTTTCAGACATTAGCCGCCCGAAAACAAAGTTGACCGCGTCCGTCACGCCGTCGCGGCTTCTGAAATTGCGCCCCAGAATAATCTTTGCGGGGAAAACGCCGCTGCCGTAAGGCGCGCAGTTCCGCGCCTTTTCTGTGAAAATCTCCGGTCTTGCCTGACGGAAGCTGTAAATGCTCTGCTTTACGTCACCGACCATGAAAAGGTTTGCACCTTCTCTTGAAACGGCGCGGAAAATCATATCCTGCGCTGGGTTTGTATCCTGATATTCATCGACAAGCACCTCGTCAAAGCGCAGCGAAACCTCGCGCGCCGTTTGCGTAAAGCTTTCACCGCCGCCGTCTTTATTCACCAGCAGCTTTAACGTCAATTGCTCAAGGTCGCTGAAATCCAGTAGCCCGCGCGACAGCTTTTCTTCAAAAAATCCACGGTCAAGTTCGCGCACCGTTTCACACAGGCAGTTAACAACAGGGCGAAGCTTTTCCATATCCTTTTTAAACTCAGTTTCGTTGCAGCACAAAACGCCGTCTTTTAATCCTGCGAGCGTTTTTTTAACGCTGTCGCGCTCCGATTTTAACTCCTCTTTCAGCGTGTCGTCATCAAATTTGCGCAGAGCTCCGAGCCTTTCAAACACAAAACCGGAAACCACCGCACACAACTCGTCCCACCCGCCGCTTTTTGTGATGCGGGCGGCGTTTTCAAGACCCGCAAGGTCACTTTCAAACGCGGGCGCGTATGCCTTTTGAAGCTGCGCGTTTTCGTTTATTTTCTCTATTGCGCGTTTATGCTCGCCCATGAGGCTTTGCAGCGCCTGCGACACATGTTCCATCGCCGCTTTGCCCCAAACCGTTTCATGAACAGGCCTATCGGGGTTATACATCGCCGCGACCTCGTCAAGCCAGCCCTCAGCGTCGGCAAGCGAGCGCGTAAACTCGTAAAGCCGCAAAATCGTGTCGGCAAGAAGGCTGTCGTCGCGCCCCGAACTTAAAATGTGCGACAGTTCAAGAAAAGAGCCTTCTTCGCCCGCTCCACGCGCCATTTCTTTAGCATATTTGCGCTCTAAAAGCTCGCCAAGCACTTCGCCGCGCAGAATTTCTACCTCATTCTGGTCGGCTATGCGGAAATCCGGCGGAATATCGAGCTTTTCAAAATGCTCGCGCAGCAAATCAAGGCAGAAAGAGTGGATTGTGCTGATGTGTGCGTTTTGCAGCAGCATCTGCTGCCGCTGAAGATTCGTGTCGAGCGGATCGTTTTCAATCATATCCGCAAGCCGCTGTGAAATGCGCTCGCGCATTTCAGCGGCAGCGGCGTTAGTAAAGGTAACGACAAGCAGTCGGTCAGCGTCACAGGGGCGGGCGTTGTCGGTGACAAGCCCGATAACACGCTCAACTAAAACCGCGGTTTTTCCGCTGCCGGCCGCTGCCGAAACAAGCAAGGTGCCGCCGCACGCGTCGATTGCATCACGCTGCTCACGCGTCCATTTGCGTTCCGTCGCCGTCATCCCCTTTCAGCCTGTTCCAAATTTCTTCTTTGCCTGCCGACTTAATGCTGTTTACCTGGCAGCCCGGCTCAAAGCCGCAGACACAGGTATAATCGCAATATTGGCACGGATTATAGCCAAGCCCGCTCACGGGAACAGCCGCGGCGTCGCCCGCACGCAGTGTCTTCGCCATATCCATGAGTGTTTTGTCAATGTGCCGCCGCAGTATCCCGAACTGTTCAAGCGACGCGACCGACGAGCGGCCGGAAACAGCATAGCAGATTGATCCGTCGCCGTCTGTTTCGCCCTTGACCGCGGCGGGAATAAACTTTCCAGCACCGGAACGCTCCATGCCCAGAATGACATCCGGCTCATCGACGATCAGCCCGTTCATGCGCAGCTCTTTTTCCGCCTGCGCTTCGATCGCCTCAGGCTCGGCATAGCGCGGCGCTGAAACTTCCGGTCTTTTCGCGGGAACATATAAAACACCGGCGGGAACAGCGTCGCCATAACGCCCGCCCGCGCCGCCGCAAAGCGTAAATAGATAGATAAACATTTGCAGGTTTAGCCCATACAAAAGGTCGCCCAGATTAAACGTTTTTGTTCCTGTTTTGTAGTCAACCACGCGAAGATAGGTTTTGCCGTTAAGGTGCAGTGTGTCGACGCGGTCGACCTTTCCGCCAACTACAAGCCGCCCGCCGTCAGACAAGGCAATTTCATAGGGCGCGGCATCGCCTCCGCTTGCTATTTCAAGCTCAAAATCGGCAGGAGTAAATCCGCTCTGCGCAAATTCCTCCGCCATGTGGCTGACAAGGCAGCTGACCGTTTCGGCAAGCGTGGAAAAAAGGTGGCGGAAACGGTCCGGCTTATCGTCAAGCCCGCCGAGATAGACGCGCGCGAACTCGTCAAGCAGCGCGGCTGTCATCTGTTCAAGCTCACTCTGCGGAACATTGGCTAGCCCTCGCGCGTTTGTCTGCAAAAGCAGCTTTTCGAGCACGAAATGGATCACCGTGCCGATCTGCGGCGCGTCAAGCTCCGCGCGCCTTCGCGGCTTTGCACGCAGACCGTAGCGGCAGAAATATAAAAAGCGGCACTGACCGAAAGCCTCGATCCGGCTTGGCGAAACATGCATATTTTCACCGTAAAGCGCGCGTGCCGTGGCAGAGTTTGAAAAACGCAGCCTTCGCCCCCCCGCCGCTCGTTCAAGCGCCGTGAGCTTTGCCGTATAATTCGGCTTTTCTTCAAAAACCGCCTTTAGAGCCGCGCGGAGGGCCGTGCTTTCGCCATATCCGCTCGCCAGCAGATCGAACGCGGTTTTCTCATTTGCCACTGTTTCAACCGGATCGGTAAGCACATCGTCGACAGCTTGACAGTGCGGGAACAGCTTTTTGACCGCCGACAAGAAATATGAAGGACGCAGTGCCCGGCCTGTTGCGTCGCCGCGCGGGCAGCTGATATACACCCCCTGCGACGCGGCGGTGAAAGCCTTGTAGGCATAAAAGCGTTCCTCCGCCGCTTGTTCGCTCGCGGGCGGGGAAAGCTCAAGACCGAGCGTTATCAGATTTCGCCGCTCGCTGTCGGAGATAAGACCCGAAACCGACGCCGCGCGCGGGAAAATACCCTCGGCAAGACCGATGACAAACACAAACTTTGCGCCGCCTGTTCGGATTCGCTCCGCGTCGCCCGCGGCGACAGCGTCAATCGCGGGCGGGATGCTGCCAAGGTCGGTGTTCTCGATGACAAGTGAAAGAAGAGAGGCAAAATCGCTGAGTTTCAGCTTTTCTTCTTTTGCCGCAATCGTTATCTGATCGAGCATTGAAACAAGCTTTTCCCAAATCTGCGCGTATTCACCCGAAAGGCGGGTTTCGCCCGCGTCCTTCAGGCTTCGGCAGGCTTCGGTCACTGCGTCGCGCACTCCGCAATCGCACAAAAAACCGTAAAGCGCGCGCGCCATTCCGCCGCTTTCCATTTCCTGTTTTAACGCTGAAACCGGCGTGTATAGCCGTGAGCGAAGCGCATTTATTTCTTCAAGCTCTTTTGCGGTTTCGTCGTCGTTTCTGCCGTCAAACCCCGACGGGCTGCCCTGCCATTCGCGGCTCCACTGTTCTTCGCCCTTTATATCCCACATCAGCATGTAGTTTTCAAGGCGCGACGTTTCCTCAACCGAAAACCCGGAAAGACCGGTTTTCAGGTAACGCAGCACATGCTCCTGCCTGAACCCCGAGGTCATTATAGCTAACAGCGACGTTACAAGAGCCATGAGCGGATGTGTGGCGACGCCGCGACGGCTGTCGTAAAAAAGCGGTATGCCGTACTGCTCAAAAACAGTGTCGAGTATGCCGTCATAAAGCTCAAGCCCGCGCGAAATTATGGCAAAATCGCTAAAGCGGCAGCCTTTTTCCCTCACAAGCCTTGTAATCTCACATGCGGCAAATTTCGCCTCGTCATAAACGTTTTGCGCGGAGACTATGTATATTTCCGCAGCCTTGCCGCTATAAGGCTTTGCGTCCGGCCGAAAAACCGAGCTTTCAAGGTACCCTATGCTATCACACTCAAAGCGGTGCGTCTGTGTCAATTTCATGGGCGACGCTATCTTGCAGCCGCATCTGTTCGCAAGGCCGATGATCTGGCACGCGGTTTTTTCAACAGGGCAAAACAATCCGGTTGAATCGTCGCTGCCGGGCGACTCTGCACAGAGCGTGACGTATACGTCATCTGACTGGCAGAGAATTCTGCTGATGACTTGCCTCTCCTGCGGGGTAAAGCCCTTGAAGCCATCGATTATAACGGTTTTATCTTTAAAAAACGGGTAATCATCAAGCTTTTTTGCGAGACGCGTTATATCTTCAAGCGGATCGGAAAAGCCGTTTTCCAAAAGTGCGCAATAGGTGCGCATGATCAGTGCGATATCGGTAAGTTTATTCTTTAAAAGCCCGCTTGATTTTTTCGCGGCGTCGCTCAGCATATCCGCATCTATTCCGCAGACTTTATATTCCGCAACCGCGCCGACCATTGTTTTTATAAAAGCAGCGCTCACCGCCTGTTTTGAATAGACACCGAGCATGTCCGCAACCTGCTTTAACGCAAGGCGCATCAGTACATGCCGCCCGCAGTCGTCTATATTGTGGCAGGCAAGACCGCCGCATTCGCTCATTACCCGGTGAACAAGGCGTGAAAAACTGAGCGCTTCGATATTAAGGCAGCTTTTTGCGCCGAAATTGTGCACAAGCGCGCGTTCTGTTTCAAAGGTGAATTGTTCCGGAACAATAACAACAACTTTTTTGCCTGTTTTTGCGGTGTCGTTCGCTGAGTTTAAGGCAAAGGTTGTTTTGCCGCTGCCGGAGCGGCCGAAGACAAGATGAAGCATTTATGGGCCTCCTGATGAAGATGGGATTAATTATAATTTTTTTAAATAATAACACCTGACAGCTATCTTTTTTTGCTTAAAGGTACATTCTTCGATTCAATGATTTAAAAGCATCATTTTTAGAGAAAGAAGAGCCCTTTACTCCTCTTCAACAACCTCTATATGTGAAGTCAAAATTCTCCTCACCGGGCAATTAAAAACCTTGTCGGTAATCTGCTTTTTTACCGCCTCGTCAATATCGCCCTTTATGTCGATTTTATACTCGATTTTAGTCTCTTCTTTTGTCTTACGGGTTAACAAGACCTTTACCTCCACGCCCTCATATTTAAGTGACATGCGGTCAAGCACCATGCGCGTTGTTATATTCATGCAAGCGGCAAGCGCCGACTCGATGAACTCATGCGGATGCAGACTCTGTGCGGCTTCAGCGTTGTCCGCGTAAAGATTATATGTTCCGTTTGATATTTCGGTAAGGTAATTGCCGTCCAAACTCTTTGAAACCATCATCATTACTCATCTCCAATTCAGATACTGACACGATTATATCGACTGCAATCAACAAAAGGTGTGGTTTTTCGCGTAGATACTCAATAAGCTTTATCGTTATATAACAAAGGCAGTATCGGGAACAAAAGCTCCAGACACTGCCATAAAAGTCGGTTTACCTTGTTGATTTTATTTTAACTGAGGGTATTCGCCATACGCGTATACCTTCCATTCATCTGTTCTGCGGTTTAACAAGCCCTGTGATAACTTGCCGTCGCAGTTTGCACAATTTTGAAAATCTGCTTTTATTACATCGGCGGAAGCGCCCGCTTTTATATCGGCGGTCAGCTTTGGTGTTTTGCTCCATATATTTGCGCCAAGCCCATAGGCAAAGCTGGTGAGGGAGTCAAATTGACCCTGTGTTAATTTCACACCCTTAAATTCATTGTTAACTGATTGCTCATAAACTTTCAGGTCGCTTTTCAGCAAATTTTCCGCTCCGCTCTGCGTCAGCGAGCTAATGTTTTCACCCGGTTCAACCACATGACCGTATCCGATTGTTTCGTTCCAATAATCAAGACCGCGATACCCGGTTGAAGCAAAGCCTTCGTGGTTCTCTATAAAATTCACCATATTATCCGACACATGCATGCCGCCCGCGTCAGATGTTTCGGTGTTAGATACTGATCCTGCACTGTCTAATCCGCTCCCGGTGATCGCTCCGTCAAGCATGTCCGAAAAAGAAACGCCCGAAATGGCATCCACGCCGGAACCGGAAGTTTTGCAGCTGTCACACAACTTGTTAAACGCCTGGCTTTCGATTTTTAACATCAAAAGATCCATATTACTGGACAAACTGTAACACCCCCGTACATATACTCTCACTGTTATATAATATATATTATTATACTTTTTTTGCTTATTGTCAACTAAAATGCATAAATCACATTGACAAAATATAGCTTTTATGCCTATAATGAGTGAAAGCGTTTACATATTTATAACACAATTTTGATAATATGCTCTGCCTTGGAAATATATCTAATCTTCTTATTGCATTTCATAATAAAAAAGAAAAAGCAGGATGTAATCCTCCACACCGGAAGTTGAGAAAATTACAAAACTATTATCCTATACGCGATTAGTGAAGGGCGGGAAAAGGGTTATGAATATTTATGACATTGCCCGTGAGGCGGGCGTATCGATAGCGACAATCTCCCGAGTTGTCAACGGCAAAAGCGTCGTCAGCGGCAAGACACGTAAAAAGGTCGAAGCGGTGTTGAAAAAATACAACTATACGCCTGATCCAACCGCGCGAAGCCTTGTTGTGAAGTCGACAAAAGCTGTTGCTCTGCTTGCCGATGATGTAAGAAACCCTTATTGCGGCGGCATTTGCCACACCGTTGAGCGTGAACTTTCAAAAATCGGATACACCACCATGCTCTGCAACACAGGCGGCACTGTTCAGGGAATTTCAAGCGGCCTAAAATCCGCGCTCGCACGACACGCGGACGCCGTTTTACTCACAGGTATGTCAATTGTGCGAAACGATGATATTACCGCGGCCGCGCTTAATGTTCCTGTTATTGTTATTAATAATTACATAGACGCGCCAAATGTTTATTCCGTTATTTGTGATGAGATTTACGGAATGATGCTTGCCGTCAGCCAGTTTGCAAGCCAAGGCAGGCACGAGATAATCTATGTGCAGGACAGTGACGAAAACAGCTACAGCACCAAAAAGCTTGCGGAGGGCTTTGACGCCGGTATGGCAATGAACGACCTGAATTCTTCGGGTCGCATAGTGTTTACGGAAAGAGGATTTGAGGGCGGTTTTGCCTGTGCTGAGGCATTGCTGCGCGACGCGCAAAAATTTAACGCTGTCGTCTGCGGAGATGACACAACGGCGGCCGGGTTTATAAAATGCCTGAAGCAAAGCTATCTTGATGTGCCCGAGGACGTTTCTGTTATCGGTTTTTACAACACACCGGCAGCACCGTGCGTAACACCCAGCCTTTCCTCGGTTGACTGCCGCAGTGACAAAACAGGAGCCGCCGCGGTAAAGCTTTTGTCTGACCTTTTTGAGGGTGTAAGTGTAGATAAAAAGACGGTTATCCTACCTCGTCTTGTGCTTCGCGACAGCGCATAATCTTAAAAAATGGGGGTGTTCCCCGCCTCCGGCGGGGAACACGAAAAAACGATCTCTTCTTTACAAAAACCGCTATAAGCTTTTTGAACTCTATATATAGGGCTACTTCAGAAAACAATACTGCATAAACTTGCGGTGTAGTATTTTGAAGCAGCCTTTTATGTACGTTTTTATGTGCGAAGGTTCAACTTTGCTTCTGCTACCTCGTCGCGGCTGGGTATCGAATCAGAAGATCCTGCGCGTGAAACACATAAAGCGGATGCTCTTGACGCCCAGTCGGCGGCATCTTCAAATGATTTTCCGGAATAAACCGATTCTAAAAAATAGCCGATAAATGTATCACCCGCACTTGTGGTGTCTACTACTTCGACTGAATAAGCGGGCTTGCTGAATATTTTTCCGTTGCGGCTGAATATTAACCCTTCGGAGCCAAGTGTGAGCACAACAGCACATGACGGGTAACGCTCAGATAGCCGGTCTATTATGTCGTTTGGGCTTTCACAACCTGCGAGGGCCGCCCCCTCTGTTTCATTGACTATGAGAATATCGACAAGCTCAAGCGGGTATTGCAGTGATTCTTCCGTTATCGGCGCAAGATTTATAGCGATCCGCATCCCTATCTGCTTTGCTTTGCGAATTATTGCGGGAATATTGTTTATCTCATTTTGAAGCAGCAGCATGTCATTTTTGTTGGCATGGGCAAAAACTTCGTCAATCTCCGCCCCGGTAATCTTTTGATTGCTGCCGCCATATAGGATTATGCTGTTTTCACCGTGGCTGTCTACCTGAATAAAGGCATGACCGTTGGGAAAATCGCTGATGACTGTACAAGACGTGTCGACATTGTTCTCTTTTAACTTTTCAATAAGTGAGGGTGCGTCTTTTCCTGCTTTCCCCGCGTGAAAAACATCTGCTCCGGCTTTTGCAAGCGCAATTGACTGATTAAAGCCTTTTCCGCCGCAGGAAGATTGATAACCATGTGACGTTATCGTCTGCCCGGGTTTCACAATCTGGTCGACCGCGTATGTTATATCAATGTTAAGTGAACCAAAATTAAGAATCAAGATATATCACCTTTTACACTTTATTTATAAATCTGCTAGTACTTGCTGCAAGGGTTCATTTTTACTAAACCGGTTTAGTAATGCAGCTGATTATAAGTTCTGATTTTATATTGCTTTAATTAAACTGTTTGATAATACTTTAACACAATTTTCGATAGAAACAAAGTGGAAATTTGTTTCTATTATTCTTTGCCAAGCCGCGATTCAATCTGGGCAACGATGTCGCCGACCTCGGCAAGAGCGCCTTTTCCTTTTACCCCGCAGGCGAGCATCGCCTCACGCGGCTCGATAAACTCATATCCATACTTTTTTAGCTTCGCAATATTATCCTGAACTATCGGATTTTCATACATGTTCGTATTCATTGCGGGCGCAATCAAGACAGGAATTCCTTTGACCGCCATCACAACAGTGGAAAGCATATCGTCCGCTATTCCGCCGGCAATCTTTCCGATTATATCCGCCGAGGCGGGGGCGATTACAAACGCATCCGCTTTTTGCGCAAGCGAGATATGCTGAACCTCCCTTGGGTAATTTTCATCGAATACATCGGTGTAAACTCTGTTTTTAGTCAAGGTTTCAAAGGTCAGCGGTGTGATAAACTTTGTCGCGCCATGTGTCAAGATAACCTCAACATTATATCCGTCTTTATGAAGCGTGTTCGCGATGTCCGCCGCCTTATAGGCCGCTATGCTCGCTGTTACGCCAAGGATTATATTTTTCATAATCATTCCGCCTTTCCGCCGGTTTTTTTAGCGCTGCGCTTGTTTGAAAATCACCAAAGCTGTGCAATGTTACAAAAAGGAGCAAATGTCTTTAAACGCAATCAAACTTTTAATCAACGTCTACAGTTATCCCAGTTTAAGATTGAAACTCCATAGATTTTCTTATCTTAATTGGAATTGCTGTAGTACGGCGCTTACAATTTCTTTTGCAATCTGTTCTTTTCCTTCAAGCTTTTGATAGCTTTTGTCGGGAGAAATAAGAAGCCCGAGGTGCCTGCCGCTTTTGAAATATTGTGAATCGTTGGCAAGCACAAAATCGCAATTATTTTTGATCAGCAGTGCGTGCGCCGTATCAACTAAAGTTTGCTCATCGACACCGTTAAGCAGTTTAAAGCCAATCAGAACTGTTTGAGGCTGCAACTGTTTAAGCATTCCGATTACTTTCGGCGTCTGTTTGAGCGAAAGCATGAGATTGTTTATGTTCGAGCCTATTTTCCCGTTCTCCTCAAAAGCGCCGCTTGTGTCGTCAAGATACTTCACTATCGCAGCTTTTAGCTTTTCGGTATCATTGGCAAAGCCGTTTGGGAAATCTGACGCTAGCCGCGCCGAGACAGTCTCGGCGACCATGCCGGCACTTTTTGCATAAGCGACTTTATAATCACTGACAGCCATGGAATGAATCACTGCGCCGATTTTTTCCGTCGTGAGCAGGACTTTGAGTTTATCTTCCAATTCAGACACACCCTGCGTTGCGATCCATTCCACACAGGGCAGTTCCGGCACTATCGAGCTGTTTTCACAGACGTAATAAATCTTTTCTAAAAAAGGGCATTGTGATGCAAACTCGCGGGCGATAATGCTGCCGAGTGTGCCTGTCGCATCATTTTTTATTTTGCGGACGTTGTCGATTTTTTCGCTTGTGCCGCCCGCCGTGATAATAATCTTCAATCTGCTTTGCCCCATTCCGTTTTCTGAATCAACAGTTGTATCAACGATAAAATTATTGTTGTCTTTTTTAGATAAATTTGCAATATTACTTATTATAACAAGATGTTTACAATTATGAAATCAAAAAAAATCGTTTTTATGATAAAAAGCAAAAAAAGTATTGAAATCAGAATTAAAATGTGATATTATAATCAAGCGCTAAACACGGAATATTTATTATTAACCAGTTTGGGGGATTAGCTCATCTGGGAGAGCGCACTATCGGGTGTGCGCCCCATAGAAATCGACAATTTAAAAATTGAATAGTTCCGGGAAACCGCATGAACAAATGGTTTTCCAATATGTGGGGGTGTAGCTCACCTGGGAGAGCGCTACAATGGCATTGTAGAGGTAAGGGGTTCGAGTCCCCTCATCTCCACCACTTTATTTTGTCAAAAGAAGTCGATTGCTGTTGCAGTTGGCTTCTTTACATTTATCTGGTAAAATTGAAATTAACCTTGCTATTACATTTTTTTAATATATTAATTTAATTAATACCTCAATCATCAGGAGAGAACGATGGAAATTAAAAAATTGCATCTTGTATATTTCAGTCCAACCAGAACAACGCAGTTTGTACTCAGGGCCATTGCACAGTCTTTTAATACAGAGTATTCAGAAATTGTAGAACATGATGTAACGGATTATAACTCCAAAAATGTTGAATTAAAGTTTGAAACTGACGATTTAGTTCTTTTCGGATTTCCAGTGTATAGCGGCAGAGTCCCCCAATCTTTCCGAGACAGGATGAATGGTATTAAAGGTCAGCGCACATTTTCTGTACTGATAGCAACTTACGGAAATCGGGATTATGATGATGCCCTTTTAGAAATGAAAAATATTGTGAAAGAAAACGGATTCCAAGCCATTGGTGCAGCCGCTGTCGTAACAGAACATTCCGTTATTCGTTCTGTTGCCACAGGACGACCGGATGCAAAAGACACGGCATTTATTGAAGACTTCGGTATGAAGCTGAAGAAGAGAATTGTAGCAATTACTAATGAAGAGAGTTCCACTGAACTCTATGTGGCTGGAAAAGAACCTTACAGAAAGTATATGAAAATTCCAATAGCACCTGTTGCCTCTGCATCCTGCATTGCTTGTGGCCTTTGCGTAAAAAAATGCCCCGTTGATGCAATCTACGTACATAACCCCAGAAAAACAGACAAAGAAAAATGTATTGGCTGTATGCGCTGTGTGAGAATATGCCCTCAAAATGCGAGACATGTGTCGAAAATTATAATGCTGGCAGGCGAATGTATTTTTTCTAAGGAAAAGCAAATAAGAAAGGAGCCTGAAATGTTTCTGTAAAAGAAGCAGTATCATGAGTACTATGTAAGCTGAACACCGTGGCATCTATATTCACCTAACTTCTCAGACAGCGCTTTAAAAGCGCATTGCACTGCAGGCAATTCACGCACTTCACTTTTGTGAAGTGCGTTTTGCTTTATACCCGCGTTTTTACCTTATATCTTTTTGCTCATAAATACAAAGCCATACTGAGCTCAATTTTAAATAATGTGACTATAGCTTTAAAGAATTCACTGAGATATTGCTAAGTCAAAAATCATATGGTAATATTATCATGCAAATGATTGCATAATCTACAGCTATTCCGGTTAAGATTGAACCCCAATAATTTTTTTATTTTCGACGGAGTCGGGAATAAGAAAATTATCCTTGACCTATCTTATTTGGAATTGCTGTAAGCACTATAAAAAAGGGAGAATACATATGAAAAGCCTTACAATGATTCATGATATTCTTGTTTCAAAAAAAGAATCCTTTACCGGCAGTTATCATGTGCCCTCCTGCTGGAACTGCATAGAGTATGACAAGTATAAAACGCCGGAAGAATGCCCGGGAGAGATCGACGTCAATCCGTATGGTTTTTTTGCTTCCTGCATTGACAATATAACAAAGAAGAAAAGTGATCTTCGACACATTGATTCGATAAAAGACAATTTAATTTACAGTATCCTGCCCCGCTCTTTTACCGCGTGGCCCCATTATCGCCACGACGATCTCTGTGAAGGCACACTGCTTAAAGCACTGGCGCTTCTGCCCTTTTTGAAAAGGCTGGGCGTGACTATTCTTTATCTTCTTCCCATTTTCAGTTGCAGCGACCATTATAAAAAAGGCGAGCTTGGCAGCCCGTATTCGATAAAGGACTTTTACAGGATTGACAGAGGACTTCATGATCCGCTGCTGGGTGATTATTCAGAAGGCATGCTGGAAACTGAGTTCATGGCATTTGTAGAGGCTTGCCATGTGCTTGACATCAAGGTGATCGTGGATTTTGCGTTCAGAACCACGGCGCGCGACAACGTTCTCATTGCCGGACATCCCGACTGGTTTTTCTGGATCAAAAAAGAGTGTGCTGATGTTTTTAAAACTCCGGTGCTTGGCGACGGCGAAGAAAGTTACAGTATGAACGCCGCAACCATCCGCCAACTTTATAAATCCCCTGATTTAAAAAAGTATCTTAATCAATTTTCACCTTCACCGGACAAAATTGATCAAGATAAATGGGAAACGATAAAATCAAGCGGCTGTGATGATATGGATAAAGCAATTGAAAACGTCTTTAACATTACGACAGTTCCCGGTTTTTCCGATGTTATCAATGATCATCAGCCCGCGTGGACTGACGTAACCTATCTCAGGTATTATTTTGACAATCCGCCCGAAATTCAAAAACACCTGCCCTGGGACCAGCCGCCTTACATAATGCAGGACGGAGCTTCTCTTACCAACAGTCACGGCAAGGTTAAAAACGATGAGTTGTGGCAATATATCGCAAATGTTCTGCCTTTTTATAAGATGCGCTTTGCTATTGACGGAGCACGGATTGACATGGCGCACGCATTGCCGGATGAACTGAATGCGCTGATCGTTAGCAAAATCAAGAGCGCCTACCCGGATTTTATTCTCTGGTCGGAGGAACTTAACCCCGAAAACAGCGGGCAGGCAAAAGCAAGCGGTTTTGATTTCATCAGTGGATTTACATACGCCGATTACAAAAAAGTAAATTGTTCGGGCTTTAATAGCGCAATAATTGAAAGCTTATTACAATCCCCTATTCCGATTGTTGCTTCTCTTGAAACACCCGATACGCCGCGCAGCGCGTTCGTCTATCAAAGCACTGCTCTTTTAAAGCTTCTTCTTGTTTTAAACAGCTTCATGCCAAACGCTATCCCCATGATTAACAGCGGGCAGGAGCTTTTTGAAACACAGCCTATGAACCTCGGTCTTGACAATGATGAAAACGGGCGCTTCGTTTTGTCGGGATCCGACCCGATGTATGGCAAGCTTGCGTTTTTTGATCGGTATTGCCTGCACTGGGCAAACGCAAGCAGTGAATTTTTTGATTTCTTAAGTGAGATAGTTCAAATAAGGGAAAAGCATATTTCTTTGTTAACCGACGGGGAATTCATAAAACACGCTGAACTTGCACATGCCAAGAAGCTGACGGTTTTGCACTACAAGAACGCGGACGGTACAAACCTCATTGTTGCGGCGAACCGTTCTCAGGATAAAAAGGCTGTTTTAAATCTCGAAAAATTAATGGATTATCAGCTTAATCAAGAATGCAATATTTTATATAACAGCAACGGCGAGTGCGAAAGTGAACCGGAATCGCTAAAAAAGATTCTAAAGCCGCTTGAAACAATTATCTTAGAAATCGTGCAAACAAGATAAAGGAGAATATCAATGACAGACAAACCAAAGGTAGCTTATTTTTGCATGGAATTTGGACTGCATGAGGATTTCCGCATTTATTCCGGCGGACTTGGAATTCTTGCCGGAGATATTCTTAAAGCAGCTTACGATATGGATGCGCCGGTTGTTGGCGTCGGAATCCTGTGGCGTCAGGGGTATACAAGCCAAAAAATTGATGAAACCGGCTTCCCTTACGACAGCTTTCCCGAATATAAATATGATTTTCTTGAGGATACAGGCACCGCGGTTACGGTAAATATCCGCAAGCGCAAGGTTAAAGCAAAGGTTTGGAAGTGCACTGCGTTCGGAAATGTTCCGCTTTACCTTCTTGACACAAATCTTCCGAAAAGCCCGGATTGGTATCTCACCGGGCAGCTTTACGGCTGGTTCAGCGAAGAGCGTATTGCTCAGGAGATGGTTTTAAGCATCGGCGGCGTAAAAGCCCTCAAAAAGCTTGGCATTGATGTCGATATCTATCATTTCAACGACAGCCACGCCGTTTTCGCCGGTGTGGAACTGATTCGTGAGCAAATGGAGAAAAAAAAGCTTAACTTTGAAGAGGCGCTCAAAAAAGTCAAAGAGCATATTGTGTTTACGACACACACTCCGGTTGTCGCCGGCAACGAGGTGCATGAGCACGGGCTTTTGCAGTATATGGACGCGTATGACGGCTTGAGCTATAGGCAGATGGTAAAGCTGGGCGGAGATCCGTTCAGCATGACTGCCGCCGGCATAAGGCTTTCTAAAAAAGCTAACGCCGTCGCACAGTTGCATGGCGAAACGGCAAGAAAGATGTGGAAGGGTATCCCCGGCGGCTCGGATATTATCGCCATCACAAACGGCGTACATAATAAAACCTGGCAGGACAGCGGCATTTTAGAATCATATAATTCCGGAAACGGACTATGGGAAACACATCTATCGCTCAAGAAGGCAATGATTGAGGAAATCAACAAAAGCAATAATGTTAAACTTGATGAGAAGGTGCTGACCATCGGCTTCGCGCGCCGCGCCGCCCCTTATAAACGCAGCGACCTTATTTTTAAGGATAAAAAAATCATATCCGATCTTCTTCTGAATAAGAAGATACAGATAATTTTTTCCGGAAAGGCTCACCCGAACGACCTTACAGGTAAAAAAATAATTTCTAACCTTATTGAGCTATCAAAAGAATTCCCCGACAGCGTGGTGTTTTTGCAGGACTATGATATAAAGATCGGCAAAATGCTGACACGCGGCTGTGATGTCTGGCTCAACAACCCCATAAGGCCAATGGAAGCAAGCGGCACCTCCGGCATGAAAGCTGCGATGAACGGTGTGCTTAATTTCAGTGTGCTGGACGGCTGGTGGCCAGAGGGGTGCAGGCACGGCGTTACAGGCTGGGCGATCGGCGACGGCTATGAGGGAAAAGACAGTGATACAGTTGACTCTGCTTCTTTGTACAAGGTGCTTTGCGGGGAAATTCTGCCTGTCTTTTATGAAAACCGTGATAAATGGGTTGAGATGATGAAGAGCAGCATTGAAATGTCATCATGGAATTTTTCAGCCGCCCGCATGGTTGGGCAGTATTATGAACTTATGTATAAATAAACCTATAGTACTAACAAAACTATCTCTCTTATTTTCAAGCTGACGATGCGGCAAAACTTCTTTATAAATCGGCGGCTGAAAGATACCGGTAATAAAAACAGATAAACGGTGCAGTTTAATTCTATAGCAGATTTACTTAATGTTCGGAGTAAAAATTGTAACCCCCACTCCGGTGGGGGTTACAATAATTCCTTACAATTTGTAAATCTGCTGTAAACCCTTTATACTTATCTCGATTAGAAATATAGTATAAATTTTCGGAAAAAGGTTAAATATATGCCTTTTTTGAAGGCTTTTTCGCTACATTTTTTATCGGGATTAGTATTATCTGCTTTTTTTGCATTATTTTCTCTACAGTGATATTATATATACTTGGTAGGCACAAAAAGCAAACATTCCGATAAAATAGAATTCACTTTACAACACATTTCTACTTCTCGTCACAATAAATTTCAAACTGGTGATTTTATAATGCTGTTAACCCTTCTAACTTCTGCCGAGAGTATTCTTCCGATTGTCGTTATGATCATTGTCGGCTATGTAACCGCGCGCATAGGTTGGATCAACAATAAAGTCGGCAGCGCATTTACCAAACTTATCTTAAATGTTTCACTGCCATGCTATATGATTTGGAACCTCACGAGCTCGTTTGACCGCGACAAGTTTTTGACACTTATCGGTGGCATTCTCATACCAATCCTATCAATGGGTCTTTGTTACATAGCCTCAATAGGAGTGAGCAAACTATTTAAGATTCCCAAAGGCAAGACCGGTGTATTTCGCACCGCTTTTTTCTGCTCGAACACCATCTTTGTCGGGCTGCCCATAAATCTCGCCTTGTTTGGTGAGCAAAGCGTCCCTTATGTTTTGCTTTTTTATATTGTTAACACCGTGCTATTCTGGACTGTGGGCGCTTATGAAATCAGCACAGACGGCTTGTCTTCCGCAAAACTTTTTTCAAAATCAACCCTGAAAAGGATTGCGACACCCACTTTAATCGCGTTTGCCGTAGGGTTAATTTTAATTATGTTCAAAATAACGCTGCCAAGCTTTGCTACTGATAGTTTTAAATATCTCGGCAATCTGACAACGCCGCTCGCGCTTATATTTATCGGTCTTGTGCTTTGTTCAACAAAGCTATCTGAATTTAAGTTAAACAAAGAGATTTTACTTGTGCTTTTCGCACGCTTTATCTTTTCACCCCTGCTCGTCGTTGTGCTTTTGCACTTTATTCCTGTTCCGTCGCTTATGGGCAAGGTTTTTATTATTCAATCCGCAATGCCTGTTATGACAAACATCAGCATAGTCGCAAAAGGCTACGGAGCCGATTACAAATTTGCAAGCGTAGCCACTGTTGTTACTTCGGTAGCCTGCATAGTAGCTATTCCGTGCATTATGGCGCTGATTCAATGATTATTATTTAAGGCAATTTCAAATAAAACAAGATAACAAAACAATTCTGCTTTAATTTTTAACTTGCTGGAAGTCCGCTATAACAGTTAATCGAAAGGTATAAATATAGATGTTGTTGTCCGCAGAAAAAATCACAAAAAGCTATAGTGAAAAAATACTACTGAAAGACATTTCCCTTTACCTTAGCGAAGGGGATAAAATTGGTGTTATCGGTATAAACGGAACCGGAAAATCCACCTTTCTCAAGATAATCGCGCAAGTGGAAACACCTGACAGCGGATCAATTACAAAAATTCCGGGTATTCGTATCGAATATTTGAGCCAAAACCCGGTATGGGACGAAAAGTTGACCATTCTGGAGCATGTGTTTTTGGGGACATCGTCCGAAACGCGGGAAACTAAAGGTTATGAGGCTAAAACTGTTTTAACGAGGCTTGGCATCGCGGATTTTGACAAGCCCATCAGCCTTTTGTCGGGCGGTCAAAGAAAACGCGTCGCAATAGCCTGCGCGCTGATACATCCCAGTGATGTTTTGATTTTGGATGAACCTACGAATCATCTTGACAACGAAACTGTTTTATGGCTTGAAAACTATCTGATTAAATATACCGGTGCGATTATTATGGTTACCCATGACCGCTATTTTTTAGACAGGGTTACCAATAAAATAGTGGAAATAGATAACGGCAGCTTATACAGTTATCAAGTGAACTATTCGGGATACCTTGATTTGAAAGCACAGCGCGAAGAAATGGAGCTTGGAACCGAGCGGAAAAAGCGAAGCCTTTTGAGAAAAGAGCTTGAATGGATGCAGCGCGGGCCAAGGGCAAGGGGTACGAAAAGCAAGGACAGAATCGCCAGATTTGAGGAGCTGAATAAAGGCACCGGCAAAACCGAAACGGATAAGCTGGAGATCAGCTCGGTTTCTACAAGGCTTGGAAAAAAGACGGTTGAACTTGACAATATTTCAAAAAGCTTTGGTAAAAAACCGCTTATCATTAATTTTGAACACATTATTTCCCGTGACGCGAGAATAGGTATAGTCGGTAAAAACGGATGCGGAAAATCAACGTTATTAAATATAATAAGCGGCAAAACGCTGCCTGACAGCGGCTCGGTTATTATCGGGGATACGGTAAAGCTCGGCTATTTTTCGCAGAACTGCGAAGAAATGGACATTTCTCTTCGGGTAATCGATTATATCAAGGAAATTAACGAAATCATTGAAACAACTGAAGGCACATCAACCGCTTCGCAGATGCTCGAAAGATTTCTGTTTCCGCCCGATTTGCAGTGGAATACGATAGGCAGGCTTTCCGGCGGAGAGCGCAGAAGATTATATCTGCTCAGCATAATCATGCAGGCACCCAACATTCTGCTTTTAGATGAACCGACAAATGACCTTGATATACAGACGCTTACAATTCTTGAAGATTATTTGGATAGTTTCAATGGCGCTGTCGTCGCCGTATCACATGACAGATACTTTTTAGACAAGGTTGTCGACACGATTTTTGAGTTTCAAGGCGACGGCACGATTAGAAAATGCCTTGGCGGTTATTCAGATTATCTTGCCGGGGTCACTGCCGGGCAAACTCGCGAAAAAGCAGCTAAAATCAAAACAGCGCCTGACAAGAAAAATAACAGCAATAAGAAGTTGAAGTTTACATTTAACGAACAACGTGAGTTTGAAAATATTGATTCTGAAATTTCCGCGTTAGAGGGGCAGCTGGGCGACTTATCTCAACTTATGCAAACCGAGTCGAGCAACTACGTTAAGCTTCAGGAATTAATAACACAAAAGGAAGCTCTGGAAAAGGCTCTGGAAGAAAAGACCGAAAGATGGATCTATCTCAATGACCTTGCCGAGAAAATCGCAGAAGCCGAGGGCAAGTGAAAATTACAAACCAAATTTAACGAGATAAAGCAGTACCCCGCAAGCATTTTGAAAAGCTCGCGGGGTACTGCTTTATCTATTGTTGTTCACCCATGACGCGCTTTTATTGCCGCGTGAGTTAACGGTGTAACCACTGTTTGCGTTAAAGATTCGATAAACTGCTGAAGCGGCTCTTTGTTTTCATAAAGTACGACAATCAGATCACCTTGTTTTGCGTCGGCAACCGCCGCCTTTAACGCTTCCATTTCATCTTCAATTACCGTTACATTTTTTTTATCATATCCGCTGGCTATAATCGAGTCATAAAACAGCGTGGCGAGTTCACCTTTTTTTCTGCCGCGCAGGTCAATGTCTTCTTTTATATAGATACGGTCAAACGCTTCGGCGCAGCGGCTCCCCACCGAACGGATCGCGCAGTCCTGCCTGTCGCCCGGCATGCCGATTACACCGACAAGGCGGCTGTGCTCCAGCTTCTTGCAGGTGTTTATCACCTGTTCATACCCCGCGGGGTTGTGACCGTAATCGAGCATGACCCGGTATCCGTCAACTTCAAAAAGATTAAACCGCCCTGCGTTATAATCAAAGCTTTTCAGCCCTGACACGATTATATCTTTGCTGACCGAAAGCGCGTAAAGCGCGGAAACAGCGGCAAGGCAGTTTTCAATATTGCAGTCGATAAGCCCGCCGCAGGTTATTGGAATTTCAGAGACAGCAATTATATCTGTTGCAGCGCCGTTGTTAAGAACTTTAATCCACCCGTCCTGTGTAAAAACGCGGACACAGTCGAGCGCCGCAAACTGTTTTGCCGATTCTGCATTTTTGTAAAAAAGGATGGGTTTTACCTTGACCCGCTCCAAAATGTCCGGAGTCATTTTATCCTCCGCGTTTAAGACTGCGGCTCCGTCTTTTTTCACGGCTTCAACAACCAGCGCCTTGACATAGGCGAGGTCTTCAACAGTTTCGACACCGTCAAGCCCGAGATGGTCGTCGGTTATATTGGTTATGATCCCAACGTCGGCAAGATCATAGCCAAGTCCCTCACGGACGATTCCCCCGCGCGCCGTTTCAAGCACGGCGGCGTCGATTGTTTTGTTTGACAGCAGCGATTTTGCGCTGCGTGGGCCGGAGTTGTCGCCCTTGCAGATACACTTTTCACCTATAAAGGTACCGCTTGTGCTCGTCATTCCAACTGTTTTGCCCGATTGCGTCAGCACATGCTGAATCAGGCGCACTGTTGTCGTTTTTCCGTTTGTTCCGGTAACGGAAACGATTGGAAAATTGCACGCCTGCTCTGTTGGAAACAGTAAATCCACAATGTCTTCCGCCACATTGCGCGGCTGCCCGACACTGGGATAAAGGTGCATACGGATGCCCGGGGCTGTGTTCACCTCCACAATCGCGCCGTCTGTCTCAAGGATTGATTTTGAAATATCCTCGGTCACTACATCGATGCCGGCGATGTCTATGCCTATCGCCTTTGCCGCCCTCACGGCAAGCTCCGCGTTGTCGGGGTGAATGCTGTCGGTGCGGTCAATCGCGATTCCTCCTGTGCTGAGGTTGCCATTTTCCCTTAACGTCACTGTCTGCCCTTTGACCGGAACTGAATCAACTGAAAGTCCGTTTTTTTTCAGAACAATAAGTGAAACCTCATCAAGCTTTATTTTAGTTAACCTTTTTTCATGCTGCTCGCCGCGGTTTTCGTCAAGGTTGACCATATCCACAAGTTTCCTGACCGTGTGCTTGCCGTCGCCTGTTACACTTGCCGGCAGACGTTCGGCAACTGCGCAAACCTTATCGCCGACAACGAGAATGCGAAAATCCCTGCCTGTGATAAATTTTTCGACAATTATTCCGCCGCTGTATTTTGAAGCCTCCGCAAAGGCCGCTTTGATTTCAGATTCATGATTAAGGTTAAGGTGCACACCCTTGCCCTGATTGCCGTCAAACGGTTTTATAACCACCGGCGTTCCAAGCTGTTTCGCCACCATTACCGCGGAAATTTCGGAATAGACCACCTTGCCGTATGGAACGGGGATTTTATAATCGCACAACAGCGCTTTCGTTAACTGCTTGTTTGACGATATATCAGCGCAGATACAAGGAGTTGCATCTGTCAGTGTTGATTCTATAAGCCTTGAGTTTTTGCCATAGCCAAGCCGGACAAGGCTTTCATGACCTATGCGCGTTATCGGGATATTCCTTTTCTTCGCTGCCTCGACAATCGCGGTGGTGGATGGCCCAAGCTCCGCGTCGAGCGAAACCTTACCGAGATAATCTAAAAACTCGCTGATATCTATTTCTTCGCCCGCGATAAAGCAATTTAAAATGAACACTGCCGCTTTGCCGCATTCAAGCCCGCAAACCTCGTTTTCATATTCGTAAACAAGGTAATAGACCGACGGATCGGTAACTACGCGGGTTTTACCGTAACGCACGTCATAGCCGAGCATGAACTGCATTTCTAAAACAACATGTTCTAACACATGCGCAAGATAGGTGCCGGTGTTCAGCCTTTCAAGAAAGCCGCCTTCATATCCAAGGCCGCAGCAGTTGGTTTTAAGCCCCGGAAACGCAGCAAGCAGCTTTTCATTAAAGCCCGGAATATCCATTGTAGGGATGTCGCCGAATTTGCCGATATCCACAACCATTTTCATTACCGGCCGGTGGCTGTAGATGTTTCTTCCGTGATATATGGTAAAATCCCATATCTGAAGCTTGTCAGTTTCCATTTTTAAGACGCAGAACCTTTCTTTCATTGAAATCGAATCCATACCCCTGTGGCAGCACGTGAACGGTTACCCCGATTATGGCAAGAATCTCATTTGGATTTAACTCGGAAACGTTTGAGCTTTTTATTGACTTCCCATCTATTATGGTAACGGCGTTTGAGCCGATTATTTCAAAATGCATGTCGGGGAAAACCTTGACCGCGGTGTCCTCGTCAATACCAATGCCAAGCACCTCCGGATTTTCTGAAACGCCGCAGAGAAGCCGCCCGAATCTGCCGCGCTGATCAAAATGCTGGTCGATTATCGCGCCGTCAAAAAGCCCGATTCCCGGCGCCATTTTGAGCGTGCATTTTCTCGCCGGTTCGTTGTCGTTACCCTGAACCACCATTGTCGAGCTCATCACAGACGCTCCGGCGCTTGTCCCCATTATTATTCCGCCGCTGTTATAAAGATTCAAAAGCTCTAAGCAGGCGGGTGTGCCGCCTAATATGCTTGTAATTCTGAGCTGATCGCCGCCTGTCATAAAAATGCAGCGTGATTTTCTTATTATTTCACAGTTTTCCGCGCTTTGCGCGTCGTCGCGGGTATTTATATTCAACATCTGAACATTGCGGACACCGAGCCGGTGAAAAACCTTGATGTAATCGTTTCCCGCTTCCTCCGGTTTTTCTGTTGCCGTTGTAAGAACCGTCAACATATCGTCACCGCCAAGCATCTGCGGAGCTTGCTTTAAAATAACGCTGTCGCCCTTTTTATCCTCTGCGCCGCCGATAATCAACAGGATTCCCTTTGCCTTTTCATCCATCTGTTATCCTCCAGAATGATGATTGCTTTATAAAACTTTTCCGTCATCAACCTTTAGACTGCCCAGGCAGAACAGTTTGATAACCTTATAATTTTTGTCAGTTATTAAAATGTCCGCGTCACTGCCCTCTTTTAACGCGCCTTTTCGGGGGTAAAGCTTTAAAACCTTTGCCACATTTTCTGTCGAAAGCCTTATTACCGCTTCTTTATTTAATTTTTCATCGCAAAGGCATGCTTTTAAATCATCATATAATGTCTGCATTCTGCCGACTCCCCCGCCCGGTATGCTGCCGCCCGCGTCAGAGCTTAACGTAACTTTCGACAGGTCAAAATCGCCCTCAAGAAGTTTGCATATTGCTTCTTGAACAGCAATTCCCGCTGTTTCGCCTGCCGTAAGGTCGATGTTTCCGCCATCTTTTAAATATTCAAGCGACTGTATAAACAGCGCCGGGTTGCGGTTGACATGTGATGGAACAAACTGTTCTATCGGCAAATCTGATCTTTCTACTATCTGCAAAAGCTGTTTCAGCCCCGATTTGCCGTCGCCAAGATGAAAGTGAACAACACCCGCCTTGCCGCCCAGCAGACCGCCGAGATGTGTGTCTGACGCAAGCCTTAAAAGCTCGGAAAGCTCAGGATGGGCCGAGCGGTGGTCTGAAATTGCGATTTCGCCGACGCCGATCACCTTGTCGATCAGCACAAGGTCGCGGATTATGCTGTTTGTGAAAGTAACGGCGGGGACGGAGTAGCTTCCGGTATAGATAAAGGTCGTTATCCCCTGCGCCTCCAGCCCTTTCGCCTTTGCGTAAAGGCTTTCGAGTCTTTTTGTGCAGCCGTCCGCACCCAAAAGACCTACTACAGTGGTGACACCGGCCATAAGTATTTCACTGATATCAATTTCCGGCACACGGCTTGCAAAGCTTTGCTCACCGCCGCCGCCGATGATGTGCACATGCTGGTCGATAAGCCCCGGAAAGGCAAAAAGTCCGTCACACTCGATGACACTTTCTATAAGGCCTGTTTCCTTTATTTCACCCGCGGGCAGCAATTTATATATTTTTTCACCCGCGATTAAGATATCGTTTTTACCGGAATAGTCCGGGCAATAGCATTCAAGATTTTTTAACAAAGTTAACATTTTATCATCTCAACTAAATATATTTAAAGCGGAATGGTTCCGTTGTTTTTTTATTTGTAATTGCGATAGGGCATAATTTCTAACTGTACAGTCTTTATTATTTGTTTGTTTTTGTAATTTATGCCGTTTTGATTTTTAGATAAAAAGAAAGGGCCTGAACACAGTCTATAGCATGATAATAAATAAAGAGGAAACATATTTTTCATACTTTCTCTTTAAAAATCAAATTGCTATAAGCTGCATTCAAGCCCTTCTGAAAACTTGTTATTTAAGCATTTTGTGATGGAAAAACGACGGTCAAAAGCATTTTGAAACGCTCTTTCGCCAAAAGTGCATGGGGAATGCCAGCGGGCATGACGATTGTGCCGCCCCTGTCAAGGTTAAAAATTTCTCCGCCGATTGTTATTTCAGCGCTTCCGTCGATTATATAAACCATTGCGTCGCCCTCCGATGCGTGGGTGCTTATTTCTTCACCCTTGTCAAAGGCGAAAAGCGTCACGCTCACCGCTTTGTTTTGTGCAAGGGTTCGGCTCACCACTTGACCCGGCTGATATTCGGTCAAGCCCTCAAGCGCCAAAACGGTCTTGAAATCGATATTTTTAATCATCTTTTCCATCGTTAATGCTCCTTTAAGCGAGAATTTCTTTCAGGTCTTGCTCCGGTGTTGTGATCGGCTTGATATTGAACTTGCTCACAAGCACATCAAGCACATTTTTCGATAAAAACGCCGGAAGCGTGGGCCCGAGATAGATGTTTTTGATACCGAGCGAAAGCAGTGTAAGCAGGATGCAGACTGCTTTTTGCTCATACCATGAAAGCACAAGTGTCAGCGGAAGGTCGTTTACGCCGCAATTGAACGCCTTTGAAAGAGCGATGGCAACGGTGATGGCACTGTAAGCGTCGTTGCACTGACCCATATCCATAATGCGTGGAAGACCGCCTATTTCGCCGGCGTCAATGTCGTTAAAGCGGAATTTGCCGCACGCGAGGGTTAGAATAGCGGTATCCTTCGGCGTTTGTTTTACAAATTCGGTGTAATAGTTTCTGCCCGGCTTTGCGCCGTCACAGCCGCCGACAAGAAAAATGTGTTTTAAGGCGCCGGACTTTATCGCTCCGATAACGGTGTCCGCCGCCGCGAGCACTGTTCCTCTGGCAAAGCCTGTTGTCAGGGTGTCGCCGCCGTTGATGCCCGTCATTTTCTTTTCCTGCGCATAACCGCCTAGTTCCATTGCCCTTTTTATAAGCTGAGAAAAATCTTTTTTACCGTTTTCACCGGCATCAATGTGCTTGATGCCCGGAAAGCCGACGACTGAGGTTGTGAAAACCCTGTCAGCGTAGCTTGGCTTTGGCGTCATCAGACAGTTTGTGGTGAATAATATCGGGGCGGGCAGTTCATTAAACTCGTCCTGCTGATTCTGCCATGCGGTTCCGAAGTTGCCCTTTAACTGCGGATATTTGTGCAGTTCGGGATAACCGTGTGCAGGCAGCATTTCACCATGCGTGTAAACGCTTACACCTGTTCCCTTGGTCTGTTCCAACAGCTCGTAAAGATCGCGCAGGTCGTGCCCGGTTACAACGATAAACGGGCCTTTTTGGATATTACAGGTTACCTTTGTCGGCACTGGCGTACCATATGCACCGGTGTTCGCCTCATCCAAAAGAGCCATGCATTTCAGGTTGATCTGCCCGAATTCCATAATCAGCTCAAGCCATTCTTCAACCGTGTGCTCTTCGACGGACTCTGCAAGCCCTTTGTAGAACCAGCCGGTAACCTCGTCGCTTGTCTTACCCAGCATTCTCGCGTGGTGGGCGTATGCCGCCATGCCGCGAAGCCCGAAAACAAGTGTTGAGCGAAGCGAAATAATGTCAGTGTCACCGTGAAAAAGCTCACCGGAATCCATTAGCGGCTCACTGCTGCCTATTTTGTTCTTTTCCGCCTCCGCCTCCGCTTTTAATTTATCTATCCTGCTATTGTCAAAATCCACATTGGTTATGGTCATGAAAAGACCGTCCACGATCAACTCATCTGATTTTTTTGTCCTTTTTGAATGGTTGGCGGCTCTCGCGAGCGCAATCAACGCGCATGTTAATTCATCCTGCGCCTTGGCGGTGTCTGCCGACTTACCGCATACTCCGGCCTTGGTACAACCCGTTCCTTTGGCTGTCTGCTCACATTGAAAACAAAACATTTCTGACATAAAAATAAACCTCCCTGATTTTTACCCAATTTTTTATATTTTCAGCATTATGCTGTGGGGTACAAGTTAATTAATCTTCTATAATTTCACCGTCTGTGCCGATTGTTACTACGCTCCACGGAATCATTTTTCCGCTTGCGGTCAATGCGTCTATAACCGCCTGAACAATACCGCCGCAACATGGAACCTCCATGCGTACAACTGTTATGCTTTTTAAATCATTCATTGAAAGAATGGCCGTCAGCTTTTCGGCATAATCAACCTCGTCTAGCTTGGGGCAGCCAATCAGCGTAATTTTATTTTTCATAAACCTGTCGTGGAACGCGCCGTATGCATAGGCGGTGCAGTCCGCTGCTATGAGCAGGTTCGCGTTCTTAAAATATGGCGCGTTTGGCGGCACAAGCTTTATCTGAACAGGCCACTGATTGAGTTCGGAGTTGTTTTTTACGGGTGTGGCCACTTTGTTTCGCTCCGGTGTGCGCTCAATGGTTCTCATGCGTGTGCCTGGGCAGACAAACGGCACTTTGGGTTCTTTTGTCTCTGTATTCATCTTTACAGCTTCCTCGTTATAGAGGAGCGCTTCCCTTTCTTCAAAGGTAATGGCTCCTGTCGGGCACGCCGGCAGGCAGTTGCCCAAGCCGTCGCAGTAATCCTCGCGCATAAGCTGAGCCTTTCCGTCGACAAGACCTATCGCGCCCTCGTGGCATGCATTTACGCAAATGCCGCAGCCGTTGCATTTTTCTTTATCGATTTTTATAATCTTGCGTATCATATTTTTCCTCATTTCTCTTAAATATTCTCACCTAAATCAACTGCAATTATTTTTTCTTGACCTTGCAAACAAAGTATAGTATATTTAGTGTAACAAGTCGGTTGCCATGGCAACGCAAACAAAACTTTTTTAAAACGGAGCATTTATGAATAAGGATTTAGATATATTACTGAAAATGAGCCTGTTCGACGGAATAAAGCCGCAGGAGCTGACGGCAATTTTAAACTGCCTTCAGGCTAAAAAAAAGCATTATCAAAAAAATGAGATGGTCACAGTAAGCGGCGGCGATATTCAAAACTTCGGCGTGGTTTTGTCAGGTTCCGTTCAGATTTTAAAAGACGACGCGACAGGCAGGCAGACAATTTTGGCCGCGCTTGGCGCCGGTGAAACCTTTGCGGAGGTTCTTGTCTGCGCCGGCGTTAAAAAAAGCCCTGTCACCGTTTTGGCGGTCACAGAGGCAGACGTGCTGTTTTTAAACTACGCTCATGTCGTTCGCACCTGCACGAGTGCCTGCGCCTTTCATTCCACACTTATTTCAAACATGCTCAAGCTGCTCGCGCAGAAAAACCTTGCAATGAACAGCAAAATTTCTTATTTGTTATTAAAAAGCATGAGGCAGAAGCTCGCCGCATATCTGCTTGAGCAATGCGGAACAAGCCAAAATACAGAACTTTCAATACCCTTTTCACGCAGCGGTCTTGCGGATTTTTTGAATGTTGACCGCAGCGCGATGTCACGCGAGCTGAGCCGTATGAGGGATGACGGACTTATTGAGTTTGAAAAAAGTCGCTTTAAGATTATAGATAAAGACGGGCTTTATCTATGTTTATAAAAAATAATTTTAAAAGAGGTGTATCGTATGATTAGAAATCCGGAACAAACCATAGGGAATATTATTGATAAGCAAAGCGTCGCTTATATCAGCTCGGTGGATGAAGAAGGGTTTCCGAATACCAGAGCAATGCTGCCGCCGCGCAAACGGGAGGGCATTAAGGCGTTTTATTTTACTACAAACACATCATCCTTAAAGGTTAAGCAGTATCGGGAAAATTCCAAAGCCTGCATCTATTTTTGTGATAAACGCTTTTTTAGAGGCGTTATGCTGAAAGGAACAGTGCAAGTCCTTGAAGATACGGAATCTAAGGAAATGATTTGGCGCGAGGGTGACAACATGTATTATCCCCTCGGTGTTACCGATCCGGACTATTGTGTTTTAAAGTTTACAGCTAAGTCCGGCAGATATTACAGCAATTTTAATACATCAGCGTTTGATCTATAGTTTTTGGTATCTATTACAAATTGAATAATTACTCTTGACATTAAAAAAAGTGTCTGATATACTAAATGCAAATGCAATGATAGGGAAAAAACACTGAGCCTCTATGCTTCAGAGAGCTGTTGGATGCTGTGAAACAGCGCGTACGCCAGTTGTGAACTCCCCCTTGAGCAGTCAGCTGAAAGCCGCGGCTCTATGCCCGGTGGATAGGTTCGAACGGGGTTCTCACCGTTAACAAGAGAGAGCATTCGTCAGTTAATTTGATTGATGCTTATGAGTGGATATATTATTATATATCAACAAGAGTGGTACCGCGGAAGTGATAAGCTTTCGTCTCTTGCAGCAATGCAGGAGGCGGAAGCTTTTTTGTTTGCCTTTTGCAGAATGCTGTTTCGGTGAGGCTCATTATGCCGCCGCAAATGAGCTTTCACTTGCAATTTTATAGTAAAAAATACGTAAGAAGTGTTTCTTCCCGCCGCAGTTTGGAAGTAACAGAGTATTTTTTTATTCATTTAGAATTCATGCAGGCGGCAGAATGGAGTATCCTATGAAAATCGCTTTTTCAACACTTGGCTGCCCTGATTTCAGTTGGTCCGACATTTATTCTATGGCTAAAGATTTCGGCTTTGACGGTATCGAAATCCGCGGGCTCGGCAATGACATTTTCGCCGTTAACGCTCAGCCTTTTACGGAAAATCAGCTGCCCAAGACAATAAAGAAATTAAAAGATCTCAGGATTGAAATCCCTTGCCTTTCTTCCGGCTGCTGCCTCAGATTTGCCGACAAAGCCGAAGAAAATTATACATACCTTGTGCAGTATATTAACCTTGCCAAGAAGCTTGGAACACCTTATGTTCGTGTTCTTGCCGATCTTGACCCGCAGCCAAACGGTGAGGTCGACGATAAAATTGTTCTTGACGCGCTTAAAAGGCTCATTCCTGTTGCCGCGGAAAACGGCGTGACATTACTTATCGAAACCAACGGCGTTTATTCCGACACCTCGCGCCTCGCGTCACTTCTCAACCGCGCGAAAAGCGACTCGGTCGCCGTGCTGTGGGATATGCACCACACATACCGTTTTGCCAACGAATCGCCGGAAAAGACCGTGCAGAACCTTGGCGCTTATATAAAATATGTTCATGTTAAAGATTCGATTTTTGAAGACGGCGCTTTAACCTATCAAATGATGGGCGACGGCGATCTGCCGATTGACAACATGATGCTTGCACTTCGATCCATCAACTATGAGGGATATATCTCGCTTGAATGGGTAAAGCGCTGGGCGTCAGAGCTTAGCGACGCGGGCGTTGTTTTCCCGCAGTTTGCCAACTTTATGAGCCGTTATACCGAAAAACACGTGGTTAAGGGCAGGCTGTTTGACAACGCGGCGAAGACCGGTAAATTTGTTTGGGAAAAAGACACGCTTATTGATTTGACCTTTCCGCAGGTGCTCGACCGCATGGTTGAGGAATTTCCGGATCAATACGCCTTCCGTTATACAACTCTTGATTATACAAGAACCTATTCCGAATTCAGAAACGATGTTGACAGCTTTGCACGCACACTGATTGCCATTGGCGTAAAGCCCGGCGACCATGTCGCCATCTGGGCCACAAACGTGCCGCAGTGGTTTATTACATTCTGGGCGGCCACGAAAATCGGTGCAGTTCTTGTTACCGTAAACTCCGCTTATAAGGTTCACGAGGCGGAATATCTGCTTCGCCAGTCGGATACACACACCCTTGTTATGATTGACGGCTGCAAGGATTCCGACTATGTCGGCATTATGAATGAGCTTTGCCCCGAGCTTGCAACCGCAAAGCCAGGTGAACCGCTGCACACAAAACGCCTCCCCTTCTTACGCAATATTATCAACTGCGAATCAAAACAGCCGGGCTGCTACACGTGGGAAGATGCTATCGCACTTTCGGAAAGAGTGCCGATTGAAGAGGTCTACCGCCGCGAAAACTCCATCGACAAGCACGATGTTTGCAACATGCAGTATACTTCCGGCACAACGGGCTTCCCAAAGGGTGTTATGCTCACACACTACAATGTTGTGAACAACGGCAAAAACATCGGCGACTGCATGGATCTTTCAACAGCAGACCGCATGATGATCCAAGTGCCGATGTTCCACTGCTTCGGCATGGTGCTTTCCATGACTGCTTCAATGACTCACGGCGTTACACTCTCGCCTATGCCCTATTTTTCACCCAGACTGTCACTTGATTGCATTAACAAAGAGAAAATCACCTGCTTCCACGGTGTTCCTACCATGTTCATCGCGATGCTTGAAAATGAAAATTTCCCGAAAACCGATTTTTCAAGCATGAGAACGGGCATTATGGCAGGCAGCCCGTGCCCGATAAAAGTCATGCAGGATGTTGTTGATAAAATGCACATGACTCAGATTTCAATCGTTTACGGTCAGACCGAGGCTTCACCGGGCTGCACCCAGAGCCGCGTTGACGATCCGCTTGAGGTTCGCGTAAACACAGTCGGCCGCGAGCTTCCCGGTGTTGAATGCAAGATTGTAGACCCCGAAACAGGCAAGGATCTGCCCGACAATGTTGACGGCGAATTTGTTGCCCGTGGTTACAACATCATGAAGGGTTACTACAAGATGCCCGAGGCTACCGCCGCCGCGATTGACGAGGACGGATGGCTGCACACAGGCGACCTTGCAAGGCGCGACGAGAATGGCCACTACAAAATCACGGGCCGTATCAAGGACATGATTATCCGCGGCGGTGAGAACATCTACCCCAAAGAGATTGAGGAGTTTATCTACACCCATCCGCAGGTCAAAGATGTTCAGGTTATCGGCATTCCCGACAAGGCGTATGGAGAAGAAATTATGGCGTGCGTAATCCTGAAAGAGGACGCCACAATCACCGCCGAAGAACTTCAGGAATATATCCGCACACACATTGCGAAACATAAAACTCCGCGTTACATCGACTTTGTAAACGAGTTCCCGATGAACGCAGCCGGCAAAATTCTTAAATATAAGATGCGCGAACAGGCCGTTGAAAAGTTAGGTCTGCAAGCTGACAACAACATCGAGACTGCCTGATTTGTGGGATAGGGGCAGGTAATTCTGCCCCCTTCTTTCTGTTTATTCATTATAGCGGTCAGCAAATTATTACGCTTTATTTTTAAACAAATTTCGATATTTTTATTGACATAGAGTCTTTCTAATGATATAATAATCAAGCACCGTACGACAAGAGACATTAGAAAGCCCTTCATTACACATTATATGGTTGCTGGCATTGCACTTGTCACTATATGTTGTGGTTTGATGTTTCTTTACGGGGTTGGTTTTATTAATATGCGAGTGTGCTGGAACTGGCAGACAGGCGCGTTTGAGGGGCGCGTGCTTCGGCGTATGGGTTCAAGTCCCATCACTCGCACCAACGATAATAGCCTTGTGATTGCAAGGCTATTATTCATATGCGGGTATGGCGGAATTGGCAGACGCGTAAGATTCAGGTTCTTATGGTCGAAAGGCTGTGCAGGTTCAAGTCCTGTTACCCGCACCATGTCGAGTGTTCATAACGATACTGAACATTCCGTGAATAGGAGTAACCGAAAGGTTGCTCCTATTTTCGTTATCCGGCTTTCC